>NZ_JBEAFZ010000002.1:0-331909 GCF_040062415.1 Klebsiella sp. GG_Kp173
GAGCAGTTGACTTTTAATCAATTGGTCGCAGGTTCGAATCCTGCACGACCCACCAATGTAAAAAGGCGCCCTAAAGGCGCCTTTTTGCTATGCGTTGAACTCAACGATTCGAACCTGCGGCAGGTTCGGGTCTCACGTAGTGAGACAACGGAGCCGCTTGCGGCGACGGCCCGAAGGGCGAGGCGAAGCCGAGTCATCCTGCACGACCCACCAATGTAAAAAGGCGCCCTAAAGGCGCCTTTTTGCTATGCGTTGAACTCAACGATTCGAACCTGCGGCAGGTTCGGGTCTCACGTAGTGAGACAACGGAGCCGCTTGCGGCGACGGCCCGAAGGGCGAGGCGAAGCCGAGTCATCCTGCACGACCCACCAATGTAAAAAGGCGCCCTAAAGGCGCCTTTTTGCTATGCGTCATTCTCCACAATCCTACTTCAGCATGACCCCCTGCCGCCGCTTACCGTGACGCCATAAGGCACGAACCGGTAGCCCGGGAAGATGCGTAGCATCGTCCCCGGGGAATAGGTGCTCATGTACAAAATTCATCACGACTTTTTGCTCGTAATCCGCTATCTTGTTTAGCATATAAAACACCATGACCGTGTTAAGGCGCAGACAGGCCATAGTGACGGTCTTAGAGTTAAGCCAGTAAAACGAGATTGCATGATGAGCGTAATGTTTGATCCTGAAACGGCGATTTATCCCTTCCCACCGAAACCGCAGCCGCTGACCGTCGACGAAAAGCAGTTTTATCGCGAAAAAATCAAGCGCCTGCTGCGCGAGCGCGACGCCGTGATGGTGGCGCATTACTACACCGATCCTGAAATTCAACAACTGGCGGAAGAAACCGGCGGCTGTATCGCCGACTCGCTGGAGATGGCGCGCTTTGGCGCCCGCCATTCGGCCTCCACGCTGCTGGTCGCCGGGGTGCGTTTTATGGGGGAAACCGCCAAAATCCTTAGCCCGGAAAAGACCATTCTGATGCCGACCCTGAACGCCGAGTGTTCGCTGGATCTGGGCTGTCCGATTGAGGAATTCAACGCCTTTTGCGACGCCCATCCTGACCGCACGGTGGTGGTCTATGCCAATACGTCCGCCGCGGTGAAGGCTCGCGCCGACTGGGTGGTGACCTCCAGCATCGCCGTAGAACTCATTGACCATCTGGATAGTCTTGGTCAAAAGATCCTCTGGGCGCCGGACCGCCATCTTGGCCGCTACGTTCAGCGTCAGACCGGCGCAGACGTGCTTTGCTGGCAGGGGGCGTGCATCGTGCACGACGAGTTTAAAACTCAGGCGTTGATGCGGATGAAGGCCCTCTATCCTGAAGCTGCTGTACTGGTCCATCCCGAGTCGCCGCAGGCAATCGTCGAGATGGCCGATGCCGTAGGTTCCACCAGCCAGCTGATTGCGGCGGCGAAAAGCCTGCCCCAGCGCCAGCTGATCGTGGCGACCGATCGCGGTATCTTTTATAAAATGCAGCAGGCGGTGCCGGAGAAAACGCTGCTGGAAGCGCCCACCGCTGGTGAAGGGGCGACCTGCCGCAGCTGCGCGCACTGCCCGTGGATGGCGATGAACGGCCTGAAAGCCATTGCCGAGGGGCTCGAGCAGGGCGGCGCTGAGCATGAAATCCACGTCGACGAAGCGCTGCGGACCGGCGCATTAATTCCCCTTAACCGGATGCTGGATTTTGCGGCTACACTACGGGGATAACCTATTGCCGCGTCATCTGGCGCTGAGAGGATAAAATGGATTTTTTTAGCACGCAGAATATTTTAGTACATATACCCATCGGCGCCGGGGGGTACGATCTCTCCTGGATAGAGGCCGTGGGGACCATCGCCGGGCTGCTGTGTATCTGGCTGGCGAGCCTGGAGAAGATCAGCAACTATGCATTCGGTCTGGTCAACGTCACGCTGTTCGCCATCATCTTCTTTCAGATCCAGCTGTACGCCAGCCTGTTGCTGCAGCTGTTCTTCTTTGCCGCTAACGTTTACGGCTGGTATGCCTGGTCGCGGCAAAGCAGCAATCATGAGGCCGAGCTGCAGATCCGCTGGCTACCACGCAGTAAAGCCCTGGGCTGGCTGGCGGCCTGCGTGGTGGCAATTGGCTTGCTGACCCTGTTTATCAATCCGTTTTTTGCCTTCCTGACGCGAATCGCGGTCAGCCTGATGCAAGCGCTTGGTTTGCAGGTCACGATGCCGGAACTGCAGCCGGATGCCTTCCCGTTCTGGGACTCCTGTATGACGGTGCTGTCGGTAGTGGCGATGATCTTAATGACCCGCAAATACGTTGAGAACTGGCTGCTGTGGGTCATCGTCAACGTCATAAGCGTGGTGATTTTTGCCCGTCAGGGCGTCTATGCTATGTCGCTGGAATATCTCTTGCTGACGTTCATTGCGCTGAACGGCAGCCGAATGTGGATAAACAGCGCGCGTGAGCGAGGTTCTCACGCGTTTTCTGGCTAATGATGGTGGTGATGATCGTGCCCGGCGTGCATCGTGTTGAGATGGCACTCCGGGCCGCTGCAGGGCTGGTATTCCATCTGCACCGTGGCATGCTCAATTTCATATTTATGTTCAAGGAAATGCAGGATACGGTTGAGTAACGCATCATGATCGTGCGGCGGGACAACCTGAACATGGAGCGTCATCACCGGTTTTTCCCCCACCAGCCAGACGTGGACGTGGTGAACATCGCGCACCTCCGGGATAGAGCGGCGGATATCCCGCTGCAGGGCCGCCACATCCAGCGAACGCGGTGCGCCTTCCAGCAGCTCATTCAGACTCTCCTTCAGCAGCCGCCATGCGCTACGTAGCACCAGGCAGGAAACCAGCACGGAAAGGATCGGGTCGACAGGCGTCCAGCCGGTGGTGAGGATCACCACGGCGGCCACAATCGCGCCAACCGAACCCAGCAGATCGCCGAGCACGTGTAGCGCCGCGGCGCGCACGTTGAGATTCCGCTCTTCGCTGCCACGATGCAGGATCCAGAAAGCCAGCACGTTGGCCAGCAGGCCAGCGACCGCAATCACCATCATCGTCACCCCGGCGACCGGCTGCGGATGCTGGAAGCGCTGAATGGCCTCCCAGACAATCAGCATGGTGATCACCACCAGAGCAATGGCATTGAGAAACGCCGCCAGGGTGGTCAAACGCAGCCAGCCAAAAGTATGGCGGGCGTTCGGGGGACGGCTGGCGAAGCGAACCGCCAGCAGCGCAAACAGCAGGGCGGCGGAGTCGGTGAGCATATGGCCGGCATCCGCCAGCAGGGCCAGCGAGCCGGAGATCGCGCCGCCGATGGCTTCTATCAGCATAAAACCGGCGGTGACGATGAACGCCCAAAGCAGCCGGCGGGCGTTGCCGTTATCCGGAGCCTGGGCAGGGGAGTGCGAATGCGAGTGCGCCATGGTGTCGTCCCTTGATAGTTATCATTATCACGCTATGACAGCATAAACAGAGAACGATAACAAACAGAGAAAAGGCGAGCCCAGCTCGCCTTTTCTCTGTTTGCACTCACCGCATCAATTACTGGGTTGTACCGTCGGTTTTGCTGTTGTCATGGTTCATGCTGTCGCCGTTGTCCAGTTTCTTACCGGTATCCGGACAGCGGCCGTCTTTACACATCGAGTTTTTATGTACCTCATCGCTCGACATATTGTCCTGGCTCATCGTCGAGCCGTCAGGATGAAGCATGGTGCCGCCAGAGCCAGAGTTAATTTGGCTATTATCCACGTTATTCGGCGCCACGTTTTCACGGGCATCCGGCGCCACCTGGCCGGCATCAGCGGAAGAGTTGGCCTGGCCATTGTTGGACTGGGCGCCGGTGTCTGCCGCCAGGGCCGCGCCGCTGGCAAGACTTAAGGTGGCGGTGAGCAAAAGGGTCGTCAGTTTTTTCATATTCATCGGATACTCCTGTTGGGTCGGGAAGCGGTAAAAAACGCCTCCAGCGGTAAGTGTGCCAGGGATCTGACTCGCTATGGTTTAAGACTCCGCAGACGATCGCAGTGTCACTATATAATCCTGAAACGTAAGACTTAATTAGCTTTAACAGTTAAATATTGTAGTTCATGAGCCTGCTTTCGCTACTTTATGGCGTATTTTTGCCTATTTCCAGGATTATTCCATCACTACTGTAAAATCACGTTTACACTATTTCAGCGAAGAGATAGATTGGAGGGATTGCATTTCATTGAATAAGTATGGCAACGCTGGAAAGAAGATGAATTATCAGAACGACGATTTACGCATTAAAGAGATCAACGAATTATTACCTCCCGTTGCGCTCCTGGAAAAATTCCCTGCTACCGAAAATGCTGCAAACACCGTTGCACATGCTCGCAAAGCGATCCACCAGATCCTCAAAGGCGATGATGACCGCCTGCTGGTGGTGATTGGGCCTTGTTCTATTCACGACCCGGCGGCGGCGAAAGAGTACGCTTCCCGTCTGCTGACCCTGCGCGAGGCGTTGAAGGGCGAGCTCGAGATCGTCATGCGCGTCTATTTTGAGAAACCGCGCACCACCGTCGGCTGGAAAGGGCTTATCAACGATCCCCATATGGATAACAGCTTCCGCATCAACGACGGGTTGCGCATTGCGCGCAAACTGCTGCTGGACATTAACGACAGCGGTCTGCCGGCGGCGGGGGAATTCCTCGATATGATCACCCCGCAGTATGTCGCCGATCTGATGAGCTGGGGCGCCATTGGGGCGCGTACCACCGAATCTCAGGTTCACCGCGAGCTCGCCTCGGGGCTCTCCTGCCCGGTGGGCTTTAAGAATGGTACCGATGGCACCATCAAGGTGGCTATCGACGCGATTAACGCCGCCGGCGCGCCGCACTGTTTCCTGTCGGTCACCAAGTGGGGCCACTCCGCCATCGTGAATACCAGCGGCAACGGGGACTGCCATATTATTCTGCGCGGCGGCAAAGAGCCGAACTACAGCGCGAAGCACGTGGCGGAAGTGAAAATCGGCCTGGCGAAAGCGGGTCTTCCGGCCCAGGTGATGATCGACTTCAGCCATGCCAACTCCAGCAAGCAGTTCAAGAAGCAGATGGAAGTGGGCGCCGACGTATGCCAGCAGATTGCCGGCGGCGAGCGCGCCATTATGGGCGTGATGATTGAAAGCCATCTGGTGGAAGGCAACCAGAGCCTCGAGAGCGGTGAACCGCTGACCTACGGCAAGAGCGTCACCGACGCCTGCATCGGCTGGGAGGATACCGACACGATCCTGCGTCAGCTGGCGGAAGCAGTGAAAACCCGCCGCGGCTAAGCTACTCTGCGTTAGCGCAGGTCATAAAAAAAGCGTGGAGATTTCCACGCTTTTTTGTTTTGACCGGGGAAATTACTTCGCTTTACCCTGGTTGGCGACGGCAGCCGCTTTCGCCGCGATCTCTTCCGCATTGCCCAGATAGTAATGTTTGATCGGCTTGAAGTTTTCATCGAACTCATACACCAGCGGTACGCCGGTCGGGATGTTCAGTTCGAGGATCTCGTCTTCGCCCATGTTGTCGAGGTATTTCACCAGCGCGCGCAGGGAGTTACCGTGAGCGGCGATGATCACGCGCTCACCGCTTTTCAGGCGCGGCAGAATGGTTTCGTTCCAGTAAGGCACGACGCGGTCGATGGTCAGCGCCAGGCTTTCAGTGGTCGGCAGTTCGGCGTCGGTCAGTTTTGCATAGCGCGGATCGTGGCCCGGGTAGCGCTCGTCGTCTTTGGTCAGCTCCGGCGGAGTGACAGCGAAGCCGCGACGCCACTGTTTAACCTGCTCGTCACCGTATTTCTCAGCGGTTTCCGCTTTGTTCAGGCCCTGCAGCGCGCCGTAATGACGCTCGTTCAGCTTCCAGGATTTCTCAACCGGCAGCCAGGCCTGATCCAGTTCGTCCAGCACGTTCCACAGGGTGTGGATGGCACGTTTCAGCACGGAGGTATAAGCAAAATCAAAGCTGAAGCCTTCAGCCTTCAGCAGTTTACCTGCCGCTTTCGCTTCGCTAACGCCTTTCTCGGACAGATCAACGTCGTACCAACCGGTGAAGCGGTTTTCGTTGTTCCACTGGCTTTCGCCATGACGAACCAGTACCAGCTTAGTTACAGCCATTCTCTTACTCCTCTCTACACGCCATCCCTCGCGCCGCGAACGGTGCGCTGAATATGTTGGTGTATGTGTTATTGATTGATAACTATTCTCATTATATTGCCGTGATTTGGCTCACGGCAATGCTTATCCCTAACCATAGCGAAAATAGTGGCTCAGTGTAAGGTGCTTGTAAAACACAGGTTATTTTTTTGCCCTTTGGTGACGGAAAATAGAGCAGGTTGCTGAAAAAAGAGGCGCCAGAGAGGAGGGCGGGGACGAAAAGCAGCGCCCCCGGCGGAGGGCGCTGGCGATTATCGGGCGATAAACTGATATTCCGTCAGGCTGACGTACTCCTGGCCCGGACGTAACACACAGTCCGGCTGCGGCCATTCCGGATGATTCGGCGAATCCGGGAGGAATTCGCTTTCCAGCGCCAGCCCCTGCCAGTCGGCGTAGGGCTCTGTCGTCTGCGACGGGGTGCCGCCGAGATAGTTGCCGGAGTAAAACTGCAGCGCCGGAGCGGAGGTATAGACCGTCATCTGCAGCTTACCGTCCTGCGACCAGACCTGCGCCGCAGGCTGGCTGGCGTCGCCTCCGGCGTCCAGCAGGAAGGCATGATCGTATCCCTTCACCTTTTGCTGATCGGCGTCGGCGAGGAAGTCGGCGGCGATGGTTTTCGGCTGGCGGAAATCAAAGCTGGTGTTAGCAACATCTTTGAGTTCACCACCCGGGATACCGTCGCTTTCCACCGGCAGATACCTCTGGGCGAGGATCTGCAGCTGGTGCTGGCGCACGTCGCGCTGTTCACCGTCGAGGTTGAAATAGACGTGATTGGTCATGTTCACCGGGCAGGGTTTATCCACGGTGGCGCGATAGGTAATCGCGATGCGGTTATCGTCGGTCAGACGATAGTGCGCGGTAGCCTGCAGCGTGCCGGGAAAGCCTTGATCGCCATCTGGCGAGGTCAGGGCGAAGAGCACTTCCTGCTCGTCGGCGCGGACGATGCGCCAGCGACGTTTATCAAACCCTTCGGGGCCGCCGTGGAGCTGGTGGCCCGCGTCGTTTGAAGGCGTAACGTTGACGAGCTGGCCGTCAAGCGGGAAGCGGCTATTGCCGATGCGGTTGGCGTAGCGGCCTACCGAGGCGCCAAGAAACGCGGCCTGGCGGGTATAGTCTTCCAGCCTGGCGCAGCCCAGCAGCGGGCGGCGCAGGTTGCCATCGGCCAGCGGCACCTCGGCGCTGAGCAGCGTCGCGCCCCAGTCCGCCACGGTGACGGTCATCCCCGCCTTATTGCGCAGGGTTACCTGCTGCCATGGCTGGCCGTCCGGCGCCAGCGCGGTGGTTTGCGTTACCATTGGCCAGCCCCCTGTGACGGTTTGCAGACATAGAATGTCTCTTTAATACCGGTTTTCGCTTCATACGTTTTAGCAACGGCCTGCTGAACGGTATCGACCAGATCTTCCGGGACCAGCGCTACCACGCAGCCGCCAAAGCCGCCGCCGGTCATGCGTACGCCGCCTTTATCACCGATCGCGGCCTTAACGATCTCCACCAGAGTGTCGATCTGCGGGACGGTAATCTCGAAATCATCGCGCATCGAGGCATGGGATTCGGCCATCAGCTCACCCATCCGCTTCAGGTCGCCTTTTTCGAGGGCGCTGGCGGCTTCCACGGTGCGGGCATTCTCCGTCAGCACATGGCGTACCCGCTTCGCGACCACCGGATCCAGCTCATGGGCGACGGCGTTGAATTGCTCAAGGGTGACATCGCGCAGAGCGGGCTGCTGGAAGAAGCGCGCGCCGGTCTCGCACTGTTCACGACGGGTGTTGTACTCGCTGCCGACGAGGGTGCGCTTAAAGTTGCTGTTGATGATCACCACCGCCACGCCTTTCGGCATCGAGACGGCTTTGGTGCCCAGAGAACGGCAGTCGATCAGCAGCGCATGGTCTTTTTTGCCCAGCGCCGAAATCAGCTGATCCATGATGCCGCAGTTGCAGCCGACGAACTGGTTTTCCGCTTCCTGGCCGTTGAGGGCGATTTGCGCGCCATCCAGCGGCAGATGATAGAGCTGCTGGAACACAGTGCCGACGGCGACTTCCAGCGAGGCTGAGGAGCTTAACCCCGCGCCCTGCGGCACATTGCCGCTGATCACCAGATCCGCGCCGCCGAAGTGGCTGTTCCGCTGCTGCAGATGCTTCACCACGCCGCGGACATAGTTCGACCACTGCTGGGTGTCGTGGCTGATAATCGGCGCGTCGAGAGAGAATTCATCGCTCTGATTGTCGTAATCGGCGGCAATCACCCGCACGGTACGATCGTCGCGCGGCGCACAGCTGATCACCGTCTGGTAGTCGATAGCGCAGGGCAGCACAAAGCCGTCGTTGTAATCGGTATGCTCGCCGATCAGGTTGACGCGGCCTGGCGCCTGAATGACATGGCTGGCCGGGTAACCGAAGGCCTCAGCAAACAGGGTTTGGGTTTTCTCTTTCAGACTCATCATTACACTCCGGATTCACGAAAATGGACGTCGCTGACGGCGCGCAGTCGTTCGGCAGCTTGCTCGGCGGTCAGATCGCGCTGGGTTTCGGCCAGCATTTCGTAGCCAACCATAAACTTGCGGACCGTCGCGGATCGCAGCAGCGGCGGATAAAAGTGGGCGTGGAGCTGCCAGTGGTTATGGTTTTCATCGTTAAACGGCGCGCCGTGCCAGCCCATGGAGTAGGGGAATGAGCACTGGAACAGGTTGTCGTAACGGCTGGTCAGCTTTTTCAACGCCAGCGCCAGATCGCTGCGCTGGGCGTCGGTTAAATCGGTAATACGCTGCACGGGCGCTTTCGGCAGCAGCAGCGTTTCAAACGGCCACGCGGCCCAGTAGGGCACGACCGCCAGCCAGTGCTCGGTGTCGACCACGGTGCGGCTGCCGTCGGCCAGTTCGCGCCGGGCATAGTCCAGCAGCATTGGCTGGCCCTGGCTGGCGTAATATTCTTTCTGCAGACGGTCTTCCCGTTCCGCTTCATTGGGCAGGAAGCTGTTGGCCCACACCTGACCGTGCGGGTGCGGGTTGGAGCAGCCCATCGCTGCCCCTTTATTTTCAAAGACCTGTACCCACGGATAGCTTTTTCCAAGGTCCGCGGTCTGTTCCTGCCACGCTTTAACCACGCCTTCCAGCGCTTCAAGGCTCAGCTCCGGCAGCGTTTTGCTGTGGTCTGGCGAGAAGCAGATCACCCGACTGGTGCCGCGCGCGCTCTGGCAGCGCATCAGCGGATCGTCACTCTCCGGGGCGTCCGGGGTGTCGGTCATCAGGGCCGCAAAGTCGTTGGTAAACACGTAGGTACCGGTGTAATTCGGGTTGGTGTCGCCAGTGACCCGGGTGTTGCCCGGGCACAGGAAACAGTCCGGATCGTGGGCCGGCAAGGTCTGTTTTGCCGGCGTTTCCTGCGCCCCCTGCCAGGGGCGCTTGGCGCGATGCGGAGAAACCAGAATCCACTGCCCGGTTAACGGGTTATAACGACGATGCGGATGGTCAACGGGGTTAAATACGCTCATGAAGGTTCCTTAGTCTGGATAACCCTGCGGATGGCGGGACTGCCAGTGCCAGGTGTCCTGCGCCATTTCGTCCAGGTTGCGCGTCACGCGCCAGTTCAGCTCGCGGTCGGCCTTGGCGGCATCCGCCCAGTAGGCCGGGAGGTCGCCATCGCGGCGCGGCGCGAAATGGTAGTTAATCGGTTTGCCGCAGGCCTTGCTGAAAGCATTGACCACGTCGAGCACGCTGCTGCCGACGCCGGCGCCAAGGTTGTAGATATGGACCCCGGCTTTGTCAGCCAGTTTTTCCATGGCCGCGACGTGACCGTCAGCGAGGTCCATCACGTGGATATAATCGCGCACGCCGGTGCCATCTTCGGTCGGGTAGTCGTTACCAAACACGGCCAGCGATTCACGACGGCCAACGGCGACCTGGGCGATGTAGGGCATCAGGTTATTCGGGATCCCCTGCGGGTCTTCACCCATGTCGCCCGACGGGTGGGCGCCGACCGGGTTGAAGTAGCGCAGCAGGGCAATGCTCCACTCCGGCTGGGCTTTCTGCAGGTCGGTCAGGATCTGCTCCACCATCAGTTTGCTTTTGCCGTAAGGGCTTTGCGGGGTGCCGGTCGGGAAGCTTTCGACATACGGGATTTTCGGCTGGTCGCCGTAGACGGTGGCGGAGGAGCTAAAGATGAAGTTCTTCACGCCCGCGGCGCGCATGGCGGAGACTAATTTCAGTGTGCCGGTGACGTTATTGTCGTAATATTCCAGCGGTTTGGCGACGGACTCCCCGACGGCCTTCAGCCCGGCGAAGTGGATCACCGCTTCAATGGCGTGGTCGTGGAGGATCTCGGTCATCAGCGCTTCATTACGAATATCGCCTTCAATAAAGGTGGCTTTTTTGCCGCCGAGACGCTCAATCACCGGCAGTACGCTGCGCTTGCTGTTGCAGAGATTGTCGAGGATCACCACCTCATGCCCCTGCAGCAGCAGTTGAACGCAGGTATGACTTCCAATGTAACCGCTACCACCTGTAACCAGAACTTTCATGATTCGCTCCATTCGGCTTATCGTGTATGAGGAAGATAGCATATCAAAGAAGTGAAAAGTGTGACACAGAACAAGTTAGTGGAATCGTTTACACTTGAGGGTGAAACGACATCATTTAATTTATTTTGTTTTATATACAATTGGTTATATGAGGTTGGCGCTATTTTTCTGAAAAATACCAGGGATCTTTCGATCCCCGGCAGGAGGCGTCAGGCCACGGGGCCGAGCTGATAAGTGTAACCGTCTCCACTGGGAACGAATGCCAGGCGATGGGTAATACAGTCCGGGGCATCTTCCGCATGGTGCGAGACAAACAGCAGCTGCGTGGCGCCTTCGCCAATCAGGACGTCGACAAAGCGGCGTACCAGCTGGCGATTGAGGGGATCCAGCCCCTGCAGAGGTTCATCGAGGATCAGCAGGGTTGGATGCTTGACCAGCGCGCGAACGATAAGCGCCAGCCGCTGCTGGCCCCACGACAGGCTGTGAAACGGCGCGTCGGCGGTGCGCTTATCGATGCCGAGAATATCCAGCCATTGCTGCACCAGCTTATGCTGTTTATCGGACACCGCCTGATAAATGCCGATCGAGTCAAAATAGCCCGACAGAATAACGTTGCGGACGTTGGTGCTGACCCGGTAGTCCAGATGCAGGCTGCTGCTGACGTAGCCGATATGCTTTTTAATATCCCAGATGGTCTCGCCGCTGCCGCGGCGGCGGCCAAAGATGGTGAGATTGTTGCTGTAGCCCTGCGGATGATCGCCGGTGATAAGGCTCAGCAGCGTGGATTTACCGGCGCCGTTGGGGCCGACGATCTGCCAGTGTTCGCCCGGGCTCACGGTCCATGAGAGATGGTTGATGACCGGACGATCGTTGTAGGAGACCACGCCGTCATTGAGCACGATACGCGGCGCCGAGTCTGCCAGCGCATGACGGGCTGGTGGTACATCTGGCTCAGGCAAGGTGATGCCGTCCAGTTTTTCACTGTGCGCCAGCTGAGCGACCAGCGCCTGCTGCAGAAGAGCGCGCTTCTCGCCGGTCTCGCTGAGGAGGCAATCAGCCAGCACGCCGGCGTATTGCACAAACTCCGGGATCTCATCGAAGCGGTTGAGCACCAGCACCAGGGTGAGGCCGGCGCGATGCAGGTCGGCCAGCAGCGCGGCCAACTGCTGGCGGGAGTTGACGTCGAGGCCGTCGAAAGGCTCGTCGAGGATCAGCAGTTGCGGATCGCTCATCAGGGCCTGGCACAGCAGGGTCTTACGCGTTTCGCCAGTGGACAGATACTTAAAGCGGCGGTCCAACAGGGCGCTGATGGCAAACTGTTCGGCAAGCTGCGCGCAGCGGGCAGGATCTTTCACCTCGTCCTGAATAATCTCCGCAGTGGTGCGGCCGGTATCTTCTTCTCCGGGGCTGAGCAGGTCGGTGTTATTGCGCTGCCACTCGTCGCTGACCAGCTTCTGCAGCTGTTCGAAGGAGAGGCGTGTTACTCGGGAGAAGTGGCTTTCGCGCTGACCGCTGAGCAGGGTCAGGTCGCCGGCCAGGGCTCGCGCGAGGGCGGATTTGCCGCTGCCGTTGCTGCCGACGAACGCCCAGCTTTCACCCGCCGCCACGCTCAGGTGGTCTATTTTTAAGGTTTTTGTATCGCTCAGGCGAAACGTGCCTTGCGAAATTTGCAATGATGACATGATGTATCCCATTTTTTGCAGCGATGTGCATCAGGGATACGACTTCAGGCGCGCAATGTCAATGGGGTCAGCATAACGTAGCGAGAATGATGCGATCGGCGTTGAAGTAAGCGATCGCCTCCGTCCCTTCCGTCAGGCCAGACGTCTGCGCCTGTGGCAGAGTGGCGCACAGGGTCTGACCGTCGGCCAGCGTCATCAGCACTTCGCACTGCCCGGAGCCGCATTCGATATGGCTGATACGACCCGACAGCTGGTTTTCGGCCTGGCGGGCCACCGCCGGGTCGAGGGTGATGCCGACCCAGGGCGCTTTCAACAGAACCAGCACCTCCTGGCCCTCATCGAGCCCCAGCTTTTCAGCGCTCTGGGCGGTAATGGCGACGTTCAGGCGGGTCTGACCGTCGGCCAGCAGCACCTCAACGTGCTGCTGCACCTGCTGGCGATCGCGGCCGGTAATGGTGCCGAACCACTGGTTGCGGGCGCTGGTCTGCAGGGAAAAGCGCGAGATGGCCGCCAACAGGCTGTCCAGTGGCAGGGCGTCGTCATCGCTGAGGACATCAAACGCTTTCTGCTGGATCTGCGCCAGCAGATCGTACAGTTGGATCAGACGCTGCCCGTAGCGGGTCAGCACCGCGCCGCCGCCGCCTTTGCCGCCGGTGGCGCGATCCACCAGCGGCTGTTCGCTGAGCTGGTTCATCTCGTTGATGGCATCCCACGCGCTTTTATAGCTGATGCCCGCGTGCTTCGCCCCCTGGCTTATCGAGCCGGTCTGGTCAATCTGTTTGAGCAGGGCGATCCGCCGGGGGTCGGCAAACAGGCGCTGCTGTAGCTTAAGGGTGAGAAGAATTTCAGCCTGCATAATCGTTTCCTGACAAAAAAGCGTATTGTGACCGATAGTCACCCAGTTGCAAAACCTCTGTGCGCGGTTTTGTCATTACCCACCGCACAAATGGGGCGTGTTTTTTCGGCTGAAACCGTTACAATCAGCAAATCATACTATCTGGAGTGAACCATGTTAGAGCTTTTGAAAAGTCTGGTTTTTGCGGTCATCATGGTACCGGTGGTGATGGCGGTCATCCTGGGATTGATTTACGGTCTTGGCGAAGTGTTCAACCTCTTCTCCGCTGTCGGCCACAAAGATCGCAGCCAGCAAAATCATTGATTTCCCGGCGCCCGGTTTAACCGGGCGCTGTGCTATTTCCCTCCTGTATCATTTCCCTTCGTTTTATTGTCCTGTGTCACTATAAAAATGCTCTGCATATCGTTATATTGTCGAATACATAACGCATTGACAGGAGATTCAGATGACAGGTTCTTGGTTACGCGGGGTTGTCGGGGTATCACTCACGCTGTGCGTCGCGGGTCAGGCGCTGGCGGCCGAGGGGAAAGTGACCGTTTTCGCCGCCGCATCGTTAACCAACGCGATGCAGGATATCGCCCAGGCGTATAAGAAAGAGAAAAACGTCGAGGTCGTCTCGTCGTTTGCCTCGTCGTCGACGCTGGCGCGGCAGATTGAAGCAGGTGCCCCGGCGGATCTGTTTATCTCCGCCGATCAAAAGTGGATGGACTACGCGGCTGACAAAAAGGCCATCGATCCGGCGACCCGCGCCACCCTGCTTGGCAACAGCCTGATGGTGGTGGCGCCGAAAGCCAGCGCGCAGGGTGCGATTACCATTGATGAGAAAACCGACTGGACCAGCCTGCTGAAAGGGGGCCGTCTGGCGGTGGGCGATCCGCAGCACGTTCCGGCAGGGATCTACGCCAAAGAAGCGCTGCAGAAACTGGGCGCCTGGGAGACCCTGTCGCCGAAGCTTGCGCCGGCGGAAGACGTGCGCGGCGCGCTGGCGCTGGTGGAGCGTAGCGAAGCGCCGTTGGGCATCGTCTACGGATCGGATGCCGTGGCCAGCAAAGGGGTGAAAGTGGTGGGCACCTTCCCGGAGGCGTCGCATCAGAAAGTCGAATACCCGCTGGCGATTGTCGATGGCCACCGCAATGCGGCCGTGAGCGCTTTCTATGACTACCTGAAAGGGCCTGAAGCGTCCGCGATTTTCCAACGTTACGGATTTACCACCCGCTGATGTTTCTGAGCGAACCCGAATGGCAGGCGGTGCTGCTGAGCCTGAAAGTCTCCTCCCTGGCGGTGGCCTTGAGCCTGCCCTTTGGCATCTTTTTTTCCTGGCTGCTGGTCAGGCGCACCTTCCCCGGCAAGGCGCTGCTCGACAGCCTTCTCCATCTGCCGCTGGTGCTGCCGCCGGTGGTGGTGGGATATCTGCTGCTGGTGGCCATGGGGCGGCGCGGGTTTATTGGCAGCTGGCTGTATGACTGGTTCGGCATCAGCTTTGCCTTCAGCTGGCGCGGGGCGGTGCTGGCGGCGGCGGTGATGTCTTTCCCGCTGATGGTGCGCGCCATCCGCCTGGCGCTGGAGGGGGTGGACATCAAACTGGAGCAGGCGGCGAGAACCCTCGGGGCCAGCCGCTGGCGGGTATTTTTCACCATTACGCTGCCGCTGACTCTGCCGGGAATTATTGTTGGCACGGTGCTGGCCTTCGCCCGCTCGTTAGGGGAATTTGGCGCGACCATCACCTTCGTCTCCAATATTCCCGGCGAAACGCGTACCCTGCCTTCGGCGATGTACACCCTGATCCAGACTCCGGGCGGGGAGGGGGCGGCGGCTCGTCTGTGCCTCATCGCTATCGGCCTGGCGCTGGTCTCGCTCTTGATATCAGAATGGCTGGCCCGCGTGAGCCGCCAGCGCATAGGAGGATAATGATGCTGGAGCTGGACTTTACCCAGACCCTCGGCAGCCACTGTCTGCAGATCCGTGAAACGCTGCCCAGCAGCGGGATCACCGCCATCTTTGGCGTCTCCGGCGCCGGGAAAACGTCGTTGATCAACGCTATCAGCGGCCTGACCCGGCCGCAGGCGGGGCGGATCGTGCTCAACGGCAGGGTGCTGAACGACACCGCGCAGCGTATCTGCTTGGCGCCGGAGCAGCGGCGGATCGGCTATGTCTTTCAGGATGCGCGCCTGTTTCCCCACTATAAAGTGCGCGGCAATCTACAGTACGGCATGGCGAAATCCATGGTCAGCCAGTTCGATAAGCTGGTGGAGCTGCTGGGGATCGCTCCCTTGCTGGATCGCCTGCCTGGCCGGTTATCCGGCGGCGAAAAGCAGCGTGTAGCCATCGGCCGCGCTTTGCTGACCGCGCCGGAGCTGCTGCTGCTGGACGAGCCGCTGGCCTCGCTGGATATTCCGCGCAAACGCGAACTGTTGCCCTATTTGCAGCGACTGGCGCAGGAGATCCATATTCCGATGCTTTACGTCAGCCACTCGCTGGACGAGATCCAGCATCTGGCCGATCGCGTGCTGGTGCTGGAGGCCGGTAAGGTGAAGGCTTTCGGTCCGCTGGAGGAGGTCTGGAGCAGCAGCGTGATGCACCCCTGGCTGCCGGCGGAACAGCAGAGTACGATCCTCAGCGCCACCATCGCCGCGCAGCATCCGCAGTACGCGATGACCGCGCTGACGCTGGGGGATCAAATGCTGTGGGTCAACCGGCTCGAACGTCCCGCAGGTGATACCGCGCGGATCCGCATTCAGGCGTCGGATGTTTCGCTGGTGCTGGCCCAGCCGTCCGCCACCAGCATCCGCAACATCTTGCGCGCCGAGGTGGTTCAGTGTCTGGAGGTCAACGGACAGATCGAGGTTCAGCTCAGGGTGAGCGGCCATCCTCTGTGGGCTCGAATCAGCCCGTGGGCGCGGGATGACCTGGCGATAGCGCCAGGCCAGCAGGTGTTTGCCCAGATCAAAAGCGTGTCGATCGCCGCCTGATCACAGCAGCTGACGGTAGATAAACTCGGCGATGCTGGCGGACTCATTGTCCCCGATGACCACGTTGGCGCGGGCTTTGACCTCGTCCACCGCATTGCCCATCGCCACCCCGGTGCCTGCTGCTTCCAGCATACTCAGATCGTTGTAGTTATCGCCGAAGGCCACCACATTCTGCATCGACAGCCCCTGGTCTGCGACCCACTGCGCCAGGCGTTTGCCTTTGCTGTTGCCGGCGCGGGCAATATCCACCTGGTCGTGCCACGACCATTCGCACGCCAGGCCCAGCGTCTCGCCGACCTCCTGCGCAAAGCGCTGCAGACGGGGAATGTCATCGTCGGTGAGGGCGAATTTCCATACCGCCTTGACCTCGCGGACCGCCTGCGCCAGCGAGTCGACCTGGCTGAAGACCGGGCGCTGATCCTCCGGTAGCGCCTGCGCCCAGTTGCGGGTGCGGATCACATGCCCGGTGGGCTGTTCGTAAAGCATCGCGTCATCCACATAGGCCAGACCGTGGATCTGCTGTTCGGCGAGCATGGCGGTGAGGCTTACCGCGTGTTCCACCGACATAGGATCGGCCGCCAAAACCTTTTTTGCGTGATAATCATACAAATAAGTGCCATTACAACAAATTGCAGGTGTATCGAGAGCCAGTGCCTGATAAAAAGGATGAATAGCGACGTGATGACGTCCGGTAACGACGATCACCTGGTAGCCCGCCTCTCTGGCGCGAGCCAGCGCTTCCAGCGAAGCGGGCAGGATGGTTTTTTTGCTGGTAAGCAGGGTGCCGTCTAAATCCAGGGCAATCACGCGTGTTGTCATGTGTTATTTCCGGTTGATGTTGAAAAGTACCTGGCCATGATGGTACACCGCCGTGGCGTCAGGACCAATTTTTCCACATCTGCCGTGAATGTCTGTATGCCCTTTGTGCCGCCTTCCGTCGGTAATTCGGTCGGCGATGCGAGTATCATGGGCGGATGTCTTATAATTTTCAGGGTGCTGTTATCCTGAAAATGAAAAATCCACGTGCAGTGAGGGAAGGAGTAGTCATGAAACAAACCGTTTATACCGCCAGCCCGGAAAGCCAACAAATCCACGTCTGGAGTCTTGAAGCGGACGGCAAACTGACGCTGGTGCAGGTGGTTGATGCCCCGGGTCAGGTCCAGCCGATGGTGGTCAGTCCCAATAAGGAGTATCTGTACGTTGGCGTTCGTCCGGAGTTTCGCGTGTTAGCTTATCGCATCACGCCGGATAACGGGGCGTTGACCTTTGCGGGGGAAGCGGCGCTGCCGGGCAGCCCGACCCACATTTCTACCGATCATCATGGCCGCTTTGTCTTCAGCGCCTCCTACAATCAGGGCTGCGTCAGCGTGACCCCGCTGCAGGATGGCCTGCCGGGTGAAACTATCACCGTGGTGGAAGGGCTGGAAGGCTGCCACTCGGCCAATATCTCCCCGGACAACCGTACCCTGTGGGTGCCGGCGCTGAAGCAGGATCGCATCTGCCTGTTTACCCTCAGCGAAGATGGTTTCCTCTCCGCCCAGGAGCCAGCGGAAGTCACCACCGTCGAGGGGGCGGGTCCGCGCCACATGGTGTTCCATCCGAATCAGCAGTATGGTTACTGCGTCAATGAGCTGAACAGCTCAATTGACGTTTGGGAGCTGAAAGACCCGAATGGCAACATCGAATGTGTACAAACTCTGGATATGATGCCGCCTGATTTCACCGGCGTGCGCTGGGCGGCGGATATTCATATCACTCCGGACGGGCGTCATTTGTACGCCTGCGATCGTACCGCCAGCATCATCACGGTGTTCAGCGTGTCGGAAGATGGTAGCGTGCTGGCGGTGGAAGGCTATCAGCCGACCGAGACCCAGCCGCGCGGCTTTAATCTCGATCACAGCGGTAAGTATCTGATTGCCGCCGGGCAGAAGTCGCACCATATCGCGGTGTACGAAATTACCGGCGAGCAGGGGCTGCTGCAGGAGAAAGGCCGCTATGCGGTCGGGCAGGGACCGATGTGGGTGGTGGTCAACGCTCACTGATCCGTCAGGCGGTAAAAGAAAAAACCTCGCGTGAGCGAGGTTTTTTTGATCAGAGCGGACAGGCTCTGTAGGGAAGGTGTTGCCCTGGCGGGCCTGAAGCGTGAAAACCTTAGATATCGTCCATGGTGTAGCCGACGACAATCTCCAGCGTTTTACGGATCACGTCAGCGGTCACCACGTCATCGGTGTTTTCCAGCGCCTGAATCAGCCATAAAATAATGGCCTTATTGTTCAGGTGACCCTCGGACTGGAGAATACTGTTGATGGCCAGCGACATCACGGCGGACTCATCAACCAGCTTATCACCGGCGTTACGGAAATAGTCGGAGAGCGCGGTGTCCTGCAGTCCTGCGTAAATATCGGGTTGCTGATGCATAGTCTGTCTCATCACATTCTCACTCTGTGTTATTCACCATGGTTGGGAGACTCAGTGGATCTTTTTACCTTCCAGCGCCATGGCGCTTTGTGTCGGCGAACCTCGGGTTTCCCAACGGCCATTGATTTTCTTTACCTGCAAAGGCGCTTGCTTGCGCTGACGGGCAAGCTTCGCGCAAATTTCTTCGATCACAGCAGCGATGACCTTTCTTCGCTGTCGGTCTGACTCTGTCGCCTGCATCAACCGAAGTCGAACCAGCAGGGTCGGGGTGGTAATCGGGCGATTCGTTTTCAGAAGCGCGAGCACCGCCTCGCCGATGATCTCATCGGTGATTTCCTCAGTTTCACTGCTATTCATAACCGTCTCTCTGCATGCCACTCTCTCCCTGAACCTGCGAACGGGCATTCAGGTCAGCAGCAGGTTTGTGGATGCGATCGCCCCTCATCTGCTACTGCGGTGCAACAGGCGACGATCGATGACGTTATTCCTGACCGGCAAACAGCAGACCAATTAAGGTCTGATAGTGACTCTCTTCCTCGGGGGCACGGGCGCGGTCGAGGCGGCTCAACAGTTTGGTGCACAGCGCTTTGCGGTTGAGATGACGCCCTTCGTTGAGAATATCCATCACAATCTGACCCAGCGTTTCCTGCTGGGAAGGTAACGATGCTTTGTTGAAATACTGGGCAATTGCGTTCGCTGTATCTGGAATGTAACCATTCTGCTGCATATGTGCTCCTTTCATTTCATTCATCTGTTAACTGTCATTAAACTTATACAATAATTATTAACCTGTACACACAAAGTTGCACAGAAATGATTCAAAAAATGTTAAGATTTTGATTTATAATAAGTTAATTTTTTTTGTGTTTGGCGAGATTCTGGTTTGTAAAGGTAGGGGTTAGCGTTGCATGTTGTACAAGAAAAGAAAAATGCAAAAGCCTTGCACAAAACATGGATTTTTAGTGTATCTTTTTTGTTAAGACAAAACCTAGTTTTACAAGACGATTAGCCTGATAACTGCTACTGTGAATGCTTATCCCTCCCATCTGGAATCACTATGCTAACCACCATCATTTATCGCAGCCATATTTGCGACAATGTCTCATTCAAATCGATCGAGGCCATGGTTGCCAGGGCAAACGAGAGAAATGGGCAGGCGGATGTCACCGGTATTTTACTTTTTAACGGGACGCATTTTTTTCAACTCATTGAGGGGCCTGAAGAAAAGGTTCGGGATATTTATCAGCATATTTGCCGCGATCCCCGCCACTATAACCTGGTGGAGCTTCTGTGCGACTATGCGCCGTCCCGCCGTTTCGGTAATGTCGGCATGGAACTGTTTGATTTACGCGAACATGATCGCGAGGAAGTGCTGCAGACGGTGATGGACCGCGGGACCTCAAAATATCAGCTCACCTATGACGACCGGGCACTGCAATTTTTCCGTACCTTCGTCGAATCAACGGAAAAAGCGAACTATTTTGAGATTCCTTCCGCTGACAGCTGGGTATTTATCCCCGATCAGAATACTTTCTATCCTGATACCCCGATAAGTGATAATAATGAAAGCTGGTCCTTTGCCTTCCAGCCGATCGTCGACCCTTTCGCCTGCGAAATTATTTCGTGGGAAGCGCTGTTACGCGCACCGGACGGCCAGTCGCCTGGCGCCTATTTTGCCGGGCTTTCCGGTGACGACATTTATCTCGCCGATCTGCACAGTAAACGGGTGGCGCTGTCGCTGGCGGGGAAATTAGGGTTACGTAATAAGGCGTTAAGTATTAATCTACTGCCGATGACGCTGGTTAAAGCGCCGAACGCGGTAGGTTTCCTGCTCGATCAAATTCAGCGTAATGATCTTATTCCTGAGCAGATTATTGTCGAGTTTACCGAGCGGGAAGTGATTTCGCGGATGGATGATTTTACCGATGCGGTGCGAAAGCTAAAGGGGGCGGGCATCAGTCTCGCCATTGATCACTTCGGCGCCGGATTTGCCGGGCTGTCACTGCTGGCGCAATACCAGCCCGACAGAATTAAAATCGACCATGAGCTGATCCGCAATATCCACCAGGATGGGCCGCGCCAGTCGATTGTACAGGCGATTATCAAATGCTGTTTTTCACTGGAGATTGCGGTCTCAGCCGTCGGCGTTGAGCGCGCTGAAGAGTGGATGTGGCTGGAATCAGCCGGTATTTCGCAGTTTCAGGGGAATTTGTTCGCCAGCGCGCGTCTGGGAGGCTTGCCTGCCGTCGCCTGGCCAGAGAAAAAATGATCCATCTCGAAATCAGCTAATTATTTTTTCATCTTTTTCCCAAGCGCTGTGAGCCACAACCTGATATCTTTATCTGTACAAGAAAATAGAGTTGTACAGGATGCCTGAATTCGTTAGTTTAGGTATTAAAGTATCAGATTGATGTGAGGCTGCTATGGCGTTTTACAGTATCGGTGAGGTAGCCGAACGTTGCGGAATCAATCCGGTCACACTGCGCGCCTGGCAGCGTCGTTACGGTCTACTGAAACCGCAGCGTAGCGAAGGTGGGCATCGACAATTTGATGAAGAAGATATCCTGCGCATTGAAGAGATCAAGCGCTGGATAGAGCGCGGTGTATCAGTAGGGAAAGTTAAAGCGCTGCTGGAGGATAACCTGCCGGCGGCGCGCGACGAATCCGCGCATCTTCAGGAAGAGATGATGTCCATTCTGCGTTATATGCAGCCTGCCAGAATCCGTGCCAAATTACTGGCACTAAGCCATCAACACCCCGTCGACACGCTCATCGACAGCCTGTTAGTGCCGGTACGTCAGCGTCTGAAGCTCGATCAGAATACCTCGCTGGTGATTAGCAGTATGCTGGATGGTCTGTTGATTGACTGCGTGGCGCTGTTTCTTGCCGAAGCGCGTAAGAAGAACGGCAGGGAGACGCTGCTGGTGGGCTGGAGCAATGAGGACAGGACCCGTCTGTGGCTGGAGGCATGGCGTCTTTCCCAGCGTGGCTGGCACGTCAACGTCCTCGCTGAACCGCTGGAGTCGCCGCGGCCCGAGCTGTTTCCCGGCCAGCATATCTTCGTCTGGACCGGACGCGCTGCCACCCCTCTGCAGGAAGAGCTGCTCAGCCACTGGCAAGAGCAGGGCTTCAGCATCCATTTTCACGGTAATAATTAATCGCCCCGATCCGCAAAGCAGACCGGGGCTAACGCGCCGGGTTACAGGTGGATCTGGCTCCAGGATTTAAAGGTTTCGCTGCGGCTGATATTAAAAAAATCGGTCCTACCGCTACAGCCGAGCTTTTTAATCAGATTCAGCCGGATCTGATAAATGGTTTTAATATGCAGATTCAGCGACCGGCCAATGCTGGCGACCGCTTCGCCATTGCTGATAAGTTGAATAACTTTCTTTTCCCGCTCGGTAAACTGCACCGAGGCGCCCGGCGCCGGGTGGGTTTTATAGTAGCGGGTGGGCTGGTGCAGAAATATCTTTAACTCTTCCGGCGTTGAATCGGCCGGTAAGCGCAGCATAGGCAGTTCACTCAGAAAATTAAGATCGTTGCCTTCGGTTAAAAGAATAAATAACGTATTCCGACGGTTATAGTTGTGCTGCAGTACTGCGAAATAATTGTCGCTGGTAAAGAAAACATGTTTTTTGCGAAAGTAAGATGCCGGCAGACTATTCAGGATCAGCGACATCCCGTAAAGAAGAAAACGATTATCAGACCACAGATCGTAATGTTCAGTACGATAGCAGGTATTATGGTGTGACATTTTATTTGCCTCAGTTAGCCGATAGAGACCCAGGCGTGCCGGCACCGCAGGGTTGAGCCTGCTGCCAGCTCCGCGGGGTTAATTAATGATGAGGTTTGCTGGACAGCATATCCAGCGCCTGCAAATAGAGGTCGGAAAGTATTTCATTACTTTCCGTTTGCAGGCGATGCTGGATTTCCGTAATCATCCGCTCATTATTTATCGTTCTGTGCTGCTTAATGAGCGTATTTTCAATATTCTTCATCAGGGCCGAATTGAAGACAAACTCTGCTGGAATGGTATTTTTAATATGCATAGCTCGAACTCTCCCACGTATAACGCAAACTGACAATAAAAGTCGCTACGTACCATTGGTACGCGCTAAGTCACGAACAGGAAATGCAAAACCAGGAACCACCGCCTGACTTGCCGCGCCACCGTTAAACATCCCCGCTTCGTTGCGCAACAAGCAGTTAACACTCCAAAACTATAGACGGTGATTCTGCTATGTACAACTTTTTTCAGGACTATATGTACAACGGAACGACTTATTTTTGTGTTTTGTATTAATCAATTGATTTTAAAGAATTTTGTTGTTTGCATTACTTGTACATAAAATCCGGTTTGTGCAAGATACCTTTGTAAAAGTGGCGGGAAGAGGCTGACGATAATGTGAAGGTGATGTTTTGACCGGCGTGCTGGATGAAATAGCGCCGACGCAGGAAGGGGTACACAGCAACTCTGTCGTCGACAGGTGGCTTTCTTCCGCGTCGGACGCTGATCATAACGAAAAGCAGGTGAGGTTTTGTCTTTTTTTTGCACAATTAGGTAAAGGGAAACACATCGGTCATTTCGTTGTCGGTTTGCTCAGTTTGTTGGTGGATAAGGGGTGTGCTACGCTTTTTAATAACGATGTGGCGGTTCGGCATCGTTATCTTTCCCCCATTTCCCTGTCGGGCTTTTCCCCTTGTCCCGACGGATAAATATGGCAGAAGCTATCTGTCCATGGACAGGCCTTGAAGACTGAGGAGGGAAAATGCGCGGTAGAACCGTGATGCTCCTGGCCGGGTTAGCGACTCTAGCGCAGGCGAAAGAGATTAACCTCTATTCAATGAATACTGGTTCCTATGTTTACCATCTGACCAATAACCATGGACAATATACTGAGAATTTCGAAAACCACTTTTTCTCAGTGGAACGTAAATTCTCTGAAGACTCGAAATACAGCCTGCTGATTGGCACTATGAATAATAGCTTCGACGATCGCTGCCTGGCGCTGGGCGTGAGAAGAGACTGGTACCACAACGGCAGCGGATGGACCTTCAAAGGCGTTTACGGCTATACCGGCGAATTCTTCTTCGACGCCTTCGAGCATTGCGGCGATCATGGCTCCTATAAAGATTTTAAGGATGCCACCGGGATCGGCTTTTCACCCTATATTTACCATGCCATCCAGTACAACTTTACCGACTATTTCGCTCTTGAGAGTGGCATCATTATTCCCAGCGTGTTTGTGATCAGCATTCAGTGGAGCTTCCGTTAAATCGCCGCGTTGTCGGTTACAGGGTTATCACCTTCTTGAGCAGCGTACTGGAGAGCGCGGCGAGGGAAATGAGCACCGACAGGACAAACGTTAGCGCAATCACTCCCAGCTTGGTGGCTAATGAGTGTATAGGGATCAGCATCACCAGCAGGTGAAAAACGGAGTAGTGCAGTATATAGACCCCGGTCATCGCTTTGCTAACCGTCGCCAGTACCGCCTCCTTCAGTTCGCGGTTCTTTTTAAACTGGACAGCGTTAGCGGCGATCACCAGCAGGACGATCAGAATATAAATCTGCGACCCCGTGAGAATGAACGCATTGCGATCGGCTTTAAACAGCGCGAAGAAAAAGTGGCGCTCATAAAACCAGGTAAATAAATAGACAAAGGGCAGAGCGATAATCGACCCTTTAATGATCCGCGGGTCGCGTATCCACTCCGTGACTCGCGGATCGTTAAACAACTGCCCGGTTAAATAAAAAAGTAGCCATGTCCACAGACGATACTGCGGCGCCAGGCTGAAAAGATGTCTTTCCGGATAGAGCACTGAGAGCAGGTCGTAACCATAAGAGCAGCACAGCAGCGTCAGGACCACGGTGAAAAACAGGCCGCGCCGCTGACTGAGCCAGGCAATCAGGGGATGGAAGGTATAGATGACGATCAGGGCGAAAATAAACCAGGGCTGGATCAGGTAGCCGCGCTGATAAGGCTCCCAGACATAATAGACCGTCATCCAAAACAGAAAGACGATCACCACGCTTTTAATTTTGCCAATTTGCCAGTTGGCGTCGTGACGCGTCTGCGCGTCAAGATAGCCGGCTACCACAAAAAACAGCGGCGTGGCGATGGTCGAGACGAAGGTCAGCAGCCCGAGGATCCAGTGATAGTCATAATCAAAGCGATCCCAGGTGTTATAGATGGTGAAAAAAGTCACCGCTGTCATACAGCCGAGTGTCTTAATAATGCTCAGACCGGTACTGTTCATCGTTGAGGCGTCATATCCTTATGGTGAAAGCAGGCGTAAATCACCGGCAGAACCAGCAGCGTCAGCACGGTGGCGAAGGCCAGACCGAACATAATCACCACCGCCATACTCTGGAAAAAAACATCGCGCAGCAGCGGGGCAAGGCCAAGCACGGTAGTGAAGGCGGTCAGCAGGATTGGCCGCAAACGGGATGTTGCCGCATCAATGATCGCTTGTCGTTGATCTTTCTCTTGTTTTTGTTGCTCTATCTCTTCCACCAGCACAATGCCGTTGCGGATCAGCATGCCGCTGAGGCTGAGAAGGCCGATTAAGGCCATAAAGCCGAAGGGGATGCCGGTCAGCAAAAAGCCGGGCGTGACGCCGATCAGCGCCAGCGGGACGGTCAGCCAGATGGCGACGGCGTTTTTTAGCGAACTGAACATCAGCACCGTAATGATAAACATCACCAGATAGCCAAGCGGTAGGGTCGTGAACAGCCCTTGCTGCGCCTCACTGGAATTCTCCGCATCGCCGCCCCATTCGATACGGTAGCCATGCGGCAGCGTCAATGCGTCAATGCGCGGTTTCACCCGGGCGAGAATATCACCCGAGGTTTGGCCGCTTTGCGGACTGGGGTCGGTCTGGACCGTCAGCACCCGGGTGCGATCCCGGCGGAGAATCAATGGATCTTCCCACTCCAGTGAGAAGCCATGGATGACGTTACTCAACGGGATATACTGCTGGCGGCTCTGGCTCCAGACCAGCACGTTATTCAGGTGGTTGGCATCCTGTCGCTCCGTTGCCGGCGGCCGGACGATCACCGGCAGCAGATCGGCGCCCTCGCGATATAACCCGGCGCGACTGCCGGAGAAATTCATCTCCAGCGCATGATCAATGTCCTGTTTATCCACCCCCAGCTCGCGCCCCAGCGCCAGGGAGTACTGCGGGCGGATCACCTTGCTGCGGTTCTGCCAGTCGTTACGCACGCTGTCGGTGGCCGGATCTTCGGCGAGAATATCGCTCACCTGACTGGCCAGCGCGCGCAGCGTATCCGGGTCAGGGCCCTTAATGCGCACTTCAATTGCGCTATCCCCGGAGGGGCCGAACATAATGCGTTTAGTGCTGGCGTTCACCTGCGGGTAGTTTCTGGCGATCCAGGCTTCCACGTGGCGGGTGACGGGGGCGATGCCGCGCTGGTCGTCCATCCGCACCATAATTTGCGCGTAGTTGCTGTACTGCCGCTGGCCGCTGTAGGTAAGAATAAAACGCATACTGCCCTGGCCAATGGTGGCGACGGTGGTGACTACCCCCGGCTGGCTGGCGATCGACCGCTCAATATCGCGGGTCATCTGCTCGGTGGCGTTAATATCGGTACCGTAGGGGAGCCACAGGTCGACAAAGAAAATGGGCGTATTCGATGACGGAAAGAAATTCTGCCGAACGAAGGTGAAGCCCCAGATAGCTGCGGCCAGCAGGGCGCCCATCAGCACCAGGGTCACGGTCTTTTGCTGCAGCAGTATTCGCAGCGTCTGCTGATAGCCGCGATAAAAGCGGCCACGGTATGGATCGGCTTTTTCCGCCGGCGCGGCGGCCGATGGGGCGTGCTTAAACAACCACCACTTAATGAGTACCGGCGTGATGGTCAGGGCGGAGAACCAGCTTAGCATCAGCGAGATCAGCAGCACCTGGAACAGGGATTTGCAATACTCCCCGGTGGAGTCCTGCGAGAGGCCAATCGGCGCGAAGGCGAGGATGGCGATGATCGTGGCGCCGAGCAGCGGCAGGGCGGAGCGGCGGATCACATAGTTAATGGCGCCCAGCAGCGGCGAACCTTGCTGGCGGGCGATCAGCACCCCTTCGACAATGACGATGGCATTGTCCACCAGCATACTCAGGGCGATGATCAGCGCCCCGAGGGAGATCCGCTGTAACTCTATCCCCCAGATATACATGATAAGCAGGGTGCCGAGAACGTTGAGTGCCAGCGACAGGGCGATAATGATCCCGCTGCGCACTCCCATGAACACCAGCAGCACGCCGACCACGATCGCCAGGGCCATCAGGAAGTTGGTAATAAAGCCATTGACCGAGTGGGCGACCTCTGCCGCTTGATCGTAAAAAATGGCGATGTCGATCCCCGCCGGTTTGTCGGCGGCCATCTGCTGGAGGCGGGCTTCAAGGGCGTGCCCGACGTCAATGACGTTGACGCCAGGAATAAAAGAGACCCCCATGGTCACCGCCTGGCGGCCGTTGGCATGATAGATACTGGACGGCGAGTCGGTCAGCCCGCGCGACAGTGTGGCAATATCCCGTAGTCGGGTGGTGGCGCTGGCGCCGTGAGGGCTGACCAGCAGATCCCCCAGCTCATCGATGCTCTGAAACTCTCCGGTGGGGTGAAGGCGGATCGATTCGCTGCCAACGCGGATCTCTCCGGCGCTGGACACCACGTTGAGCCGGGTCAGGATAGCGGCGAGCTGGTTGAGCGTGATCCCGCGCGCCGCCATCTTCGCCAGCGAGATATCAACATTGATCTGTTGCGGAATGACGCCGCCGATAGCGACTTTACCGACCCCAGGAACCAGCACCAGCTCCCGACGCAGCTGTTCGGCATAGCGCACCAGTTCGGGGTTGGTAAAACTGTCGCCCGAGATGGCGAAGAAAAAGCCAAACACATCGCCAAAGTCGTCATTGACGAAGGGGGTCACGACGCCAGGCGGGAAAAGTCGGCTGGCGTCACCGACGCGGCGACGTAGCTCATCCCAGATTTGCGGCAGCTCGCTGGAATGGTACTGCGAAGCGATATTCACCGTAATTTGCGATAAGCCATTTGAGGAGATGGAGCTGACGTTATCCAGTGAGGGAAGCTGCTGAATCGCATTTTCCAGCGGCAGGGTCACCTCCTCCTCCACCTGCTGAGCGGACGCGCCAGGGTAGTGGGTGACGATCACCGCCGTTTTAATGGTGAAGGCAGGATCTTCCAGACGGCCGATATTGAGCAGGGCGAACAGACCCCCCACCCCCAGCAGCAGAATGGCTAACCAGACGCGGGTCGGGTTATTAATAAACTGACGGGAAATGTCCATTTATAATCCTCGTTCACGCGTCCAGATCCGCACCGGCTGCCCGGCATGCAGCTCGCTCACGCCCGCCGCGACCACCTGCTCACCCGCGTGGAGACCGTCGGTGATGGTCACTCCCTGCGCGGTCACCTCGCCGACGGTGACTTTGCGCTCTTCAAGAAACCGATGCGCATTGTCGCCTTTCACCACCCAGACGATGGGTTCATTCTTCGGCCGGTTATCCGGGTTAAACACCGCCTCCACTGGCACCACGAGGGTTTCCCTTCCGGCGCTGGCCGGTAAATTGCCGAGGTTGACCGTCACGGTGCCGCTAACCCCGCCGACGGTGGGAAAATCATCCGGCCGCGGCATGGTTAAAATGATCTGCCAGGTGAGGGTGCTGTTATCGCTGCTGCCGGTATGCTCTTTGTATTCCGCCGTAAATTCGCGGCCCGGCAGGGTATTGATCCTGACGACGGGACGGTAGGCGGTATTACGGATATCCAGGGAGGTGAACAGATTTTCGGGAATGCTGAAGACTACATCCAGCAGGTCGGTCCGCGTCAGGGTGATCACCGGCTGGCCGGCGGCGACCACCTGATGGTTGCGGATATGCACGCCGGCGGCAATCCCGCCGAAGGGCGCGGTGAGGCTCATTTGCGCCAGCTCTTCACGGGCGATTTTTAAGGCCGCGTTGGCGGCATCGCGATTGGCGCGCTGCACGTCCATTTCCGCCTGGGAGATGGCCTGACGTCCCGCCAGGGTCTGGAAGCGGTCGAACTGACGCTGGGCGAGGGTGGCCGCCGTTTGTCGCTCATTGACCCGCTGTTGGGCCTCGCGGGCATTCAGACGCGCCAGCGTTTGTCCCTGGGCGATGGTCGCCCCCTGGCGAATATCCAGCGATTCCACCTGGCCCCCCCGCTTAAACGACAGCTCGGTGGAGTCGCCAGACTCGATACGTGCCGGAAACGTTCGCTGCTGGGTATTGCCCACGGCGGTCACCTGCGCCACCTTGACCATGCGCGGGGCGGACTCGACGGACGGCGATTTCTGATCGCAAGCGGTTGTCAATAAAATAACAACCGGGATGAGAGAAAAATAACGGTTCACAGTATTCCCCTCAGATTCAGGATTTATTTTACATTTTTATTACGCGGCGCACGCTTATTCGGCGAGGGCGGCGACAACCAGATAGGTGAATAGTCCCACCAGCGTGCAGGCGACAATGGCCAGCGCGACAAAGAATCCCAGACGTAACAGGCTATAACCAAACATGATTTTCTCCCTTAACACCCACCCGAACCGCGAATGTCATTTAATTCGGCCCTCGCTGTGACCACTGGACATTCGGAGCGGCACTCCTGCTTGTAATCAGCATAGTCGGAGAAAAGGTGAAGTGTTAAAAAAGTGAATACCCCGAGCGTTGGCGGCATCGTTGGGGAAAGGGCAGGAGATTCGCAGGAGATAAGAGCTTTTTATAATATTTTTCAGTCTATTAATCCGTCATTTTCTAATGTTAATTTTCCTGTGCTACGTTTAATAACATCTATTCCGCTCGCCGCTTCTGTTGTTGAGATTTCGTTCCTCCCCAAGTATGGGGTTATTCATCACTACGCATTGTATTGGTAATAAAAGGATTATCTCATGTATAAAAATATCGTTGTTCCCGTTGACGTTTTTGATGCAGGCCTGGCCGACAAAGCGCTCTCTCATGCAAAATTCCTTGCCCAACATTCTGCCGGGCAAATTCATCTTGTCCATGTCATTCCGGCATTCTCTCCGGTGTTAACGCGTGGATTTATCTCTGATGCCCGAAAGATGGAAGACCATTTGATTACTACCGCTAAGGAAAAACTGACCGAGCTGGTCAAAAAAAATGGCCTGGCGGAAGACGCCAGCCATCTTTATGTGCGCAGTGGCAATGTTCGCGATCAAGTGATCGCCCTGGCCGATGAGCTAAAAGCGGACGTAGTGATTGTCGGTTCACGCAATCCGGGGATCCAGACTCACCTGCTGGGCTCGGAAGCGGCCAATATCGTGCGCTATGCCCATGTACCGGTTTTCGTTGTGCGCTGATGACGGCGGGATGTCGTCCTGACTTCCGCTTCATAAATCGAGGGAGAGAGTATGAATACAGATAAACCGGGGGCGCCCTACTATCAGCGCTCCGTCGAGGAGACGCTCGCCAGCGTGCAGAGTTCGCCGGACGGGATTAGCGGAACAGAGGCGGCCACGCGCCTGCAGCAGTATGGCGAAAACGCCCTGCCGCAGAAGCCGGGTAAACCCGCCTGGCTGCGTTTTATTGTGCATTTTAACGATGTGCTGATCTACGTCCTGCTGGCGGCGGCGCTGCTCAAGGCGGTAATGGGCCACTGGATCGACATGTCAGTGATCCTCGCGGTGGCGGTGGTCAATGCGCTGATCGGCTTCATTCAGGAGAGTAATGCGGAAAAATCGCTGCAGAGTATCCGTAATATGCTCTCCAGCGAGGCGGTGGTGATCCGCCAGGGCAACCATGAAACCATCCCCACCACCTCGCTGGTACCCGGCGATATCGTGGTGATCCGCGCCGGCGACCGAATCCCCGCCGATTTACGGGTGATTGAGGCGCACAACCTGCGGGTGGAAGAGGCGATCCTCACCGGCGAGTCGACGGTGGTGGAAAAAACCACCGAGCCGCTAAGCGGTGATTTGCCGCTCGGCGATCGCAGCAACCTGGTGTTTTCCGGGACCACCGTCAGCTCAGGGGCGGGGAAAGGGATCGTGGTGGCCACCGGCGGCGATACCGAGCTGGGCCACATCAACCAGATGATGGCGGGCATTGAGAAACATCGCACGCCGCTGCTGGTGCAGATGGATAAGCTGGGCAAAGCCATTTTTATCCTCATTCTGGTGATGATGGCGGCGCTGTTCGTCTTTAGCCTGCTGTTCCGCGATATGCCGGTCTCCGAACTGATGCTGTCGTTAATTAGCCTCGCGGTGGCGTCGGTCCCGGAAGGGTTGCCGGCGATTATCTCCATTATTCTGTCGCTTGGCGTGCAGGCGATGGCCCGTCAGAAAGCGATTATCCGCAAGCTGCCGACGGTGGAAACCCTCGGTGCGATGACCGTTATCTGCTCTGATAAAACCGGGACCCTGACCATGAACGAAATGACGGTGAAGGCGGTGATCACCGCGGACAGCGTCTATCGGGTGGAAGGGGACAGCTATGAGCCGGTCGGTAAAATCCATGCCATCGACGACCCGACGCCGATCGCCGTGGCGCCAGGATCGCTTCTTGAGCGCTATCTGCGCACCATCGATCTGTGTAACGACAGCCAGCTTATCAAAGAGGAAGGCGGGCTGTGGAAAATTACCGGCGGCCCCACCGAGGGGGCATTGAAGGTGCTGGCGGCGAAGATAACCCTGCCGCCGCAGCCCAGCGAGCTGCGTAGTAAAATTCCTTTTGATTCGCAATATAAATACATGTCGACGCTTTACCGGCTGGGCGAAGAGGAGGTGGTGCTGGTCACCGGCGCGCCTGACGTTCTGTTCCGCCTGTGCCAGTATCAGCAGAGCGACAACGGACTGCAGCCGCTGGATCTCCCGTACTGGGAAAGCAAAATTGAAGAGTACGCCCGGGAGGGGCTGCGCATGGTGGCCGCGGCCTGGAAGCCGGCTGCCGCAGGCCAGACCGAGCTGACCCATCAGGATCTGCAGCAGGGGGTCATTTTATTAGGGGTTGCCGGGATGATGGATCCGCCACGTCCGGAAGCGATCACGGCGATTGCCGACTGCCTGCAGGCCGGGATCCGCGTGAAGATGATCACCGGCGACCATCCGCAAACGGCGATGAGCATCGGCAAAATGTTGGGGATTGGCAATGCGGGTAACGCCATCACCGGGCGCGAGCTGGAGGTGATGGACGACGCGCAGCTGAGCGTCGCCGCGCAGCAGTTCGATATCTTCGCCCGCACCAGCCCGGAAGATAAGTTCCGTCTGGTGCAGGCTCTGCAGAGCAAGAAAGAGATTGTCGGCATGACCGGAGACGGGGTGAACGATGCCCCGGCGCTGAAGCAGGCTGACGTCGGCGTGGCGATGGGGATCAAGGGAACCGAAGTCACCAAGGAAGCCGCCGATATGGTGTTGACCGACGACAACTTCGCCACCATCGCCAGCGCGGTCCGCGAGGGGCGCCGGGTGTATGACAACCTGAAGAAAACCATTCTTTTTGTCATGCCGACCAACCTTGCGCAGGGTTTACTGATCGTGATCGCGCTGCTGGCAGGCAACGTGCTGCCGCTGACGCCGGTGCTGATCCTGTGGATGAACATGGCCACCTCCGCCACGCTGTCGTTTGGTCTGGCGTTTGAAGCCGGTGAGAAAAATATTATGCGGCGGCCGCCGCGCGACCCGAAAATTCACGTCATGGACGGGTTTGCCATCTGGCGCGTGGCGTTTGTGGGGTCGATGATTGCGGTCAGCGCCTTTATTCTCGAAGCCTGGCTGCAGCCGCGCGGCTATTCGCCGGAGTTTATCCGTACCGTGCTGTTGCAGACCCTGGTCACCGCCCAGTGGTTCTATATGCTGAACTGCCGCGTGTCGGATGGTTTCTCGTTAACCAAAGGTTTGCTGGCTAACAAGGGGATCTGGATCGTCAGCGGCGTGCTGCTGGTGCTGCAGCTGCTGATTATCTATGCGCCGTTTATGCAGATGCTGTTTGGCACCACCGGGCTGCCGTTCCGCTACTGGGTGATCACCTTTATCATCGGCTTCGCCATGTTCCTGATCGTGGAACTGGAAAAACCGCTGACCCGCAAATGGCGAACCGCCTGACGGCGTGAAGCGCTGAACGAAAAAGGAAAGAGGGGGCATCGCCCCCTCTTTTATTATGCTTCACGCTTGTTGCGCTTTACTGTTTCGGCTCGGCGACCACGCTGCTTCCCACGCCGCGGTTGTTATATTCCCACATGCGGTTGAAGCTGTTGTCGTTGAGGTTGCGCTGCAGATTGCCTTTGTCATCCGCGCTGCCGGTGTTGCCGCTGAACGGACGGCCGGAGCCTACCGCTGCCGCCCACGGCTGGGCGATGTTAAAGCCTTCATTGATGGCGCTGTCGCGGATCACGACCTGACCGTTGCTGTTGCCGTCAACATCCAGCGCGCGGCCGAGCTGCGCGACGTTATCCCCGGAGGCGGTGAAGCGGCTGTTAGTCGCCAGGAAGCCGTAGGTCACGCTCTTCAGGGTGGCCGGCGCGAAGACATAGGCTTCTTTCTGCGTACGGGAGTTCACCACGCGGAAGTCGGTGTTATCAAACACCACGGCGCCACGGCCAGAAACGATATCCACGTCGCCTTCAATATAGCTGTTGGTCACCAGGGTGCGAGTCTGACGGTTGTCCTGCAGACGGTTCTGCACGCCGCTGTTGGTCACGAAGAAGGTGTTCTGGCGGCCAAGAATGTTCACCTTATCGATCTGCACCTGGTCGCCATCGCTGCGCAGGGCAACGGCCTGGTGGGTACCGGCATCGACGCTGTCGCCAAGGTTGTTGGCGATGGTCAGGTTCTGCAGCTGCAGGCCGTTATTCTGCGACCAGAAGACCGCGGAGCACATCACGCCGACGGTGGCAGTGGATTTGCTCTGGCAGCTGTCGAACATATACCACGCCGGTTTGCCCGGCATGTATTTGCCACCCGGATTGACCAGACGACGCCAGGTATTGCGATCCATTTCAGAATCAATGGCTTCGCTGATTTTTACGTCAATCGGTTTATCGCCGGTACCATACAGAGTCAGGGCGCCCGGCGCCGCCGGAACGTAGACGGTGCCCGGGTATTCGCCCGGCATGATGGCGATAAACAGGCGACGGTTAGAGTGGCGGGCAATTGCCGCATCCACCGCTGCCTGGACGGTGGTATGGGTCACGCCCTGGGTTCCCGCCGGGCCGACGATAAAGTCAGGTTGCGCCGGCAGGCTGATGGCGGACGGCGTCCAGGCCGCGGCATTGGGGTTCAGCGACTGGAAATAGGCCGCCGGGGTAAAGTTTTTCGCTTCATCGGCGTTCAGAATGGGACGCGCGGTGGTGCCCGGTGCAGTCTGCGTTGAGGGCTGTTGATCGGCAGGCGTCGAGCTACAGGCGGACAGCGTCACGCCGAAGGCCAGCGCCAGCGCCAGACGGGAAACGGAATATGTGTTCATGTTGCTCCGGGCAAAATTAAGCGTAGTGAAATACCCCGGCTGAGACGCCAGGGTATAAGTCCTTTAAAACCTGCTGTTTTATACTAACTTGAACGAAACGGGAAGATGCGGGCTGAAAAACTTACCTTCTTTACGCAATGAACGCTTTCCCGGGACGGTCCCTAGTCACAAATAAATAACATTTAGTCGCGCTTTTGTTGACATTCCCGGCGTTATGAAAATAAATGTCTATACAACCCATGACAAGTTAAGCGCTATGACTGAAGCCACTTCCGAACTCGTTATCTGGCGAAACGCCCGTCTCGCCACCTTGAACCCCGACCACGCTCAACCGTACGGTCTGCTGGAGCGCCACGCGCTGCTGGTCCGCGACGGTCGCATTGCGGCGATCGTCGCCGAAGATGACCTTCCCAGCGGGCGCAGGATCGATCTCGAAGGCCGGCTGGTCACGCCAGGATTAATCGACTGCCACACCCATCTCGTCTTCGGCGGCAGCCGGGCCCAGGAGTGGGAGCAGCGTCTGAACGGCGTCTCCTATCAGACCATCAGCGCCAGCGGCGGGGGGATTAATGCCACCGTGCGCGCCACCCGCGACAGCAGCGAAGCCGAGCTGCTGGCGCTGGCCCAGCCGCGGCTGGCCCGCCTGCTGCGTGAAGGGGTGACCACTCTGGAGATCAAATCCGGCTACGGTCTCGATCTGCAAAACGAGCGCAAAATGCTGCGGGTCGCCCGCCAGCTGGCCGACGACAATGGCGTCGAGCTTTCGGCAACGCTGCTCTCTGCCCACGCCACGCCGCCGGAATATCAAGGCGACGCCGACGGCTATATTACGCTGGTCTGCGAAACGATCCTGCCGACGCTGTGGCGGGAGGGACTGTTTGAAAGCGTCGACGTCTTCTGCGAAAACGTCGGTTTCAGCCCGCAGCAAACCGAGCGGGTGTTTCAGGCGGCGCAGGCGCTAGGCATCCCGGTTAAAGGTCACGTTGAGCAGCTCTCTTCGCTGGGCGGCGCGCAGCTGGTGAGCCGTTATCACGGACTGTCCGCCGACCATATCGAATATCTGACGGAAGAGGGGGTGGCGGCGATGCGCGAGAGCGGCACCGTGGCGGCCCTGCTGCCCGGCGCGTTCTACTTCCTCAATGAAACCCGCAAACCGCCGGTGGAACTGTTGCGCAAGTACCAGGTGCCGATGGCGGTGGCGACGGATTTCAACCCCGGCACCAGCCCCTTCGCCAGCCTGCATCTGGCGATGAACATGGCCTGCGTCAAATTTGGCCTGACGCCGGAAGAGGCGTGGGCCGGCGTGACGCGCCATGCCGCGCGGGCGCTGGGGCGGCAGAACAGCCACGGCCAGCTGGCGGCGGGCTTTGTGGCGAACTTTGCCATCTGGGATGCTGAGCATCCGGTCGAGATGGTGTATGAGCCGGGGCGCAGTCCGCTCTGGCAGCGTGTGGTACGAGGAGAACGACAATGATGCTGTGGCAAGCTACCCCCGCTAACCTTTGGCAAGGTCGCGACGACAGCGCGGAAGCGCCGAATGCGCTGCGTCTGTTCCAGACCATTCCCCGCGCCGAACGCTTCGCGCCGCAGGAGATGCCCGGCGATATCGCGCTGCTCGGCTTCGCCTGTGACGAAGGCGTCCGGCGCAACAAAGGGCGTACCGGAGCGGCTGACGGCCCGGCGACCCTACGCCGGGCGCTGGCCAATATGGCCAGCCATCAGGGCCACGACCGCTGCGTGGATATGGGCACGATTAGCGTCGAAGGCGACCAGCTGGAAGCCGCGCATCAGGCGCTGCGCGAGGCGGTGACCGCCTGCCAGCGCGCCGGCAAACGCACGCTGGTACTGGGCGGCGGCCACGAGACCGCCTTCGGTCACGGCGCCGGGATACTGGATGCCTTCCCCGGCGAAAAAGTGGGCATTATTAACCTCGATGCGCATCTGGATCTGCGCTTTGCCGAGTGCGCCAGCTCCGGGACGCCGTTCCGCCAGCTGGCGCTGGAGTGTGACGCGCAGCAGCGCGGTTTTCACTATACCTGCATTGGGGTCAGTCGGGCGGCCAACACCCAGGCGCTCTGGGAGGAAGCGGCGCGGCGCGAGGTGGCTATTGTGGAGGATCTACAGGTATTACAGGCCTTCGAAACCCGGGTGCTGGCCGAGCTTGAGCGCAATATCGCGCAATTCGACCGTCTGTATCTGACTATCGATCTCGACGTGCTGCCGGCGCGCGAAATGCCGGCGGTATCCGCGCCGGCGGCGCTGGGCGTGCCGCTGGCGACCCTGCTGCGTATCGTAGAGCCGTTGTGCCGCAGCGGTAAGCTACAGGCGGTGGATCTGGTGGAGTTCAACCCGCAGTTTGACATTGACGGTCAGGGCGCCCGCGCGGCGGCCCGTCTGGCATGGCAAATCGCCCATTGGTGGCAGTAGCCATTCCGGTATATTCTGGGTGTTTCGCCGCCCATTTTGCAAAAGGAAAGCCAGGCTATGTTTTCACAGCAACCCCGTTCCGCGCCCGCGCCTTTTTATGAGAAGGTGAAGCAGGCTATCGGTGAAAAAATTCACAGCGGCGTCTGGCGACCGCATGACCGTATCCCTTCAGAAGCGGAACTGGTGGCCCAGTTCGGCTTCAGCCGGATGACCATCAACCGCGCGCTGCGCGAGCTAACGGATGAAGGCCTGCTGGTCAGGTTGCAAGGGGTGGGGACCTTTGTCGCCGAGCCGAAAGGGCAGTCGGCGCTGTTTGAGGTGCGCAGCATTGCCGAAGAAATTCTTGCCCGTCACCATCAGCACCGCTGCGAGGTGCTGCTGCTGGAGGAGACCCGGGCGGATCATATTCAGGCGACGGCGCTCAGCGTAGCGGAAGGCACCCGCATCTTTCACTCGCTGATGGTGCATTACGAAAACGAGGTGCCGGTACAAATCGAAGATCGCTGCGTCAATGCGGCGGTGGTGCCGGACTATCTCCAGCAGGATTATACCGCCACCACGCCCCATGATTATCTGTCGCTGATCGCCCCGTTAACCGAAGGTGAACATATTGTTGAAGCGGTGCAGGCCACGGCGGAAGAGTGCGCGCTGCTGCATATTCACGCCCACGATCCCTGCCTGCTGATCCGTCGCCGCACCTGGTCGACAACCCACATCGTTTCCCACGCGCGCCTGCTGTTCCCCGGCAGCCGTTATCGTCTGCAGGGCCGCTTTGGCTCCTGATCCACTCTGGCGTCAGCAAAACGTGATTGCTGACGCAATATAACAAAATTGTATCATTTCTGTTAAATCCTGCCTTGCGCATGCTTGTATAGACAAGTATATGTATCTACGTAAACAACGTTCATTGTCAGGAGAAACCCCGATGTCGCAAAGCAAATATCGCCAGCTGGACGTCCGTGCGCCAAGAGGCACGACGCTGACCGCGAAGAGCTGGTTGACCGAAGCCCCGCTGCGTATGTTAATGAATAACCTCGATCCCGATGTCGCCGAAAACCCGCACGAGCTGGTGGTCTATGGCGGTATTGGTCGCGCAGCGCGCAACTGGGAATGCTATGACGCTATCGTGAAGGCGCTGAAGAACCTGGAAAGCGACGAAACCCTGCTGGTCCAGTCCGGCAAGCCGGTGGGCGTTTTCAAAACCCATGAAAACTCGCCGCGCGTGCTGATCGCTAACTCCAACCTAGTCCCGCACTGGGCGACCTGGGAACACTTCAACGAGCTGGATGCCAAAGGGCTGGCGATGTACGGCCAGATGACCGCTGGCAGCTGGATCTACATTGGCAGCCAGGGCATCGTGCAGGGCACCTACGAAACCTTCGTCGAAGCCGGTCGTCAGCACTATCAGGGCAGCCTGAAAGGCCGCTGGGTGCTAACCGCCGGGCTGGGCGGCATGGGCGGCGCGCAGCCGCTGGCCGCGACGCTGGCCGGGGCCTGCTCGCTGAACATTGAATGCCAGCAGAGCCGCATCGATTTCCGTCTGCGCACCCGCTACGTGGATGAACAGGCCACTTCTCTGGATGACGCCCTGGCGCGCATCAAGAAATACACTGCCGAAGGTCGCGCTATCTCCATCGCCCTGTGCGGCAACGCCGCGGAGATCGTGCCGGAGCTGGTGAAACGCGGCGTGCGCCCGGATATGGTCACCGACCAGACCAGCGCCCACGACCCGCTGCACGGCTATCTGCCGAAAGGCTGGAGCTGGGAAGAGTATCAGCAGAAAGCCGAATCCGATCCGCAGGGCACCATTCTGGCGGCGAAACGCTCGATGGCCGACCACGTGCAGGCGATGCTGGCCTTCCATGAGATGGGGGTCCCGACCTTTGACTACGGTAACAACATTCGCCAGATGGCTCAGGAAGTGGGCGTCAGCAACGCCTTTGATTTCCCGGGCTTCGTGCCGGCCTATATCCGCCCGCTGTTCTGTCGGGGTATCGGACCGTTCCGCTGGGTAGCGCTCTCCGGCGATCCGCAGGATATCTACAAAACCGACGCCAAAGTGAAAGAGATCATTAAGGATGATAAGCATCTGCACCACTGGCTGGATATGGCGCGCGAGCGCATCAGCTTCCAGGGGCTGCCGGCGCGTATCTGCTGGGTCGGTCTGGAATGGCGGCAGAAGCTGGGCCTGGCGTTTAATGAAATGGTGCGCAGCGGCGAAGTCTCCGCGCCGATCGTCATTGGCCGCGATCACCTTGACTCCGGCTCCGTCGCCAGCCCAAACCGCGAAACCGAAGCGATGCGCGACGGCTCTGACGCGGTCTCCGACTGGCCGCTGCTCAACGCCCTGCTCAACACCGCCAGCGGCGCGACCTGGGTGTCGCTGCACCACGGCGGCGGGGTAGGCATGGGCTTCTCGCAACACTCCGGAATGGTTATCGTCTGCGATGGCACCGATGAAGCGGCGGCGCGTATCGCCCGCGTCCTGCACAACGACCCGGCCACCGGTGTGATGCGTCATGCCGACGCGGGGTACGAGATTGCCATTGAATGCGCAGCAGAACAGGGTCTCAATCTTCCGATGGTCGCGGCAACGCAGGGGAACGCGAAATGAAATCTTTAACTCTGATCCCGGGTCAACTCAGCCTGTCGCAGCTCCGCGACATCTACAGCCACCCGGTGAATATTACCCTCGACAGCGGCGCGTTTGCCGCCATCGATGAGAGCGTGGCCTGCGTCAACGCCATCCTTGCCGAAGGGCGGACCGCCTACGGCATTAACACTGGTTTTGGCCTGCTGGCGCAGACCCGGATCTCGACGGAAGATCTGGAGAACCTGCAGCGTTCGCTGGTGCTGTCCCATGCGGCGGGCGTTGGCGAGCCGCTGGACGATGACCTGGCGCGCCTGATTATGGTGCTGAAGATTAACAGCCTGTCCCGCGGTTTCTCCGGGATCCGCCTGAGCGTGATCCAGGCGCTGATTGGCCTGGTGAATGCCGGCGTGACGCCGTGGATCCCGGCGAAAGGTTCCGTCGGCGCCTCCGGCGACCTCGCACCGCTGGCGCATATGTCGCTGACCCTGCTTGGCGAAGGCAAAGCGCGGGTACGCGGCGGCGAATGGCTGCCGGCCACCGAAGCGCTGCGTCAGGTTGGGCTGGAGCCGATTACCCTGGCGGCGAAAGAGGGGCTGGCGCTACTCAACGGCACCCAGGCCTCGACCGCTTTTGCCCTGCGCGGTTTGTTCGAAGCCGAAGATCTGTTCGCCTCCGCGGTCGTTTGCGGGGCGTTAACCACCGAAGCGGCGCTGGGTTCGCGTCGTCCGTTCGATGCGCGTATTCATGAGGTACGCGGCCAGCGCGGGCAGATTGATGCGGCGGCGCTGTATCGCCATCTGCTGACCGACGATAGCGCGATCTCGCAGTCGCACCATAACTGCAGCAAGGTGCAGGACCCGTACTCCCTGCGCTGTCAGCCGCAGGTGATGGGCGCCTGCCTGACCCAGATCCGCCAGGCGGCGGAAGTGCTGCTGGCCGAAGCCAACGCGGTCTCTGATAACCCGCTGGTCTTTGCCGCTGAAAATGACGTCATCTCCGGCGGTAACTTCCACGCCGAACCGGTGGCGATGGCCGCGGATAATATCGCGCTGGCGATCGCCGAAATCGGCTCGCTCTCCGAGCGCCGCATCGCGCTGATGATGGACAGCCATATGTCGCAGCTGCCGCCGTTCCTCGTGAAAAATGGCGGGGTGAACTCCGGGTTTATGATTGCCCAGGTCACGGCGGCGGCGCTGGCCAGTGAAAACAAAGCGCTATCGCACCCGCACAGCGTCGACAGCCTGCCGACCTCCGCCAACCAGGAAGACCACGTCTCGATGGCGCCGGCGGCCGGTCGCCGCCTGTGGGCGATGGCCGAGAACACCCGCGGCGTATTGGCCGTTGAGTGGCTGGCGGCGGTGCAGGGGCTGGATATGCGCGAAGGGCTGACCACCAGCCCACTGCTGGAAGAAGCGCGTCATCTGCTGCGCGAACGTGTCCCTCATTATACGCAGGATCGCTACTTCGCCCCGGATATCGATAATGCCATTGCGCTTCTGGCGGCCCGTCACCTGACGCGTCTGCTGCCTGCCGTACTGCCAGGCCTGCACTAATCACCGTTGTTCTCTGTACCCGCGTCGGGGGAAGTCATTCCCCCGACCGCCCTACATCGCATATTTGTCGTCATATAAAAAAACCAGGACACCTGTATATGCAACAACAACACAAGCCACATCTGCTGCGCGGGCTCAATGCCCGACACATTCGATTTATTGCGCTCGGCTCCGCTATCGGCACCGGGCTGTTCTATGGCTCGGCCTCCGCCATCAAGGCGGCGGGCCCGGCGGTGCTGCTGGCCTATCTGATTGGCGGCGCGGCGGTGTTTATCGTCATGCGCGCGCTGGGCGAGATGGCGGTGCGCAACCCGGTTTCCGGCTCCTTCGGCAGCTACGCCCGCCAGTATCTCGGGCCGCTGGCAGGGTTTATTACCGGCTGGACCTATACTTTTGAAATGGTGATCGTCGCCCTGGCCGACGTCACCGCCTTCGGCATCTATATGGGATTGTGGTATCCCGATGTCCCGCGCTGGATCTGGATCCTCAGCATCATCTTCTTTATCGGCGCCATGAACCTGTGCAACGTGCGAGTGTTCGGCGAGATGGAGTTCTGGCTGTCGCTGGTGAAGGTGGTGGCGATTATCGCCATGATGCTGGCGGGCGCCGGGATCATCTTCTTTGGCTTCGGCCATAGCTTCCCGGCTACCGGGCTGGAAAATCTGTGGAGCCACGGCGGCTTTGCTCCTAACGGCTGGCAGGGCGTTATCGCTTCGCTTGGCATCGTGATGTTCGCTTTCGGCGGGGTGGAGATTATCGGCGTCACCGCCGCGGAAGCGAAAGATCCGAAAAAGGTCATCCCGCAGGCCATCAATACCATTCCGCTGCGTATTATCCTGTTCTACGTCTGCACCCTGGCGGTGCTGATGGCGATTTTCCCGTGGAACAGCTTTGGCGAGCAGGGGAGTCCGTTTGTGCTGATTTTCGACGGTCTGGGGATCCCGGCGGCGGCGACAATCCTTAACATCATCGTGATCAGCGCCAGCATTTCGGCAATTAACAGCGATATCTTCGGCGCCGGGCGCATGATGTACGGCATGTCGAAAGAGGGGCTGGCGCCGAAAAGCTTCCAGCGCATCGCCAGCAACGGCGTACCCTGGATGACGGTGGTGGTCATGGGCGGCGCGCTGCTGGCGGCGGTGGTGCTGAACTATCTGATCCCCGAGCAGGTCTTTGTGCTGATTGCTTCGCTGGCGGCATTCGCCACGGTGTGGGTGTGGTTGATGATCCTGCTGTCCCATTTCGCCATGCGCCGTAGTTTGTCTGCCGAAGAGCGCAGCCAGATTGCCTTCCCCGTCCCGTTCTGGCCGGTTGCGCCGCTGTTGACGCTGCTGTTTATGGGGCTGGTTATCGCGGTGCTGGGGATGTTTGCTGAGACGCGGATGGCGCTGATTGCCGGCCTGGTCTGGCTCGGGCTGCTGACGGTGGTGTGGTACGCGCGGGTGCGTAAAACGGCGCTGCAGGTAGCCACTGAACAGTAAGGCCAATTTCCCCGGTGGCGCTGCGCTTACCGGGGCTACAAATGGCACGGACCGTAGGCCGGGCAAGGCGTCAGCCGCCGCCCGGCATAAAAGCGGCTCCGTGCCCGCGGCAATCGCCCGGCGGCGCTGCGCTTGCGTGGGCCTGGGGGTATTGTAGGTCGGGTAAGCGCAGCGCCACCCGAAAAACAAATGGCGCCACGGGTAGCCCGGATAAGGCGACAGCCGCTATCCGGGGGGGAGATTAACTGAACAGGGCGGTGATGGAGGCGCTGGCGAGGGAATGGAAATGGACGTTAAAGCCGACCATTGCGCCGCTGGCCTCGGCATCCACTTCAATTTTCTCGACGTCCAGGGCGTGGACGGTAAAGATATAGCGGTGGGTTTCGCCCTTCGGCGGCGCTGCGCCGCCGTATCCCGCCTTGCCAAAATCGGTGCGGGTTTGAACGGCCTCTTCCGGCAGCTCCGCCTGACCGGAACCGGCCCCTTGCGGCAGGACGCGGGTATCCGCAGGCAGGTTAGCCACCACCCAGTGCCACCAGCCGGAGCCGGTCGGCGCATCCGGATCGTAGCAGGTCACCACAAAGCTTTTGGTTCCCGCGGGCACATCATCCCACATCAGATGCGGCGAAATATTGTCGCCATCGTAGCCCATGCCGTTGAAGACGTGACGATTAGGCAGCTTACCGCCGTCCTGGAGATCGTGACTGATCAGTTTCATGCTTCATCCTCATTGATAATGCGCTGATTAACCTGGAAGTGTAGCCTGCACCACGACGCAATTCCGCTATTTATTCGCTAAAAAATGTTTCGTCCTGCACCGCCAGGTTAACGGCGCGGGTCAGGCGGGACAGCTGTTCAGGCGCGATGATGTACGGCGGCATCAAATAGATCAGGCGGCCAAACGGGCGGATCCACACCCCCTGCTCGACGAAAAAGCGCTGCAGGGCAGCCATATTGACCGGGCGACGGGTTTCAACCACGCCAATAGCGCCCAGCACGCGGACATCGGCGACCAGGGCGGATCCCCGCGCCGGCGCCAGCTCGGCCAGCAGCTGGGCTTCAATCGCCGCCACCTGCCGCTGCCATTCGCCGCTCTCCAGCAGGTGCAGGCTTTCGCTGGCCACCGCGCAGGCCAGCGGGTTGCCCATAAAGGTCGGGCCGTGCATAAAGCAGCCAGCTTCACCGTTGCTGATGGTTTCCGCCACCTCGCGGGTGGTCAGCGCGGCGGAGAGGGTCATGGTGCCGCCGGTCAGCGCCTTGCCCAGACACAGTATGTCGGCGGTAATCCCGGCGTGTTCACAGGCGAACAGCTTGCCGGTGCGGCCAAAGCCGGTGGCAATCTCATCGGCGATCAGCAGTATCCCTTCCCGGTCGCACATTTTACGCACCCGCTTCAGCCACTCCGGATGGTACATCCGCATCCCGCCCGCGCCCTGTACGATCGGTTCGAGGATCACCGCGGCGATGTCGTGACGGTGCGCGGCCATCAGGCGGGCAAAGGGCACTATATCCATTTCATCCCACTCGCCGTCAAAGCGGCTCTGCGGCGCGGGGGCGAACAGGTTATCCGGCAGATAGCCCTGCCACAGGCTGTGCATCGAGTTCTGCGGATCGCAGACCGACATCGCGCCGAAGGTATCGCCGTGATAGCCATTGCGGAAGGTCAGGAAACGTCGACGCGGTTGGCCTTTCGCCTGCCAGTACTGCAGGGCCATTTTCATCGCCACCTCAACCGCCACCGAACCGGAATCAGCGAGGAAAACGCACTCCAGCGATTCCGGCGTCATTGCCACCAGCTGGCGGCACAGGGCCACCGCCGAGGGGTGAGTGATCCCGCCGAACATGACGTGCGACATCTGGTCGATTTGCGCTTTCATCGCCGCATTCAGGCGCGGGTGATTGTAGCCGTGGATTGCCGCCCACCAGGAGGACATACCGTCAACCAACTGTTCGCCGCCGGCGAGGGACAGCTCGCAACCGTGGGCGGAAACCACCGGGTAGACCGGCAGGGGGGAAGTCATAGAGGTGTAGGGGTGCCAGATGTGGCGCCGATCGAAGGCGAGATCGTCCAGGGTCATAAGCGACTTGTAAACCATTTTGAAAACATTTAGGTTTACGAGTATAAACCGAACCGTAAATTAACAAAACCCTTTGGAGAAGCCAATGGCTCACCACGTACGTTGGACAATGTCGCAAGTAACTGAATTATTTAATAAACCACTCATCGATCTGTTATTCGAAGCGCAGCAAATCCACCGGCAACACTTTGATCCGCGCCAGGTGCAGGTCAGCACCCTGCTGTCGATCAAAACCGGCGCCTGCCCGGAAGATTGTAAATATTGTCCGCAGAGCGCGCGCTATAAAACCGGGCTCGAAACCGAGCGCCTGATGGAAGTCGAGCAGGTGCTGGAATCAGCGCGTCAGGCGAAAAACGCCGGCTCGACCCGCTTCTGCATGGGCGCGGCGTGGAAAAACCCCAACGATCGTGACATGCCCTATCTGGAGCAGATGGTGAAAGGAGTGAAGGCCCTGGGGCTGGAGTCGTGCATGACGCTTGGCACTCTGACCGACAGCCAGGCGCAGCGCCTGGCCGAGGCGGGCCTCGATTACTACAACCACAACCTCGATACCTCGCCGGAATTTTACGGCAACATCATCACCACCCGCACCTACCAGGAGCGCCTGGATACGCTGGACAAAGTGCGTGACGCCGGGATCAAAGTCTGCTCCGGCGGTATCGTCGGGCTGGGGGAGACCGTGAAAGACCGCGCCGGCCTGCTGCTGCAGTTGGCTAACCTGCCCACGCCGCCGGAAAGCGTACCCATCAACATGTTGGTAAAAGTCAAAGGCACGCCGCTGGCGGATAACGACGATGTCGACGCTTTCGATTTTATTCGCACTATCGCCATCGCGCGCATCATGATGCCCACCTCTTACGTGCGTCTCTCCGCCGGCCGCGAGCAGATGAACGAGCAGACCCAGGCGATGTGCTTTATGGCCGGGGCGAACTCCATTTTCTACGGCTGCAAGCTGCTGACCACGCCGAACCCGGAAGAGGACAAAGATCTGCAGCTGTTCCGCAAGCTGGGAATCAACCCGCAGCAGACGGCGGTGCTGGAAGGCGACAATGAGCAGCAGCAGCGTCTGGAGCAGGCCTTACTCACCCCGGACACTGAGGAATATTACAACGCGGCGGTGCTATGAGCTGGCAGCAGCGAATCGATAGGGCGCTGGACGAGCGACGGGCGGCGGATGCTCTTCGCCGCCGCCTGCCGGTGACGCACGGCGCCGGGCGCTGGCTGGCGCGGGAAGGGGAGCGCTGGCTTAACTTCTCCAGCAATGACTATCTTGGCCTGAGCCAGCATCCGGCGATTATCGCCGCCTGGCAGCAGGGGGCGGAACGTTATGGCGTCGGTTCCGGCGGTTCGGGACACGTAAGCGGCTATAACGAGGCCCACCGCGCGCTGGAAGAGGAACTTGCCGACTGGCTGGGCTATCCGCGCGCATTGCTGTTTATCTCCGGCTTTGCCGCCAATCAGGCGCTGATCGCCGCCCTGGTGGAAAAAGAGGATCGGATCGTGGCCGACCGCCTGAGCCACGCCTCCCTGCTGGAGGCGGCAAGCCTCAGCCCGGCGCAGCTACGCCGTTTCGCCCACAACGATCCGCAGCAGCTCGCGCAACTGCTGGCTAAGCCGCTGGCGGGCGAGCAATTGGCGGTCACTGAAGGCATTTTCAGCATGGATGGCGACAGCGCACCGCTGGCGGCCATTCACGCCGCGGCGCAGGCAGCAGGGGCATTGTTGCTGGTGGATGACGCCCACGGCGTCGGCGTGGTCGGCGACGAAGGACGCGGGAGCTGCGCCGCACAGGCGGTGCGCCCTGAGCTGCTGGTGGTTACCTTCGGCAAGGCCTTCGGCGTCAGCGGCGCGGCGGTGCTGTGCGACGAAGCAATGGCCGATTATCTGCTGCAGTTTGCCCGCCATTTGATCTACAGCACCGCGATGCCGCCCGCCCAGGCGGTGGCGCTGAGCGCCGCCCTGCGGATCATTCGCAGCAATGAAGGACAGCAGCGTCGCGACATCCTGGCCGCCCGCATCCGTCAGTTCCGTGAGGGGATGGGCGAGGTGTCGCTGGGGTTGACCGACTCCGTCAGCGCGATCCAGCCGCTGATCGTCGGCGATAACGGCCGGGCGCTGAGCCTGGCCTCACGTCTGCGCGACGCGGGCTGCTGGACGACGGCGATCCGTCCACCGACGGTGCCGGTCGGCAGCGCTCGTCTGCGCCTGACCCTGACCGCCGCCCATCAGGCTGAGGACATTAACCGTTTACTGGAGGTGCTGCATGGCCACGGTGAATAAGCAGGCGGTGGCCGCGGCGTTTGGCCGGGCGGCCGGCGGCTATTCGCAACATGATGAACTGCAGCGGCGCAGCGCGGAATTGCTGCTGCGCCAGCTGGCGCGTCGCGATTTTCCCCGGGTGCTGGATGCTGGCTGCGGCCCCGGCGGCATGAGCCGCCGCTGGCGTGAGGCGGGCAGCGTGGTGACCGCGCTGGATCTCTCCCCCGGGATGCTGGCAGAGGCGCAGCGTAACGACGCCGCCCAGTATTACCTGCTGGGCGACATTGAGGCGCTGCCGCTGCCGGACGCCTGCGTCGATCTGGCGTGGAGCAATCTGGCGGTGCAGTGGTGCGACGATCTGCGCGCCGCCCTTGGCGAGCTGTACCGGGTGGTGCGCCCCGGCGGCAGGGTGGCGTTTAGCACGCTGCTGGCCGACTCGCTGCCGGAGCTCAATCAGGCGTGGCAGGCCATCGACGACCGGCCGCATGCCAACCGTTTTCTCAGCGAAGCGGCGGTGCGCGCGGCGCTGAGCGGCCTGCGGGCGTCCGGCGAGGTGCATCAGATTAGCCTGCCGTTCGCCGACGCGCTGAGCGCCATGCGATCGCTGAAGGGCATCGGCGCCACCCATTTGCACCAGGGGCGGGCATCGGCCCCGCTTGGCCGCGGCAAACTGCGCGAGCTACAGCTGGCCTGGCCGCAGCGGCAGGGCGTCTGCCCGCTGACGTATTCTCTTTTTACAGGAGTCATTGAGCGTGACTAAACGTTTTTTTGTCACCGGGACCGATACTGAAGTCGGGAAAACCATCGCCAGCAGCGCCCTGCTGCAGGCGGCGAATCAGCTGGGTTTTCACACCGCTGGCTACAAGCCGGTGGCTTCCGGCAGCGAGCTTACCGCCGCAGGGCTGCGTAATGAAGACGCGCTGGCGCTGCAGCGTCATAGCCGGGTCGCGCTGCGCTATGAACAGGTTAACCCGTATACCTTCGCCGAGCCGACCTCACCGCACATCATCAGCGCCGACGAAGGGCGGCCGATCGCCGCGGCGAGGCTCTCCAGCGGGCTGCGCGAGTTAGAACGCCTCGCCGACTGGGTGCTGGTGGAAGGGGCCGGCGGCTGGTTTACGCCGCTGTCGGAAACCCTGACCTTTGCCGACTGGGCGCAGGCGGAGCAGCTGCCGGTGATTCTGGTGGTGGGCGTCAAGCTCGGCTGCATCAATCACGCGATGCTTACCGCCCAGGCGGTACGCCAGGCAGGGCTGCCGCTCGCGGGGTGGATCGCCAATGACGTGCAGCCGCCGGGCAAGCGCCACGCCGAGTATCTGGCGACGCTGAAAAACCGGCTGGCCGCGCCGTTCCTCGGCGAAATACCGTGGCTTGCCGATATCGCGCAGCGCGACGATCTCGGCCAGTATCTGGATCTCAGGGCGCTGGATCCGGCGTCATCCACTGCGCCAGCAGCGGTTCATCCAGCGCCATAATATCGCCTTCGGCGACGTTACGGCCCCGGTGCAAAACACAGAAACGATCCGCTACCCGGCGGATAAAGGGCAGGTGCTGCTCGGCGAGCAGCACCGTCAGGCCGATATCGCGATTCAACCGCAGCAGCAGATCCGCCAGCTTTTGCAGACAGCGCGGTCCTCTGCCGCGCGAGGGTTCATCAAGGATCAGCAGCCGTGGCTGGACAATCAGCGCCCTGGCCAGCGCCAGTTGGTACTGATCGTCGTCGCTCAGCGAGGCGCCTTTGCGCTGCCGTAGGGCATAGAGTTCGGGAAAATGTTCATAGATCTCGCCGCCGCTGGCGTTAGCCCCGGGTTTCCCGGCCGCGAGGGCTATATGCAGATTCTCTTCCACGCTGAGCTGCGAAAAGATGCGTTTATCCTGCGGCACATAGCCGATACCGATGGCGCTGCGCGACTGGGCCGACAGGGGCGTGAGATCCTGCGGCGGGGCGCCAATGTCATGCCAGGTCATCCGGCCGCTGGCCACCGGCAGGTGCCCGGCAATGCAGTTAACCAGGGTGGTTTTTCCCATGCCCTCGCGTCCCAGTACGCCAATGCACTCCCCCGGGCGTAGTTCAAGATCGACATTCCACAGTGAATGCTGGTTGCCGTAAAAGTGATTTACTGCCTGTAAATTCAACATGGACGTTTTCTCCTTATCCTGGCGTCAGGGCGACAGAAAGATGCTGCAAAACTCTTGCCAGGAAAAAGAACGCTCGGAAAAAAACGCTAAATGCCGATACCATCAGGCACAGCCAGCGCCGGGGCTGCACTTTTCCGGTGCCCGACGCTAAAGGGTGGTGCAAAAAGCAGCAAAAATCGAGCGGCTTTAAGCGGATAGTTATCAAAAATAGTTCGATAAAAATTTTTCGCCACGTGATTTAGGCCGCCAGACGATTTGCGCCGGGCGGCGGCGGTCTTGGGCTGCAGACAGTTATCCACTATTCCTGTGGATAACCTTGTGTATTAGAGTTAGAAAACCTGCGGTAAGCTAGAGCGTACGCGGCTTGCGGCTGAATTGGCGCGAAAGGCGTCTTTTCTTTAAAAACATTAAATATCAGCTTGTTAGATAAAATCAATGGGTGTAAGAAAAGCGTCATCTGTTGCCATAAAACTTTCACCCGTCCGCTTGACAAATGTTAAAAGGTAAAAATTTCTGGGGATAACCCTGACGGCCGGAGGATTATTCCGCCCGGCGCGCGTTTTATACCCTGCTTACCGGCAAAAAAGGCCATATTGTGGCGCTATCATAAGCATGCACTGTTTAAATATCCAGTATAATTTATTGGCAAAAAACGGCCCGGGGGGTAGAATTAAACACCGGCCGCTAAATCTTTTTCAGGTTCTGATTGATGAGTAAATCGTTTGTTCTGCATTCCGCCTTTCGCCCCTCCGGAGACCAACCGGAAGCCATCCGCCGCCTGGAAGAGGGACTGGAGGATGGGCTCGCGCATCAAACGCTGCTGGGGGTCACCGGCTCCGGTAAGACCTTTACCATCGCCAACGTGATTGCCGATCTGCAGCGGCCGACGATGGTGCTGGCGCCAAACAAAACGCTGGCGGCCCAGCTCTACGGCGAGATGAAAGAGTTTTTCCCGGAGAATGCCGTCGAGTATTTCGTCTCCTACTACGATTACTATCAGCCGGAAGCCTATGTCCCCAGCTCAGATACCTTCATTGAGAAAGATGCCTCGGTAAACGAACATATCGAGCAGATGCGCCTGTCGGCCACTAAAGCGCTGCTTGAGCGGCGCGATGTGGTGGTGGTGGCCTCGGTCTCGGCTATTTACGGCCTCGGCGACCCGGACCTGTATCTGAAAATGATGTTGCATCTGACGGTGGGGATGCTGATTGACCAGCGGGCGATCCTGCGCCGCCTGGCGGAACTGCAGTATACCCGCAACGATCAGGCCTTCCAGCGCGGCACCTTCCGGGTGCGCGGCGAGGTGATCGACGTCTTCCCGGCGGAATCGGACGATATCGCCCTGCGCATTGAGCTGTTTGACGAAGAAGTTGAGCGCCTGTCGCTGTTCGACCCGCTCACAGGCCATGTGGAATCGACGGTGCCGCGCTACACCATTTATCCCAAGACCCACTACGTGACGCCGCGGGAGCGCATTGTCCAGGCGATGGAAGAGATCAAGCTGGAGCTGGCGGAGCGGCGTAAGGTGCTGCTGGCTAACAACAAATTGCTGGAAGAGCAGCGCTTAACCCAGCGCACCCAGTTCGACCTCGAAATGATGAACGAGCTGGGCTACTGCTCGGGCATTGAAAACTACTCGCGCTTCCTCTCCGGGCGCGGGCCCGGCGAGCCGCCGCCCACCCTGTTCGACTACCTGCCGGCAGACGGCCTGCTGGTGATTGACGAATCCCACGTCACGGTGCCGCAGATCGGCGGTATGTACCGCGGCGACCGGGCGCGCAAAGAGACGCTGGTGGAGTACGGCTTCCGCCTGCCGTCGGCGTTGGATAACCGGCCGATGAAGTTTGAAGAATTCGAAGCGCTGGCGCCGCAAACCATCTACGTGTCGGCGACCCCCGGCGCCTACGAGCTGGATAAATCCGGCGGCGAGGTGGTGGATCAGGTGGTGCGGCCGACCGGTCTGCTGGATCCGATCATCGAAGTGCGGCCGGTGGCCACCCAGGTCGACGATCTGCTGTCGGAGATCCGCCTGCGCACGGCCATCAACGAGCGCGTGCTGGTCACCACCCTCACCAAGCGGATGGCGGAAGACTTAACCGAGTACCTTGAGGAGCACGGCGAGCGGGTGCGCTATCTGCACTCGGATATCGACACCGTCGAACGTATGGAGATTATCCGCGACCTGCGTCTTGGCGAGTTTGACGTGCTGGTGGGGATCAACCTGCTGCGTGAGGGGCTGGATATGCCGGAGGTGTCGCTGGTGGCGATCCTGGATGCAGACAAAGAGGGCTTCCTGCGCTCCGAACGCTCGCTGATCCAGACCATCGGCCGCGCGGCGCGCAACGTCAACGGCAAGGCTATCCTGTACGGCGATAAGATCACCCCCTCGATGGCGAAAGCCATCGGCGAGACGGAGCGTCGACGTGAGAAACAGCAGCGCTATAACGAAGAGCACGGCATTGTGCCGCAGGGGCTCAACAAGAAAGTGGTGGATATCCTGCAGCTGGGCCAGAGCCTGGCGAAAACCAAAGCCAAAGGGCGCGGTAAAGCGAAGGCCGTCGAGCCTGCCGGGCTCAGCGGCGTGGATATGACGCCAAAAGCGCTGCAGCAGAAAATCCACGAGCTGGAAGGGCAGATGATGCAGCACGCGCAGAACCTCGAGTTCGAAGAGGCGGCGCAAATTCGCGACCAGCTGCATCAGCTGCGCGAACTGTTTATCGCCGCCTCCTGAGTGCCGGCGTGTACTGCCGGGAGGTGGACGTGCGGGAAGCAGACAAGGCGTGGCCCTTATCGCCCTGTTCCGCAGCCAGATAACCATTCGCGGTGAAGAAAAAAGGCCGCAAAGCGGCCTTCTTAATGTTTGCTTAATCTCGCCAGGCGACACTATCCTCAACCTGATGAGGATAGTGCCCATGCAAAAAATCAACTTCCGTGAATATCTGGCGGTCGCCACCGCCCTGGTCATTATTGTTGCCTTCTTCCATCAGTGGGTGCTGACGTTCTGACCCGCGCGCCGCGGGAATAACACCCACGCGCGGACCCCTGGCCCCGGCTGGCGGTTATGTAAAAAGAACTGGGCGTCATGCAGCTGAGCGATGCGCGTGACGATGCTCAGTCCTAGCCCTATACCGCCGTAGCGACTGTCCATGCGCACGAAGGCCTTACTGAGTTCGCCGCTTTTCGCCTCATCAATCCCCGGTCCTTCATCTTCCACTGCCATCACCGGCATCAGACCCGCTTTCACCGACACGCGGATCGTCGACCCTTGCGGGCTGTAGCGATGGGCATTCTCCACCAGATTGCGCAGAATGACGCGGATGAGCGTCGCGTCGCCAGAGACGACGGCCTCGCTTTCGACATCCGTCAGCAGCAGCCGTTGCTGGCGCTCGGCCAGCATGGTCTCCAGCTCATCCTGCAGCGGTTTGACCACGTCATCCAGCAGCAGCACCTGCTGATAGCTGCCGGCGGAAAAGGACTGACCGACGCGCGCCAGCTGCAGCAGCTGCGAAATGCTGGTGGTCATCTGGTCGAGCCGCTGGATCAGCGGGTCGACGCCCATGCCGTGCACTTTCGCCAGCAGCTCAAGGTGCAGCCGCAGCCCGGCCAGCGGGGTGCGCAGCTCGTGCGCCACGTCGGCAGTAAATAGCCGTTCGCGATCGAGAGTCAGATTGAGGCGGGAAACCAGCTGATTCAGGGCGGTGGTCACCGCCGTCACCTCGGGCACCGATTCGCTGAGCACGATGGGGGTGAGGTTGTCCGGGGTACGACTCTCCAGCTCGCTTTGCAGACGTGACAGCGGGCGGGTGATTTTGCGTACCGCCAGCATGCTGATATACAGCGCCAGCCCCACGATCAGCAGGCTCGGCACCAGCAGGCTGGCGACCGCTTCCCGAACCTCATGCTCCACATGCTTCTGGTTGTTGTGCCCTTCGATGGCGCTGGCCACCAGCAGCTGGATCTGCTCTTTGCTCTCATGCCATAGCCAGAAGACGCTGATCAGCTGGCAGACCACCAGAATGGCGCCGATGGTCAACAGCAGCCGGTGACGCATGGTCCAGTTTTCGGTTGCAAACAGAGCCATGGTCTATTCCGTATCGATGTGGTTAGCCAGCATATAGCCGAAGCCCCTGACGGTGCGGATCCGCGATTTGCCAATCTTATCGCGCAGGTTATGGATATGCACTTCCAGGGTATTGGTCGCTGGCTCATTGTCCCAGCTGTAGATATCGTTGTAGAGGATCTCACGATGTACCGGGCTGCCGGCTTTCATCATCAGCCGCGACAGCAGGGCATACTCCTTCGGCGTCAGATCCAGCGCCGTCTCACCGAGCCACACCTGGCGGCGGGTGACGTTGAGGCGCAGATCGCCGACGCTGATTTCGTTATCGCCCTGATTATTATGCCGACGGAGCAGGGCGCGAATGCGCGCGTTTAGCTCTTCCAGGGCAAAGGGTTTCACCAGATAGTCATCCGCGCCGGTGTCGAGACCGCTAATGCGATCCTCAAGGGTATCGCGGGCGGTGAGGATCAGCACCGGCTGGGTCATTTTCTCCCGCCGCATACGGGCGAGAAAATGCAGGCCGTCTTCGTCCGGCAGGCCGAGGTCGAGTACGATCAGGCTGTAGTGATTGCTGGCCAGCGACAGCGCCGCTTCGTGCGCCGTGGAGACGCCGTCGCACACGTATCCTTCACTTTGCATTGCCAGAATCAACCCCTGCAACAGCAGCGCATCGTCTTCAATGACTAAGATTTTCATCAACCAGCCTCTCTACATGGCGTTAAAATATCATCTGCCGCCTGGTACTCGTGGGTGCTGACGCCGAGCAGGCCGAGCAGGGTGGAGAACAGATTATCTTGTGAATAATCCTTCGTCTTAGCCTGTTGTTGCAAACACTGGCTGGAAACACCGTAACGTTGCTGGTAATCCGGCGACAGCCACAGCAGCATGGGCACGTGCTTTTGCGTATCCGGCGCAATGGAGTACGGCAGACCATGCAAATAGACGCCATTTTCGCCCAGCGATTCGCCGTGGTCGGACAAATAAACCAGGCTAGTGGTGAATTTGTCCTGTTTAGATTGCAGTAGTTTTATCGCTTTATCAACGACATAGTCGACATACAGAATGGTGTTATCGTAGGTATTGGTCAACTGTTGTTGCGTACAACTTTGGATTTCATTGGTATCGCAGGTTGGGGTGAATTTTTTGAACTCAGCCGGATAGCGATTGTAATAGGTTGGGCCGTGGCTGCCGATGGTATGCAGTACGATAATGCCATCCTGTTGCAGGTTATCGATATAGCTGTCGAGATTATGGAACAGCACGTCGTCGTAGCACTCGCCGTCGATGCATTGTCCGGTTAGCTTCAGATCGGTCACGTTCTGATGCGGTACCCGATCGCATGCCCCCTTGCAGCCGCCATCGTTGTCGTTCCACAGCACCTGGATGCCGGCGCGCTGCAGAATATCCAGGACGCCTTCCTGGTGATGGGCCAGCTCTTCGTCATAGCGCGCGCGCGGCATATTGGAGAACATGCAGGGCACGGAAACCGCAGTTGCTGTGCCGCAGGAGGTGGTTTTCGGGAAGTACACCACGTTGTCCTGTTGCAGGCGCGGGTTAGTCTCCCGATCGTAGCCGCCCAGTGAGAAGTTATCCGCTCGCGAAGTCTCGCCGAGCACCACAATCGTCAGGTTCTTACGGGGAGCGTTATGCATCACCGGTTTCTGTTTGGCATCTTCCCCAATCTTCACCAGCGGCAGGTTGTCCATGCGATGGTGCGCATACCAGGAGTTCAGCGCCACAATGCTGTTGGAGGGGCTCAGGGATTTCACCAGCTCTTTGTTGTTACGAAACAGCGAGGCATAGTCTTTATAAAAGAGGGCGGCAATCAGGACGATTAGCAGCGCGGACGCCACCATATTCACCAGACGCCAGGCCACACCGCGCCATAGGGTGGCCGGTTTACGAATTTTAACCCACCAGGCGACCAGCACCGCCAGCACCCCGGAGAGTCCAAGGACAACGATCATTTCGCCGGAGAGCAGGGCAAAGCTCTCCGCCGGGGTGGTGTCGAGGATGTTGGTGATCATGCTGCGGTCAATCACCACGCCGAAGGACCAGATAAAGTACTGCGCCGAAGCGCTGAGCAGAATAAAAAGGCTAATCACCAGCCGGTCAAGTTTGAGGAACGAGGCGAGGGTGGTGAGGATATTCATCACGCTGAAGGCCACCAGCGGCATACTCAAAAACACCAGCGCCGTGCGCAGGTTGTCCACCGGCAGCAGCGTATACGCCTGGCGGTAGAAGGCGAGATTAAGAAAAAGCCCGATATAGACCGCGAAAAGAATCAGATAAGTCGTGCGGCTGACAACCGGCCGACGCAGAGGCAATAACGACATAGTGCATACCCACAGGAAGAGATATGGGTATAATGCCAGCTCTGTTTTAAGACAACCTTAAGATTTTAAGGTGCGCCGAAAGCCGATCCTCCGGCGCGCAGGATCAGCCCGGCAGCTGGAGCGCTTTCTCCAGCGCCCCGCGAAGCAGCGCCCGGTCATGGCGATAGGGAACGTCGCTGGCCTCCAGCGGCGTCTGAATCACCAGCCTGTTGTCGATGCCGCTGATATCGGCTTTTGGGCCGGCGATAACCGCATCCACCACCCGCTTGCCCACATAGCGCTCCATAATTGCGATGCGCTCCGCCAGCGACAGCCTCGCGGCCGGGCTGTGCTCTTTGCCGAGGTTATCGATAAACACCATTGGCGCCGGAGTGCGACGCAGCGCCTGGGCCATCTCGTCAAGCAGCAGGATTGGCAGCAGGCTGGTATAGAAACTGCCCGGGCCGATAAGGATCAGATCGGCTTCGGCGATGGCCTCCACCGCCTCACGGGTGGCCGGTACCGGCGGGGTGAGCATCAGCTCCTGCGGCACGCTATCGAGCTGATCGATATTGACTTCACCGTAAACTTCATGGCCTTCATGATCGAGCGCCATCAAATCCACCGGTTGTTCCGACATCGGGATAAGAAAAGCGTCCACTTTGAGCAGGTTTCTGATCAAATTGATCGCTTCCAACGGCCGCACGCTGAGGTGATCCAGCGCCTTTAACATCAGATTTCCCAGGTTATGGCCGGAAAGCTCGCCATTGCCGCTAAAACGGTACTCAAACATCGCCGACGCCACGCTCGGCTCGGCGATTAACTGATTGATGCAGTTGCGCATATCGCCCCAGGCAATGCCGCCTTCCGAGCGGCGGATCCGCCCGGTGGATCCCCCGTTGTCGGTGGTGGTCACAATGCCAGTCAGCCGTGAGCCCAGCGAGGATAGGGAGGACATTACCCGACCCAGACCATGCCCGCCGCCGAGCGCCACCACCCGATCCAGGTCAGCGAATGTACGATTGCGCATAGAAATTCCTTATTTCACATAAACGGCCACACACTACCCGATCTACCCCTAAAAGACGATGGGAGGAGCCCGACAAACTGACCGATATCAAGGCAAAAAGATGATTTATGGCTATTCTGTAGCGAAAATGCACGAAGGTAGCGATATATACAAGAATATATAGCGAAATCGCAAATGGCGAAACCGCCTGGAACGCGCTACTATCGGCATAACCTGTTAACACTCTAGCCTCTTCGCCTGTGTCAAAAGATATGGCGGTTTGGCCGCGACGCCGCCGGTTGTCGCCAGGGCGTGGGAAGAAATGACCGCGTCTCCCGTATTTGGAAAGGTGTATATGGCCTCACAGCTTACCGATGCATTCGCGCGTAAGTTTTATTACCTGCGTCTGTCGATTACCGATGTGTGCAATTTCCGTTGCACCTACTGCCTGCCGGATGGCTACAAGCCCGGCGCCGTCAATAACAACGGCTTTCTTAGCGTAGACGAAGTGCGCCGGGTCACGCGCGCTTTCTCCGCGCTGGGCACTGAAAAAGTTCGCCTCACCGGTGGGGAACCCTCCCTGCGCCGTGACTTCACCGAGATCATCGCCGCCGTGCGTGAAAACCCGGCGATCCGTCAGATTGCCGTCACCACTAACGGTTATCGCCTGGCGCGCGATGTCGAACGCTGGCGCGATGCCGGGCTGACGGCGATCAACGTCAGCGTCGATAGCCTCGACGCCCGCCAGTTCCATGCCATCACCGGCCAGGATAAATTCCACCAGGTGATGGACGGGATTGACGCCGCCTTCGCCGCGGGCTTTGACAAGGTGAAGGTGAATACCGTACTGATGCGCGATGTTAATCATCACCAGCTTGATACCTTCCTCGCCTGGATCCAGCCGCGTCGTATTCAGCTGCGTTTTATTGAGCTGATGGAAACCGGCGAGGGCAGCGACCTGTTCCGCCGTCACCATCTCTCCGGCATGGTGTTGCGCGACGAGCTGCTGCGTCGCGGCTGGATCCACCAGATCCGCCAGCGCAGCGATGGTCCGGCGCAGGTCTTTTGTCATCCGGACTACGCCGGCGAGATCGGCCTCATCATGCCGTACGAAAAAGACTTCTGCACCACCTGCAACCGTCTGCGCGTCTCCTCCGTCGGCAAATTGCACCTGTGCCTGTTTGGCGAAGGCGGCGTCGACCTGCGCGACCTGATGGCCGATGATCGGCAGCAGGCCGCGCTGGAAGCGCGGATCGCCGAAGCCTTAACCCATAAAAAGCAGACCCATTTCCTGCATCAGGGCAACACCGGTATTACGCAGAACCTGTCCTATATTGGCGGATAATCGTTTTCGAAAGGAGCATTCAGATGAGCCAGGCTAGCGCTGAGTTTATTCCGACCCGTATTGCTATTCTTACCGTTTCCAGTCGTCGCGGTGAAGCGGACGACACTTCCGGCCACTGGCTGCGTGAGGCGGCGCAGGAGGCCGGGCACCATGTCGTCGATAAGGCGATAGTCAAAGAGAACCGCTACGCCATCCGCGCCCAGGTATCGGTGTGGATCGCCAGCGATGAGGTACAGGTGGTGCTGATCACCGGCGGGACCGGGTTCACCGAAGGGGACCAGGCGCCGGAAGCGCTGCTGCCGCTGTTTGACCGTGAGGTGGAAGGTTTTGGCGAAGTGTTCCGCATGCTGTCGTTCGAAGAGATCGGCACCTCGACGCTGCAGTCCCGGGCCGTGGCCGGCGTCGCTAACCACACGCTGATCTTCGCTATGCCGGGCTCGACGAAAGCCTGCCGCACGGCGTGGGACAACATCATTGCCCCGCAGCTGGATGCCCGCACCCGTCCTTGTAATTTTATTCCTCACCTGAAGAAATAATGTATGTCACAACTGACCCATATTAACGCCGCGGGCGAAGCCCATATGGTGGATGTCTCCGGCAAAGCGGAAACGGTACGCGAAGCGCGCGCCGAGGCTTATGTCGAGATGCAGGCGACAACCCTGGCGATGATTATCGACGGCAGCCATCATAAAGGCGACGTTTTCGCCACGGCGCGGATCGCCGGGATCCAGGCGGCCAAGCGCACCTGGGAGCTGATCCCGCTGTGCCATCCGCTGATGCTCAGCAAAGTGGAAGTCAATTTGCAGGCGCAGCCGGAACATAACCGGGTGCGCATCGAATCGCTCTGCCGCCTGACCGGCAAAACCGGCGTCGAGATGGAAGCCCTTACCGCCGCCTCGGTTGCCGCGCTGACCATTTACGATATGTGCAAGGCGGTGCAGAAGGATATGGTGATTGGCCCGGTGCGCCTGCTGGCGAAAAGCGGCGGCAAGTCCGGCGATTTTAAGGTGGACGAACGCCATGATTAAGGTTCTGTTTTTTGCCCAGGTGCGCGAGCTGGTGGGGACTGATTCGCTGACTCTCGACGCCAGCGAGCTGGCCACCGTTGAGGCTGTGCGTCAGCAGCTTGCCGCTCGCGGCGATCGCTGGGCGCTGGCCCTGGAGGAGGGCAAGCTGCTGGCGGCGGTTAACCAGACGCTGACCGCCTTTGACCATCCTGTCGCCAGCGGGGATGAAGTGGCGTTCTTCCCACCGGTCACCGGAGGCTGATATGACGCAAACTCGTATCGTCGTTAGCCCGGCGCGCTTTAGCGTTGGCGAGGAGTATCTCTGGCTGGCCGAACGCGATGAAGACGGCGCGGTGGTTACCTTCACCGGCAAAGTGCGCAATCACAACCTCGGCGACAGCGTGAAAGCGCTGACTCTTGAGCACTATCCGGGTATGACCGAGAAATCGCTGGCGGAGATTGTCGACCAGGCGCGCGAGCGCTGGCCGCTGGGCCGGGTGACCATTATCCATCGCATCGGCGAAATGTGGCCGGGGGAAGAGATTGTGTTTGTCGGCGTCACCAGCGCCCACCGTGGCAGCGCCTTCGCCGCCGGCGAGTTTATGATGGACTACCTGAAAACCCGCGCGCCGTTCTGGAAACGCGAGGCGACACCGGAGGGCGAGCGCTGGGTCGATGCCCGCGACAGCGATCGTCAGGCGGCAGAGCGCTGGTAGTGTGATACGCTTACAGAGTGAAACTTTGTTAATCAGGAGAGAGTCATGGACAGATATCCGCGTTCCGATTCAATAGTGCAGGGCCGCAGCGGCCTGCAGACTTATATGGCGCAGGTGTACGGCTGGATGACGGTCGGCCTGCTGCTGACGGCGTTTATCGCGTGGTTTGCGGCGAATACCCCGGCGGTGATGATGTTCGTCTTTTCGAGCAAAATCACCTTTTTCGGGCTGATCATCGCCCAGCTGGCGCTGGTGTTTGTGCTGTCGGGGATGGTGCAGCGGCTGAGCGCCGGGATGGCGACCACCCTGTTTATGCTCTATTCGGCGCTCACCGGGTTGACGCTGTCGAGCATTTTTATCGCCTACACCTACTCCTCCATCGCCAGCACCTTTGTGGTCACCGGCGGGATGTTCGGGGCGATGAGTCTGTACGGCTACACCACCAAGCGCGACCTGAGCGGCTTCGGCAGCATGCTGTTTATGGGGCTGATTGGCATCGTGTTGGCGTCGCTGGTTAACCTGTGGCTGAAGAGCGAGGCGCTGATGTGGGCCGTGACCTACATCGGGGTGGTGCTGTTTGTCGGCCTGACCGCCTACGATACCCAGAAGCTGAAAAACATCGGCGAGCAGATTGATATCCGCGACAGCGCCAATCTGCGTAAATACTCGATCCTCGGCGCCTTAACGCTGTATCTGGATTTCATCAACCTGTTCCTGATGCTGCTGCGTATTATGGGCAACCGCCGCTAACCTATTTATATCAAAAGGTTGCATCCCCGATCGCCCGGCAAGCGCAGCGCCGCCGGGCGAGATGTCAGGCACGGTACCCGTGGTATCGCCGGATGGCGGTTGCGCCTTACCCGGCCTACAGGATCCTCTCGCAGGCTCACACCCAGTAGGCCCGCGCAAGCGCAGCGCCGCCGGGCGATTTCATTCGCGGGCCAGCTTGCGCTGGTTCTTTTGCCGCAACTTTTTCGCCCGACTCTCCAGCAGCAAATAGGCCACCGTCGCCAGCAGCAGCGGCAGAAAGTAATAGAGCGCGCGCCAGGCGAGGAGAGCGGCGATGATCGCTCCCTTCGAAATCTCTTCCCCGGAGAGCATGGCGATGAACACCGCCTCCAGCACGCCAATCCCGGCCGGAATGTGGATAATCACCCCGGCGATACTGCTCACCAGCAGTACCCCCAATACAAGGAAATAGTTAATCTCGCTGCCCAACAGCAGCCAGATGATCGCCCCCATCGCCATCCAGTTCGCCGCCGAGACCCCCATCTGCAGCAGCGCGAATCGCCAGGAGGGCAGCACCAGCCGCTGACCTTTGATCGTCAGGTGACGGCGTTTGGCGAAGGCGCAGCCAAACAGATAGCACAGCGTGAGAAACAGCATCACTCCGCCGATAATGCGCAGGGTGGTCTGGCTGATGTACCAGTGCGGCGGCAGCTTCACCAGATCCGCCGTAAATATCACCCCACCGAGCAGGATATAGCCCAGCCAGTTGGTGGTGATGCTTAAGGAAAAAATACGGGTGATGGTGCCGCCGTTGAGCCCCAGCCGCGAGTACAGCCGGTAGCGCATGCCGATGCCGCCGACCCAGGTGCTGAGGGTCAGGTTGAAGGCATAGCAGATAAACGACACTAGCATCACCTGGCGTTTCGCCAGCTTATGCCCACAATAGGCCCGGCCAAGCAGATCGTAGCAGCCGTAGATCAGATAGCTGACGATGACCAGCGCAATGGCGCTGAACAAGGCCAGCCGATCGTAACCGCGGATCACCTTCCATACTTCCTGCCAGTCGACCTTCTGCGCGTAAATCACCAGCAGGACGATCACGGCGATAAAAAAGAGTACGGTCAGCACTCTTTTTGCCATCCGCCAGCGAGGGTGCGATTTGCTCATAGTGGATTATCCCTGGTAGGTGACTCGACGCGATCCTGAGTTTCAATCTCCGGCTGCACCGGCGGGCTGACCCTGGCCAGCCGCGGAGTATGGGCCGGCAGCCAGCCGACCCACGCCGGAAAGTGGCGCAGAAAGTGGAAGGCCATCACGCTCACCCCCAGCCGCCACCAGTTGCGTTTCGGCAGCATCGTTTTATCGATCCGCTGACAATCCCGGGCGATAAGCCCGTTAAGATTATCGCGCAGCGTCTGGTTAAACACCCGGTCGTGGATGATCAGATTGGCTTCCAGATTCAACGACAGGCTGAGCGGATCGAGGTTGCTCGACCCGACGGTGGCCCAGTGGTCGTCCGCGAGGGCGACTTTGCCATGCAGCGGACGGCGGCGATATTCGTAGATCTGCACGCCGCCTTTGACGAGGTAGTGGTAGAGCAGGTGGGCGCCAAACTTCACAATCGGAATATCCGGTTCGCCCTGGACGATCAGCTTCACCCGCACCCCGCGCCGCGCGGCATTGCGCATCGCATGCAGCAGACGGTAGCCGGGGAAAAAATAGGCGTTCGCGATTATCACCTCCCGGCGGGCGCTGGTCAGCATCTTCAGGTAGTGGCGTTCGATATCGTCGCGGTGATCCTGGTTATCGCGCCAGACGAACAGCGCCTGCGCCTCGCCGGGGGTCTGGTTGATCTCCGGCTGATGGCGACGACGGCGCCACCAGCGGCGGGCGGTTTCGCTGTTGGGCAGATTCTCCAGTTCGAACTGCAGAATATCGAGCACCACCGGCCCCTCGACCTGCACCGTGTAATCCTGTTTGGCCTCCGGTCCATAGTCGCTCATATGTTCGGCGGAGTAGTTGATGCCGCCGACAAAGGCGGTGGTGTCGTCGATCACCACGATTTTACGGTGCATGCGACGGAAAAGGTTGGTACGCATTCCCATCAGCTTAGGGCGCGGGTCGTAATAGCGGAAAATCACCCCGGCGGCGGTCAGTTCACCGACAAACTCATCGCTAAGATCCGGCGAGCCGTAGCCGTCAAGCAGCACTTCCACCTGGATGCCGCGGCGGGCTGCCTTCAGCAGAACCGCGTGCAGCCGCCAGCCGACCTCATCTTCAAACCAGATAAAGGATTCGAGGATCACCCGCCGGCTGGCGCGACCGATGGCCGCAAACAGCGCCGGATAGTACTGGTCGCCGTTCTCCAGTAGCGTAATGCGGTTGCCTTCCTGCCAACGACATTTCACAAATGAATCTCCACGCTAAGGGGTGCATGATCGGACAGATGCCGCCACTGTTTGAGGGCCAGCGCCTTCGGGCGGCTGGCGTGGGCGTTCTTGACGTAAATGCGATCGAGGCGCAGCAGCGGAAAACTGACCGGAAAGGTGCGCGCCGGCCGTCCGCGGGCGCGGGTAAAGATCTCTTCCAGCCCTGCCTGGGCCTTTAACGGCTGGTTAGCCTGCTGACGCCAGTCGTTAAAATCTCCGGCCACCACCACCGGCTCGCCGGCGGGTAGGGTATTGACCCACTCCGCCAGCATCGCCAGCTGCGCCTGCCGCTGGTTGGCACGCAGTCCGAGATGGACGCAAATGACGTGAATCGTAACGCCGCTCTGCGGCGGTACGATGCGGCAGTACAGCAGGCCGCGTTTCTCCCCGTTGCCGACCGAGATATCGCGATTTTCATAGTATTCAATCGGGAAGCGCGACAGCACGGCATTCCCGTGGTGACCTTCCGGATAGACCGCGTTGCGCCCATAGGCGTAGTCGCTCCACATGGTATCGGCAAGAAATTCGTAATGGGTCTTATCTGGCCAGTTTTCGATATGCAGCGGGTGAACTTCGTGAGCGCCCATCACTTCCTGCAGGCAAACTATGTCAGCGCTGACGCTGCGAACGGCTTCGCGCAGCTCGGGCAAAATAAAACGCCGATTAAACGCCGTAAAGCCTTTATGGGTGTTAATTGTCAGCACGTTCAACGAAAATCCCGACGTTGGCTCAGCCATAATTCTCCAGTAAATGTCACTTTCCTGAATAAAATAGTGTAGTAGACGTCACAAAAAGATGCGGTGATACGGAATTTTCCGTAAAGTGCGGTACTCTGAGTAGCAGAGAAAAATCCTTCAGGAGAGAAGCCATGAAGTGGCAACAACGTGTACGCGTCGCAACAGGTCTTAGTTGCTGGCAGATTATGTTGCATCTACTGGTCGTGGCAGTGCTGGTGATGGGATGGATGAGCGGCGCGCTGGTGCGCGTCGGATTAGGGCTGTGCGTCCTCTACAGCGTCACGCTGCTGGCGATGCTGTTTCTGCAGCGTCACCATGAGGCGCGCTGGCGCGATGTGGGAGACTTCCTTGAGGAGCTCACCACCACCTGGTACTTCGGCGCCGCCATGATAGCGCTGTGGTTGCTGTCGCGCGTGCTGCACAACAACCTGCTGCTGACCCTCGCCGGGCTGGTGATACTGGCAGGCCCGGCGGTGGTCTCGCTGCTGGCGAAAGATAAAAAATTACGCAATCTTTCTTCGGAACATCGCATACGCCGCTGAGCCGGTGGTGGCCGCTATGACCAGTAGCGGCCACAAACTTCCCCACACAATCTCCAGACTCGCATCCTTCAAATAAATTTGCTTGGTGATATCGGTAAAGTGGCGGATCGGGTTTATCCACGTCAGATCCTGCAGCCACTGCGGCATGTTTTCCACCGGTGAAACATAGCCGGAGAGAAGAATCGCCGGCATCATAAAGACGAACACGCCAATAAACGCCTGCTGTTGCGTTGAACATAGCGATGAGATCAATAAGCCAAATCCCACCAGCGACAGACCGTAAATCACCATGGTGAAATAGAACAGCAGCAGCGAGCCGGCAAACGGGATCTGATAGGCCCAGATACCAATCGCCAGCACGATAGTCGCCTGCAGGGTGGCGACGATCAGCGCCGGTACCGCTTTACCGACAAAGATTTGCCAGGTGGCGAGGGGCGAGACCAGCAGCTGATCGAGGGTGCCCTGCTCGCGCTCGCGGGCCACCGACAGCGAGGTGACGATCATCACTCCGATGGTGGTGATCATGGCGATGAGCGACGGCACCACGAACCATTTGTAGTCGAGATTCGGGTTATACCAGTTGCGCACCACCAGTTCGCTGTTGTTCGGCTTCGCTTTGTCCTCCAGCAGTTCCTGCTGATAATTTCTCACGACCTGTTGCAGATAGTTGGCGGCGATTTGCGCGCTGTTGGAGTTGCGCCCGTCGAGCAGAAGCTGCAGCGGGGCGGTTTGATAGTTGTCGAGGTTGCGAGAGAAATCCGCCGGGAAGCGCACCACCAGTAGGGCTTTTTGTTCATCGATGGTCGGCTGGATCGCCTGCGGGCTTTTCAGCAGCAGGACATGGGTAAAGGCTTTGGCGCGGGCGAAGCGCTGAGTGAGCTCCACCGCGTGGCGACCGCTGTCTTCGTTGTAGATGGCGATGGTGGCGTTGGTCACCTCCAGCGTCGCGGCAAAGGGAAACAGCAGCACCTGAATCAGCACCGGCATGATTAAAATTGCCCGCGTCTGTGGTTCGCGCAGCAGCGACTGCAGCTCTTTGCGGATCAATGTCCATAAACGGTGAAACATAATAGCTCCTTTGGCCCATTCAACAACGCCGGGCGGCACTGCGTTTGCCCGGCCTGGGGGGATCGGCGAACCGTATAATCGATGTTGGTCAAACCGTAGGTCCGGTCAGCGCAGCGCCACCGGGCAAAACCTAATCCAGACGCCGCTTGGTTTTCAACCATGTCAGACCGATAAACATCACCGCCGAAGCAATCAAAAACAGCACATTCACCAGCAGTACCACCGGAATATTGCCCGCCAGAAACAGGCTTTGCAGGGTGTTGACGAAATAGCGCGCCGGGATCACGTAGGTCACGGCGCGGATCACCGCTGGCATACTATCTATCTGGAAAATAAACCCGGACAGCATAATCGACGGTAAAAACGCGGCGTTCAGCGCCACCTGCGCGGCGTTAAACTGGTTGCGGGTAATGGTTGAGATAAGCAGCCCCATCCCCAGGGTGCTGAGCAAAAACAGACTGGTGATGACAAACAGGATCGGCAGCGAACCGCGATAGGGCACGCCGAGAATAAATACTGACACCAGCATACACAGCAGCATCGCCAGCATGCCGAGGAAGTAGTAGGGAATGAGCTTGCACAGCAGCAGTTCGGCGCGGGTGATCTCCGTCGACAGTAGCGCCTCCATAGTGCCGCGCTCCCATTCCCGCGCCACCACCAGCGAGGTCAGTATCGCGCCGACTACGGTCATGATAATGGTGATCGCCCCGGGGATAATAAAGTGCTGGCTGATAGCCGCCGGGTTAAACCAGTAGCGCATCTGCACGTCGATCAGCGGTTCAAAGGTCTCGCCGCGATCTTCCGCCCGCTGCTGCTGCCAGATCTGCCAGATCCCCTCCACGTAGCCCTGGGCGAAGTTAGCGGTATTGGGCTCGCTGCCGTCGGTGATGAGCTGGAGCGGCGCGCTGGCGCCGGGGCGGGCCATCTGGCGGTCGAAGTCCACCGGAATGACCACCATGGCGCGGATGCGACCGGCCTGCATCAGCTGAATTAACTGCTGGCGATTATCGCTGACGGTGGCGTCGATGTAGGGTGAGCCGGTCATGGTATGGACGAAATCCAGCGCCTCTTCGCTCTGCTGCTCCAGCAGAACCCCCACCCGCAGCTTGCTGGAGTCGAGGTTAATGCCGTAGCCGAAGATAAACAGCAGCAATAGCGGGATCACCACCGCAATCAGCCAGCTGCTGGGATCGCGGACGATCTGCCGGGTCTCTTTCACGCACAGGGCGCGGACCCGTCGCCACGAGAGAATGCTATTGCTCATGGCCATTCTCCTTATCCCAACGGTTAATCAGGGTAATAAACGCCTGCTCCATGGTCGGGTCCGTCTGGTTGTCATCCGCCGCCTGGGCCTTCAGCGCGTCCGGGGTGCCGCTGGCGATAAGCTTGCCGTGATAGACCAGCCCAATGCGGTCGCAATACTCCGCCTCATCCATGAAGTGAGTGGTAACCATCACCGTCACCCCTTTATCCACCATGCTGTTGATATGCAGCCAGAACTCGCGACGAGTGAGGGGATCGACCCCGGAGGTGGGTTCGTCGAGAAACAGAATGTCTGGCTCATGCATCAGCGAGCAGGCCAACGCCAGCCGCTGCTTATAGCCGAGCGGCAGCTCGTCGGCGGCGTGGCGGGCAATGCTGTTCAGACCGAAGGCATCGCTCATGCGGGCGATTTTGTCATTTTGCGCCCGGCCGCGCAGGCCGTACACGCCGGAGAAAAAGCGCAGGTTCTGCTCGACGCTGAGGTTGCCGTACAGCGAAAATTTTTGCGCCATATAGCCCAGATGCTGACGCGCCTTGCCGGAGCTGACCTTAAGATCCATCCCCAGCACCAGCGCTTTGCCGGAGGTGGGCACCAGCAGGCCGCACATCATTTTGAAGGTGGTGGATTTCCCGGCGCCGTTGGGGCCGAGCAGGCCGAAGATCTCGCCGCGCTTGACCTGGAAATCGACGTGGTCGGTGGCGGCGAAATCGCCAAATTTTTTCGTCAGCGACTGCGCCTCAATCACCGTTTCGTCTTTACTGCCGTCAACGCGATGGATAATCGCCCCCAGCGGCGATTCGGCGGTGCCGGCGCCGCCAAGCAGGTCGATAAAGGCGTCTTCAAAGCGCGGCGCGGTGTCGGCCACCTGCAGCGGCGGCATATCGTCATGTTCCTGAACCTCATCGATGCGGGCCTCCTTTTTCAGGATCAGACGCACCGATTTGCCCTGAATCACGCCGTCGCTAACCTGCGGCAGCTTCAGCGCCCGCTGCAGCAGGCGGCGGTTGTTCTCCTGCGGGCTGGAGACCAGAAAGCTGCGCCCGGCCATAGTTTGCGTCAGGGCCGTCGGCTCTCCTTGATAAAGCAATTTGCCTTCGTTCATCAGCAGCACATCGCGACACTGCTCGGCTTCATCGAGATAAGAGGTGCTCCACAGGATCAACATGCCGTCGCCGGCCAGCTCGTGCACCATCTGCCATAGCTCGCGGCGGGAGATCGGGTCGACGCCGACGCCGGGTTCATCCAGCAGCAGCACCTTCGGGTCACCCACAAGGGTACAGGCGAGCCCCAGTTTTTGCTTCATACCGCCGGAGAGCTTGCCCGCCAGCCGTTCGGTGAACGGGCCAAGGGCGGTAAAATCCAGCAGGCGGTCGAAAATTTTCTTCCGTGCCTCGCCGGTGACGCTGCGCAGGTCGGCGTACAGGGTCAGGTTTTCCATCACCGTCAGATCTTCATACAGGCCGAACTTCTGCGGCATATAGCCGAGCACCGCGTGCAGAGCGCTGTCGTCTTTTAGCGGATCAAAGCCGATCACCCTGGCGCTGCCCTCATCAGGCTTGAGCAACCCGGCGAGCATCCGCATCAGGGTGGTTTTCCCTGCGCCGTCGGGGCCCACCAGCCCGGTGACGTAGCCGGCGCGGATCGTACAGGTCAGCGGCGCCACCGCTGGCCTGTCCATCCCGGGGAAACGGCGGCTCAGGCCGTTTAAGGCGATGACGGCCTCACTCATGTCCGTTCCCGTGGTTAAAGGAGACGGTCACCGGCATCCCCTGGCGCAGGGCGCCGTCGGCATCGGTCACCACAATACGCAGACGATAAACGAGGTCGGTACGCAGATCCGGCGTTTCAACGGTCTTCGGCGTGAACTCAGCGCTTGGCGAGACAAAGCCGATTTTGCCGTGATAGGGCTTATCCGGCCGGCTGTCGGTATAGATCAGCACCTCTTGTCCCGGCTGCGCCTGGCCGAGGTTTGTCTCATCAACGTAGGCCCGGACCCATACCGGATGGGTTAATGACAGCGTCAGCACCGTGCTGCCGGCGTTGAGCATGGTGCCGGGCTCGACGGCGCGGGTCATCAGCGTGCCGTCGGAAGGGGCGGTCAGCACCGTATCGTGCAGGTCCAGTTTGGCCTGCGCCAGCGCTGCCTGCGCCTGTTCGAGGCTGGCTTTGGCCTGGGCTATCTCCTGCGGACGGTTGCCGGCGCGGTATTGACGCAGTTTATCCTGCGCTGACTTCAGCGTTGCCTGCGCCTGGTCGCGCGAGGAGCGGGCGTTCTCCAGATCGTTGGCGGAAATGGCGCTGCTGGCGCGTAAACCCAGCTGGCGCTGATAAAAGTTTTGCGCGTAGTCGTAAGCGGCCTGCGCCTGGTTTACCGCCGCCGCGGCCTGGGCAATCTCTTCCGAGCGGTAGCCGGCCATCATCAGGTCATACTGCGCCTGGGCGGTGGAGACGTTGGCCTGCGCCTGCAGCAGGGCGTTTTCATAGGGAGCTCGGTCAAGCGCGCCGAGGGTTTGCCCGGCGCGGATGCTGTCGCCTTCGTCGACGGTCAGCGAGGCCAGCCTGCCGCCGACGCGGAAGCTCATATTGACGGTGCGGATATCGACATTGCCATACAGGGTCAGCGGCTGCAGCCGGCTGCTCTGGTACCACCACCAGCCGCCGCCCAGCGCGGCGAGAAGAATCACGATCAGCAGAATGACGACGACGGATTTTTTCATCAGCCCAAACTCCTTTGCGATAACCCATGCAGGATGAAATCGATATGACAGGTAATGACCTCAAAAATCTGTTCGGTTTTTTGCGCGTCAAACTGCGTCCAGCCGGTGCGCAGCAGGATAGTTTCACGCCCGAGACGGAAAGCGAGCACCTCGCCCAGCAGGGCGTGGGTATGAAGGATCATTTGCGTATCACCGGCATCGCGGCCGGTCCAGGCGGCGATTAGCCGGGTGAGATAGTGGTGCAGGGGGGCGATCACCTGCTGGTGGATCAGATGGTACGCGGCGGTGGGCGCCAGCTGTTCCCGGGAAATAAATTTGCTCAAGTTGACCGTATCCTCCTGGGTCAGCAGCAGGATCATGTTATGGCAGGCGCTGAGGATAAGGGCGCGGATCGCCTGGCGATCCGGCGACTCTCCGGCGAGCAGGGCCTCCGCCGCTTCGGCGTGCGGGCGAAAATTGTCACCGATAAAATCGGCGATCCACTGGCCGCAGGCGAGATACAGGTCGTCTTTCGAGCCAAAATAGTAGGTGATAGCGGCGATATTCTGCCCGGCCTGGGCGGCGATGTCGCGGGTGGTGGCGTGCTGGCCGTACTCGCCAAACTGGGCGATAGCGGCCGCGATAAGCTGACTTTTTGCCTGTTCGCCTTTACTGGTCATCGCGCTCTTAAAAATTAATCAATCGATTGATTAACTTTAGGCGTCGACTGGCGCTTTGTCCACCCGCCAGGGCTAAATATGAAAGCCGTCTTCCTCTAGCTCACCGGCGACCCAGGCGAAGAAGCGCTGGACCTTCTCCTTCTGTTCATTAGCGTGGGGAAGGACGAAGTGGTGCGCGCCGACCGGCATGCTCCGCTCGTCGGCAAACACCGGCGTCAGCTGTCCCTGGCGCACATGGCCGCCGGCCAGCAGATTGCTTTCCAGGATCACCCCCATCCCCATCCGGGCCGCCTCGATGCTCATGTACGACCGGTCGAAATTAAAGATAAAGTTTTTGTGCCAGCCGCGGACCTTGTGCCACGACAGCCAGTTGCTCCAGTTAATTAAGGTGCTGTCGGAATGGATCAGATCGCAGGCCAGCAGATCTTCCGGGGCGCGAACCGCATGGCGGGTTAAATAAGAGGCGGCGCTGTAGGGCAGGACGCACTCATTTTTAATGGTTCTGACCAGCAGCGTCGGCCACTGCGACAGCCCGTGGCGAATATCGATATCAATATTATCCCGGGAAAACTGGATGCTTTCGTAAGAGCAGGTGAGGCTGATTTTTAACTCCGGCCACGCCTGACGGAATTTATCCAGCCGCGGCATTAGCCACAGCAGGCCGAAGCTCGGCGCCGAGTGAATGCGTAAATAATCCTGATGAATATCGTTAATCACCTGGCTGGTGGCCTGGCCAATCATATTCAGCGCTCCGGAGACCTCTTTGAGATATTTTTCTCCCACCGTGGTTAACATCACGCCTTTGCTGCTGCGGGAGAACAGTTTTTTTCCCAGCAAGTGCTCCAGACTGGCTATCTGATGGCTGACCGCCGAGGCGGTAATGTTGAGATTCTCTGCCGCCAGGTTGAGGCTGCCGGTCGCGGCGACTTCAATAAAAGCCTGGATATTGCGTAAAGAGGGCATCGGCAGATTTTTATTAGGCAGTGGTTGACTCATGGCGGCATCCTGCGCGGGGCGCGAATAAAAGAAAATGGCGAACAGCGTGGCGCAGCCGTGATGAACAGCCCAGGGAAAAGCGAAAAAACCATTTTAATTTGTGATGGGCTTAACAATTTATCTCGTTAAAAGCACGCCTCTCAGTAAACGCTAAAAATTTGCGGGGAGTCACTAACTCAATTTTTCTCAATCATAATTGAGCTTTTTTGAATACCTTTTCATTTTTGGGTTGTTATATTCCCCTCACAGGCCTGATCACAAACTGCGATGCGCTTGGATCGCAATAATAAAACACCTAACCACCTGTTTCGCTGTGCAAAAAGACATGTCTCTCTTGTTGCGCCGGGGCGCGTGAAACGCGGCGACCCAGACGGCAACCTACGGCGAAGTGGATGAGGTATAAGATGAGGAAACCCTATGTCACGTATAGATACGCTGGTCTGTACTGACGCCAGGAAAACAAAATATCGTTTTGTGGTTTTGACGATGATTTTCCTGGTGTATGCCATCAATTACGCCGACAGAACGAATATCGGCGCGGTACTGCCGTTTATCATTGATGAATTTCATATCAATAATTTTGAGGCCGGGGCGATTGCCAGTATGTTTTTCCTCGGCTATGCGGTCAGCCAGATCCCGGCCGGCTTTTTCATCGCCAGACGCGGCACCCGGGGGCTGGTTTCACTATCCATTTTCGGCTTTTCCGCTTTTACCTGGCTGATGGGCACGGTGAGCTCCGTGTTTGGCCTGAAGCTGGTGCGGCTGGGCTTGGGGCTGAGCGAAGGTCCCTGCCCGGTGGGGCTGGCGTCGACGATAAATAACTGGTTTCCGCCGAAAGAGAAAGCCACAGCAACCGGCGTTTACATCGCGGCGACCATGTTTGCGCCGATTATCGTGCCGCCGCTGGCGGTGTGGATTGCGGTGACCTGGGGCTGGCGGTGGGTCTTTTTCTCCTTTGCCATTCCCGGGATCGTGGCGGCGATAGCGTGGTACCTGTTGGTCAAGTCAAAGCCCGCGGAGAGCGGATTTGTATCTCAAAGCGAACTGGCAGAGATTAACGCCGGGCGCGACAGCCATCATAACGACGGTGTACGCGAAAATATATTAATCGCCGATCGCTTCACCTGGCTGGATAAAATTATTCGGGTGAAAAAAATGGCGCCTGTGAATACGGCGAAGGGCTTATTTACCTCAAAAAATATTCTCGGAGACTGCCTGGCCTATTTTATGATGGTCAGCGTGTTATATGGGTTATTAACCTGGATTCCGCTGTATTTAGTGAAAGAGCGCGGTTTCGATGTGATGAGTATGGGCTTCGTGGCCAGTATGCCGTGCATTGGCGGCTTTATTGGCGCGATTGGCGGCGGATGGATTTCGGATAAATTATTAGGCCGCCGGCGAAAACCAACCATGATATTCACAGCGGTATCAACCGTAGTCATGATGTTAATTATGCTAAATATACCGGCAAGCACCCTGGCGGTCTGTATTGGTTTATTCTTTGTCGGTTTCTGTTTGAATATCGGCTGGCCGGCTTTTACCGCCTACGGTATGGCGGTTTCGGATACGAAAACTTATCCCATTGCCTCTTCTATTATAAATAGCGGCGGTAACCTCGGCGGATTTGTAGCGCCGATGATGGCCGGTTTCTTACTGGATAAGACGGGGAGCTTTAATTCTGTATTTACCTATTTTGGTATCTGCGCCGCATTGGGTTTGGTGGTGATTCTTTTCCTCGATGAGCCACAATAACGAAAATAGATCCTGTTAATTAATATGACGTAATGTTATGGAGTGAAACTATGTTATTAAAAGATAAAGTCGCCATTATTACTGGCGCGGCCTCCGCACGCGGTTTGGGTTTTGCGACTGCAAAATTATTCGCCGAAAACGGCGCGAAAGTGGTCATTATCGACCTCAATGTCGAAGCCAGTAAAACCGCAGCGGCGGGACTGGGCGAAGGCCATTTCGGCCTGGCGGCGAACGTCGCCGACGAAGTGCAGGTGCAGGCGGCCATCGAACAAATTTTGGCGAAATACGGCCGGGTCGATGTGCTGGTCAATAACGCCGGGATCACCCAGCCGCTGAAGCTGATGGACATCAAACGCGCCAACTATGACGCGGTGCTCGATGTCAGCCTGCGCGGCACGCTGCTGATGTCGCAGGCGGTGATCCCCACGATGCGGGCGCAAAAATCCGGCAGCATCGTCTGCATCTCGTCCGTTTCCGCCCAGCGCGGCGGCGGTATCTTCGGCGGTCCGCACTACAGCGCGGCAAAAGCTGGCGTGCTCGGCCTGGCGCGAGCGATGGCGCGCGAACTTGGCCCGGATAACGTCCGCGTTAACTGCATTACCCCAGGGCTGATTCAGACCGACATCACCGCCGGCAAGCTGACGGACGACATGACGGCCAATATTCTTGCCGGCATTCCGATGAACCGCCTCGGCGACGCGGTGGACATCGCCCGCGCCGCGCTGTTCCTCGGCAGCGACCTCTCTTCCTACTCCACCGGTATCACCCTGGACGTTAACGGCGGCATGTTAATTCACTAAGCGAGGCACAGAGATGAAGATCACCGAATCACAAAAAGTCGCTGCGGCGGCGTGGCGTATCCGCCGCTACGCCCTGCAAATGGGGGAAGTGCAGGGGCAGGGCTATATTGGCCAGGCGCTGGGGTATGCCGATGTGCTGGCTACCGCCTTCAGCCACGCCATGACCTATCGCCCGGAAGATCCTGAGTGGGAGGGGCGCGATCGGTTCCTGCTTTCTCATGGCCATTACGCTATCGCTTATTATGCCGCGCTGCTGGAGGCGGGCATTATTCCGGAAGCGGAACTGGAAACCTACGGCTCCGACGACAGCCGCCTGCCGATGTCTGGCATGGCGACCTACACCCCGGGGATGGAGATGTCCGGCGGCTCGCTGGGGCAGGGGCTGTCTATCGCCGTCGGCATGGCGCTTGGCCTGCGGCAGAAACAGAGCAAGGCCTGGGTCTACAACTCGATGTCCGATGGGGAGCTGGACGAAGGTTCGACCTGGGAAGCGGCGATGTCGGCGGCTCACTATGGCCTGACCAATCTGATTAACCTTGTCGACGTCAACAAACAGCAGGCCGACGGCGATTCCCGCAAAATCCTCGGCTTTGAGCCGCTGCAGGATAAATGGGCCGCCTTCGGCTGGTACGTACAGCGCGTAGACGGTAACGATCTGCCGGCGGTGATGGCCGCCTTTGACAACGCGAAAAGTTATTCCGGCAACCAGCCGCGGGTCATTTTATGCGACACGCTGATGGGCAAAGGGGTGCCGTTCCTCGAAACCCGCGATAAGAACCATTTTATTCGCGTCGATGCCGACGAATGGCAAAAAGCGATTGCGGTGCTGGACGCTAACAAACCGGAAGGAGTGCTGTAATGAGCCAGAGTAAACCCCGTTTAAAAACGTCGGCGATGATTGCTTCGATTGCCGATGAAGGCCAGGCGACCATCTCTGCGCCCTTTGGCGTCGCGCTGTCGAAACTGGCGGCGCAGCGCCCTGAAATCGTCGGTATGACCGCGGACCTGTCAAAATATACTGACCTGCATATTTTCGCCCAGGCCTTCCCGGATCGTTTTTTCCAGATGGGCATGGCGGAGCAGCTGCTGATGGCGGCGGCGGGAGGCATGGCGAAGGAGGGATTTATTCCCTTCGCCACCACCTATGCCGCCTTTGCGACCCGTCGCGCCTATGGTTTTATTCATCAGGTGATCGCTGAAGAACATCTGAACGTCAAGATCTGCGCGGCGCTGCCGGGCCTGACGACCGGCTATGGCCCCAGCCATCAGGCCACCGAAGATCTGGCGATCATGCGCGGTATCCCTGGCATGGTCATCGTCGATCCCTGCGATGCTCTGGAGATTGAGCAGGCGGTACCGGCCATTGCCGATCACCAGGGTCCGGTGTATATGCGTCTGCTGCGCGGGAAGGTGCCACTGGTGCTGGATAAATACGACTATCAGTTCGAACTGGGCAAAGCGAAGCTGCTGGAGGACGGCAACGACGTGCTGATTATCTCCTCCGGGCTGATGACCATGCGCGCCCTGGAGGCGGTTGAAAAGCTGCGGGCCGATAATATCAGCGTGGCGGTCCTGCACGTGCCGACCATCAAACCGCTGGATGAAAAAGCGATTATTGAACAGGCGTCGAAGCCGGGTCGGCTGGTGGTCACCGCCGAAAACCACACCGCTGTCGGCGGGTTAGGGGAGGCGGTGGCCGCCCTGCTGATGCGCAAGGGGGTTCGCTGCGAGATGGATACCGTTGGTCTGCCTGACGCGTTTCTGTTGGCCGGCGCGCTGCCGACCCTCCACGATCGCTACGGCATCTCCACCGCGAAGATCGTCGAAAAGATTAAGTATCGTCTGCGTTAACCGCGCTGCGGCGACGCGCCTGGCCGCTGAGCACTCTCAGCGGCCTTCTTCCTCCCGCTAGCCAGGCGCGGCATTCTTTTACAGATTTTATGCGGCCTGTCACAAAATCTGCTAGACTGCGCCCCTTCATGGCATTGTGGTTTTTGCCATCTCTTATCGCAATAATCTCCCTGAAAACTACGCCCTTCACCGGGCCGGGGCGGTTCGGAGTTGTTATGTCTTTTGATTCCCTTGGCCTGAATCCCGATATCCTGCGCGCTGTCGCTGAGCAGGGCTACGTTGAGCCGACCCCTATCCAGCAGCAGGCGATCCCGGCGGTACTGCAGGGCCGCGACCTGATGGCCAGCGCCCAGACCGGCACCGGTAAAACGGCGGGCTTTACTCTGCCGCTGCTGCAGCGCCTGATCCAGAACGAGCCGCATGCGAAGGGCCGTCGTCCGGTGCGCGCGCTGATCCTGACCCCGACCCGCGAGCTGGCGGCGCAGGTGGGCGAGAACGTGCGGGATTACAGCAAATATCTGAATATTCGCTCGCTGGTGGTGTTCGGCGGCGTGAGTATCAACCCGCAGATGATGAAGCTGCGCGGCGGCGTCGATATCCTCGTCGCCACCCCGGGCCGTCTGCTGGACCTCGAACATCAGAACGCCGTCAGCCTCGATAAAGTGGAAATCCTCGTACTGGATGAAGCGGACCGCATGCTGGATATGGGCTTTATCCATGACATCCGCCGCGTACTGGCGAAACTGCCGCCGCGTCGGCAGAACCTGCTGTTCTCGGCGACCTTCTCCGACGAGATCAAAGGCCTGGCGGAGAAACTGCTGCACAACCCGCTGGAAGTGGAAGTGGCGCGTCGCAACACCGCCTCCGAGCAGATCACCCAGCACGTCCATTTTGTTGATAAGAACCGCAAGCGCGAACTGCTGTCGCAGCTTATCGGCGAAGGCAACTGGCAGCAGGTGCTGGTCTTTACCCGCACCAAGCATGGCGCCAACCACCTCGCGGAGCAGCTCAACAAAGACGGCATCCGCAGCGCGGCGATCCATGGCAACAAGAGCCAGGGGGCGCGTACCCGCGCGCTGGCCGACTTTAAATCCGGCGGCATTCGCGTGCTGGTGGCGACCGATATCGCCGCCCGCGGACTGGATATCGAAGAGCTGCCGCACGTGGTGAACTACGAGCTGCCGAACGTGCCGGAAGATTATGTCCACCGTATTGGGCGTACCGGTCGCGCGGCGGCCACCGGCGAAGCCTTGTCGCTGGTGTGCGTCGATGAGCACAAGCTGCTGCGCGATATCGAGCGCCTGCTGAAAAAAGAGATTCCGCGCATCGCGATTGCCGGCTATGAGCCGGACCCGTCGATTAAAGCCGAACCTATCCAGAACGGTCGCCAGCAGCGCGGAGGCGGTCGTGGTCAGGGTCAGGGACGCGGCGGCCAGGGGCAGGGGCGCAGCGGACAGCCGCGCAGCCAGAGCAGCGCCCCGCGTCGTCAGGACGGCGAGGCGCCGAAAGCGCGCACTCAGGACGGCAAACCGCCGCGCCGCCGTCGCCCGCGTAAACCGGCTGGCGAATAACAGGCTGATGCCCGGGCCGCGATAACGCGGTTAAGCACGGCTCAGGCCCGTCTGTCCGCTACGCGGCGGCGGGCCTTTTTCTTTCCATTACACTATTTGTCGAGCACGCTTCCACACACAGCAGAAAGCAATACCTCCGGACGGGTAAAAATGGCACAATAGTGGCTGTTTATACAGTATTCAGGTTTTCTCATGGCTTTGACCGCTGCGCTGAAAGCGCAAATCGCCGCCTGGTATAAGGCGCTTCAGGAACAGATCCCGGACTTTATTCCCCGCCCCCCGCAGCGGCAAATGATCGCTGATGTGGCGAAAACCCTCGCCGGGGATGAGGGCAGGCATCTGGCTATCGAAGCGCCGACCGGCGTCGGTAAAACGCTGTCATACCTTATCCCTGGCATTGCCATCGCCCGTGAGGAACAAAAAACGCTGGTGGTCAGCACCGCCAACGTCGCCCTGCAGGATCAAATCTACAGTAAAGACCTGCCGCTGCTGCGCAAGATTATCCCCGACCTGCGCTTCACCGCCGCCTTTGGTCGCGGACGCTACGTCTGCCCGCGCAACCTGGCGGCGCTGGCCAGCACCGAGCCGACGCAGCAGGATCTGCTGGCTTTCCTCGACGACGATCTCACCCCGAACAACCAGGCGGAGCAGAAACTGTGCGCGACGCTGAAGCAGGACCTTGACAGCTATCGCTGGGACGGCCTGCGCGACCATACCGACAAAGCCATCGACGATGGACTATGGAGCCGGCTGAGCACCGATAAGGCCAGCTGCCTGAACCGCAACTGCCACTATTATCGCGAGTGTCCGTTCTTTGTGGCGCGGCGGGAAATTCAGGAGGCGGAAGTGGTGGTAGCCAACCATGCGCTGGTGATGGCGGCGATGGAGAGCGAGGCGGTGCTGCCGGAGCCGAAAAACCTGCTGCTGGTCCTTGATGAAGGCCATCATCTGCCGGACGTCGCCCGCGACGCGTTGGAGATGAGCGCCGAGATCACCGCCCCCTGGTTTCGCCTGCAGCTGGATCTGTTCTGCAAGCTGGTGGCTACCTGCATGGAGCAGTTCCGCCCGAAAACTACGCCTCCGCTGGCCAATCCGGAGCGGCTCGCCGGCCATTGCGAAGAGCTGTTCGAGCTGATTGCGTCGTTGAATAATATTCTCAATCTCTACATGCCCGCCGGCCAGGAAGCGGAGCATCGCTTCCCGATGGGCGAACTGCCGCAGGAGGTGATGGAGATCTGCCAGCGGCTGGCGAAGCTCACCGAGACGCTGCGCGGGCTGGCGGAGCTGTTTCTTAACGATCTCAGCGAAAAGACCGGCAGCCATGACGTGGTGCGTCTGCATCGGGTGCTGCTGCAGATGAACCGCGCCCTCGGCATGTTTGAAAGCCAAAGCAAGCTGTGGCGTCTGGCGTCGCTGGCGCAGTCCTCTGGCGCGCCGGTGACCAAATGGGCGACGCGGGTAGTGCGAGACGGCCAGATCCACGTCTGGTTCCACTGCGTCGGCATCCGCGTCAGCGATCAGCTTGAGCGGCTGCTGTGGCGCAGCGTGCCGCATATCGTGGTGACGTCAGCGACGCTGCGCTCTCTTAACAGCTTCTCGCGCCTGCAGGAGATGAGCGGCCTGAAGGAAAAAGCGGGTGACCGCTTCGTGGCGCTGGATTCGCCGTTCAACCACGTGGAGCAGGGGAAAATTATTATTCCTCAAATGCGCTATGAACCGTTGATAGATAACGAAGAGCAGCACATTGCCGAGATGGCGGCCTATTTTCGCCAGCAGGTGGAGAGCAAGAAGCATCTCGGGATGCTGGTGCTGTTTGCCAGTGGGCGAGCGATGAATCGCTTCCTGGAGCATATGACCGACCTGCGTCTGATGCTGCTGGTGCAGGGCGACCAGCCGCGCTATCGGCTGGTGGAGCTGCATCGCAAACGGGTGGAAAGCGGCGAGCGCAGCGTGCTGGTGGGCCTGCAGTCCTTTGCCGAAGGTCTCGATTTAAAGGGCGATCTGTTAAGCCAGGTACATATCCATAAAATCGCCTTTCCGCCCATCGACAGCCCGGTAGTGATCACCGAAGGCGAATGGCTGAAAAGCCTCAATCGTTATCCCTTCGAGGTACAGAGTTTGCCCAGCGCCTCCTTTAATCTTATTCAGCAGGTGGGGCGTTTGATCCGTAGCCATCACTGCTGGGGAGAGGTGGTGATTTACGATAAGCGTCTGTTGACCAAAAACTACGGCGCGCGTCTACTGAACGCGTTACCTGTTTTTCCCATTGAGCAGCCGGGCGTTCCGGAGGTTATAGTAAAACGGAAAGCAAAACAGACAGCAAAACAGACAGCAAAACAGACAGGCCGCAAACGTCGCTGACGACGGCGCGTTGCACCAGGGGGAGCCATGGAGTACAGCAAAATTATAAAAGAGGTGGGCCGCGGTAAGAATCATGCCCGCGACCTGGATGAAGAGACCGCCCGTGCGCTCTACGCGCGGATGCTGAACGGCGAGGTGCCGGAGCTGGAGCTGGGAGGAATATTAATCGCCCTGCGCATCAAAGGCGAAGGCGAAGCGGAGATGAAAGGCTTTTACGCCGCGATGCAGCAGCATACGCTGCGCCTGACCCCGCCGGCAGGCAAGCCGATGCCGATCGTTATCCCCAGCTACAATGGCGCGCGCAAGCAGGCGAACCTGACGCCGCTGCTGGCGATGCTCCTGCATAAGCTGGGGTTTCCGGTCGTGGTTCACGGCGTCAGTCACGATCCGACCCGGGTGCTGACCGAGACCATTTTTACCCTGCTGGACATTCCGGCTACCCGGCATGCCGGTCAGGCGCAGGCGCAGCTGGAGGGGCATGAACCGGTGTATATCCCGGTGGGCGCCTTCTGCCCGCCGCTGGAGAAACAGCTGGCGATGCGCTGGCGGATGGGCGTACGCAACAGCGCCCATACGCTGGCCAAACTGGCCACGCCGTTTGGCGAAGGGGAGGCGCTACGCCTCTCCAGCGTGTCGCATCCGGAATATGTTCCCCGGGTGGCGGGCTTCTTTCGCGAGACCGGTGGCCGCGCGCTGCTGATGCACGGTACCGAAGGCGAAGTGTACGCCAACCCGCAGCGCTGCCCGCAGATCAGCCTGATTGATGACCAGGGCGTGCGGGTGCTGTGCGACCGCCAGACCGAGGCTGCGGCGGAAGTTATTCTGCCGGCCTCGAAAGATCCCGAAGTGACCGCGCGCTGGATCGAGCGCTGCGTCGCCGGCGTCGAACCGGTACCCCACTCGCTGAAGATCCAGCTCGCCTGCTGTCTGCTGGCCTGCGGCGAGGTCTCAACCCTGGAGCAGGGTCTCAGCCGCGTCAACGACTGCTGGTGATCGGATCGGCAGGATAAAAAAAAGCCCGTCCGGTGGCTCGGACGGGCAAGGCAAGGGTATTAAAGGTCTTTTCAGGGTTAATTCAGTGGCTTACAGGGTTGAGTTGCGATTATTTATAGATAACCGCGGTACCGCTCAGTTTGTTGTTGGTGTTAGCGGAAGTGATGCTATAGCCGGTTGCGCCAGCGGCTTCGGCTTTAGCAGCCAGTTTCGCTTCCAGACCATCTAACGTGGTTGCGCCTTGCGCAGACACCACACCGATCTTATTCATGCTTTCAGCCTGAGCGGGGGTAACCGGCTCGGCGGCAAAGGCGCCGAAGGAAAGGGCGGTCAGAGCGATGGCAGCGGCAGCATATTTGATGTTTTTCATAGTTAATCTCTCGCAGGTTGTTCTGTTCAGGGGACGATGTTCCGTCGATGTGATAAGTATCACGCTTTTTTGCGGGAGATAAAATCGAAGGAAATTCACAGTCTTCATCGATTTTTTTGAATGACTAATAATTTACTGATTATTAATAAATTATTTATGATTCTTTTTGTCTGATGGCGGAGCGAGGGAGACCGGCACGCTTAAGGGCACATATTGCGACATTTATCGCCAAAAAGTGTGCGCGAAAAGATAATGCGAAAAGCTGTCATGAACGGTAAAGGAAAGTCAGCGTAGCTGGCTATCCTTGGAGCCACGGCGATTATATCCTGAAAATGTATTGTTATGTAAATCTTTCTCCTGTTGGCACTTCACGCAGTATCTGACGCCAGGAATAGCCTGTCGACGAGCCTCCGGAATCGGTTCTCCGCATTCATCACAAAATTTGTTGCTTTCGCCGCGTGGAAGCTCGCGGCGGGCGCGAGCCACCGCATCGTCAATGGTGCTGTCGATCTGATCCTGAACGGCGCCGTCGCCTGCCCAACCTGATGCCATCGTCTGCCTCCTGTAAAAGGTTATTGATAAATTATAGCTGAACCGTACAGCCGGTTACCGCTGCTGGCGGCATTGACCCGCCAGGCTATCGCCCCACGGCGGTGGGCCTTATCCGCGAGGGCTGCCACCAGGTCGTCAAGGGTACGGGCGCCGGAAGCGGAGACGGTGCCGACAGGGCGCAGCGGCCCGTCATAGGGCAGTTCAGGTGTCAGCGGCAGGGAAGAGGCCGAGTTGGCCTGAGCGGCAAGCGCAGCGGCAAACAGCAGCGAGGTGATTTTCATCAGCATATCCTCATAAACAGCATGGGACATAGCTTAAGTGTAGGCCTTTCCAGACCGCGCAGCAGGGAATTTTTTATGCAAAAACAAGGCGTTTTGCATGCTACCGGCGCAGGGTAGCGATACTCTGGCCGGTAAATTATTTAGCGGGCGTCCGGGCGGATCATGTCAAAACGCAGGCTGTCATCAATACTGTAATAGGCGCTCGGACCTCCGGCGCGCAGGATCGGCTGAGCGCGGGCGGTTTGATAGATGCCGTTATCCAGCAGTGATTCATCGATATGCACGGCGACCACTTCGCCGAGCACCAGCCATGTATCGACAAGATTGCCGTCGGCGGTGGCGAGCTGAATACATTGCGACAGGCGGCACTCAAAGTTCACCGGGCTCTCCGCCACCCGGGGGGCCTTGACCAGGCGGCTGGCGGCGGCGGTGAGCCCGGCGCGCACGAATTCATCCTCATGGTGCGGGATCGAGGCGGAGGTTTCGTTCATCGCTTCGGCCAGCGGGCGCGTCGCCAGGTTCCAGACGAACTCCTTCGTTTCGACGATATTTCGCACGCTGTCTTTCCAGCCGCTGCTGGCGAAACCAATGATCGGCGGACGATAGTTAAAGCAGTTAAAAAAGCTGTATGGCGCCAGATTACGCTGGCCCTCGGCGTCCTGCGAGGCGATCCAGCCTATCGGGCGAGGCCCGATTATCGCGTTCAGCGGGTCATGCGGCAGGCCGTGGCCCTGCGAAGGTTGATAAAAGTACATGCTGCACCTGTCACGGATAAAGGAGATATCCAGACTCCCTTATTTACCGCGCCGCCGTCAACGGGTATCTTACGCGGCTGTTCAAAGGAGATTGTCATGAAAGCCCAGAAACCGGGGTTACACCCGCGTAACCGCCACCATCAACGCTACGACCTGCCCGCGCTCTGCCAGGCACATCCTGACCTGCAGGGATACATTACGCTCAATCCGCGGGGTGAGCAGACCATTGATTTTGCCAATCCGCAGGCGGTTAAGGCGTTGAATAAAGCGCTGCTGGCGCATTTCTACGCGGTCAAATACTGGGACATTCCTGACGGTTTTCTCTGTCCGCCGGTGCCCGGGCGGGCCGATTATATTCATCATCTGGCAGATCTGCTGGCCGGGGACAGCGGCGAAGTGCCGAAGCAAGCCACGATCCTCGATATTGGCACCGGCGCCAACCTCATCTATCCCCTGATCGGCGTTCACGAATATGGCTGGCGCTTTACCGGCAGCGAAATCAGCCCGGAAGCCTTCGCCAGCGCGCAGGCGATTGTCAATGGCAACCCAGGATTGACCCGGCAGATCCGTCTGCGTCGGCAAAAAGAGAGCCAGGCCATCTTCCACGGCGTGATCCACAAAAACGAGACCTATGACGCCACCCTGTGTAATCCGCCGTTCCATGACTCCGCAGAGAGCGCCCGGGCGGGTGGCGAGCGCAAGCGACGCAATCTCGGACTCGGCGCCGACAGTGGGCTTAACTTTGGCGGTCAGCAGCAGGAGCTGTGGTGCGAGGGGGGCGAAGTGGCCTTTATCTCACAGATGATCCGCGAAAGTCAGGCCTTCGCCCGCCAGGTGAAATGGTTTACCTCGCTGGTGTCGCGCGGCGACAATCTGCCGCCGCTCTACCGCCTGCTGACCGAGGTCGGGGCAGTGAAAGTGGTGAAAAAAGAGATGGCCCAGGGGCAAAAGCAGAGCCGCTTTATCGCCTGGAGCTTTATGGACGACGCCAAACGCCGCCGTCCGTTCTAACTACTCCACGGCCGGGCTGTCGGCGCCCGGCATCGGCAATTGCTGCCAGGTCTGTACCGGGGCGCGAACCCCGGCGCGGTCGAAGTGCTTTTTCACCTGGGTATCAAGGGCAAAGCGCACCGTCCACTGCTTCAGCGGCAAGGTGGTGAAGCTGACGCGCAGCGTAAAGGCGGTATTGCTCAACCCCACCAGCCCGGCGAACGACGGTTCGCCAATGATCAGGCCGCGGATCTCCTCCTGGGCCAGCAGATCGTCCACTGCCGCCTTCAGCGCCTGGCTGGCTTTATCCAGATCCTCATGGCGATCGACGTCATAGTTAGCCACCACCGAGCCAATGCCGCGCACGAAGTTGGCAAAGGTGGTGATCGAGGACCAGGGAATAATGTGATAGGCGCCGGTATCCTGGCGCACCCCCACTGAGCGAATCGACATTCGTTCCACCGTGCCGGTCAAAGGCCCGATGGTGACCAGGTCGCCGGTATTCATCCCGTTCTCAAACTGGATAAAAATGCCGGTGATAATGTCTTTAACCAGGGTTTGCGCGCCAAACGAGATGGCCAGCCCTAACGCCCCGGCGCCCGCCAGCAGCGGCGCGATATTGACCCCAATCTCCGAGAGCAAAATCATCACCGTGATGGTGCTGATCACCACCGCCAGCGCGTTGCGAAACAGGGTTAGCAGCGTACGGGCCCGCGCGCTGGGCAGCGGACGGCCATGGATATCCGAGGCCAGACGGTTTTCGATCAGGCTGGCCAGCACCGTCCAGCCGATAGCGGAAAAGAAGAGGATAAGAGCGATACGGATCAGCACATCCACCGTTTTTTGCCCGGCATCGTTGTGCAGCCATTCGCGGAAGTCAAACAGCCCCCAGGCGCTCAGGAGCAGCATAATGGCGACACAGACGGTGAGAATGCGCGCTGCCTTCAGCGAGGCGGAGATCCAGCCGTTCAGCCGCTTTTGCAGCTCAGGATAGTTGCGCTGGGTGGCAGGGGAGAGAGTGATGGTTTTGGCTATCCAGCGCGACAGGATGCCGGACACCAGCGCCGCGCCGCCGATAATCGCCAGGCTGCGCAGGGTGGCGCCCATCATAAATTTCAGGCTGTTGCCTGGGTCGAACAGGGAAAAGAAGAAGAGCACCACAAAGTAGGCGCAGGCCAGCCAGTGCCAAATCAGGGCGAAGGCGCGGATAAACAGGCTAAAAAAGGAGAGCGAGCGGTCAGCCAGATGGATCAGCCCCTGCGTAATCACCGCTTTGTTATGAAAAATCAGATACAGCGCCCACAGCGTAATGCACAGCATGATGATGACGTTAGCCAGCGCGCCGACCTGAACATTCACCTGGTTAGAGATAATCGGCACCGCGACGATCAGGCCGTAGCCGATCAGGCTGCTGAGGGCGCTCAGGCGCAGACTCCAGTAGGAGGCGGCCTCGTCGCTGAGGTTAAAGGGCCTGAGCGCTGGAATGCGCGGGCAGAAAATGAGCCGCAGGATGGCTTTAAAGAACTCGATCAGCGCGAAGGCGTTGAGGAAAAGGCTCTGCTGAAAGGCGATAGTGGGGTTGTTGCCATCCAGACGATCGCTCAACAGCTGACCGACAAACAGGGTCAGCGCCAGCAGCAGCAGATCGATAATAAACGCCCCTGCGATGGTCAACGGCAGCTGGAGCCAGTTTCCGCGATCGCGGTTTTTATGCCGTCCCCATTCGCCCATTTTACGATACAGCGGCAGCGCCGCGAGGCGTACCAGCCACCAGAAGGCAAACACCAGCCCGGCCAGCAGTAAAAAATGCCAGGCGGCGCTGGTAAAGGTTTGTGGATTAAAGGGCTTATGCGGCGAGCCGGTAATATTGCGCCACAGCTGGGAAAAGCGCGATGAGAGCTCATCGCCATATTCCCGGCTGATCTGCGTGACGTTATCCAGCACGGTGGTCTCTTCTTTCACCGCCGGCGGCGTCAGCGTCGGGGTGCTGTCGGGCGGCGGCGTGGCGGCCGCTTTACGCAGCTGGTCAATGAGCTCCTGGCGGGCGGCGTCGTTGGCCAGCACGTCGGCCAGCGCGGCATAGGCCGCTCTTTTCTGTTCTACATCGGGTTCGCTGGCGCTGGTTTTATCGGCGTTAGCGGTCGGCACGCCGGGCAGGGCGGCGGCGGAAAGCGGGGCAGTAAACAGCGCAGCGAGCAAAAGCAGGATCCACGGCATGGGCACCTCCGTTGCAACGTAAACGGGTAAGTATAGAAGCCGCTGGCGGAAGGGGAGGGAAGAGGAATCTGGAAAGCGGCTCTCTCCGCGAGGGAGAGAGCCGTTGTGGGTCAGGCGACGTGCTGCAGGAATTCGCGCAGACGCGGGCTTGGCGGGTTGTTCACCAACTCCTGTGGATTGCCGTCTTCGGCAATTCGTCCTTTGTCGATAAAGATCAGTCGCGAGGCCACTTTTTCGGCAAAGCCGATTTCGTGGGTCACAATCACCATCGTCATACCCTCTTCCGCCAGATCCTGCATCACCTTGAGCACTTCATGGCGCAGTTCCGGGTCGAGCGCGGAGGTGGGCTCATCAAACAGCATCATCTTCGGCTTCACCGCCAGCGCGCGGGCGATGGCCACACGCTGCTGCTGGCCGCCGGAGAGTTCAGACGGATAGTGATGCGCGCGCTCAGCCAGACCGACTTTCGCCAGCAGATCTTTCGCCAGCTTCTCCGCTGCCTGTTTGCTGGCGCCGCGTACCCGCAGCGGGCCAAACATCACGTTTTCCAGCGCCGTCAGGTGCGGGAACAGGTAAAACTGCTGGAACACCATTCCTGCTTCCTGACGAATCAGACGTTCGTCCACCTTTGGATCGTTGACCTTCAGGCCATCGACAATCAGATCGCCGCTGGTGATCTCTTCCAGTTTATTGATACAGCGCAGCATCGTCGATTTACCGGAGCCGGACGGGCCGATGATGACCACCACTTCACCCTGATTGATTTTCAGAGAGATATCGTGCAGCACCTGGGTTGGGCCAAAGTGCTTGGAGACGTTTTTAAATTCAATCACAGGATTTTCATCCTTCTTTCAAGACGACGCAGAATAAAGCTCAGGACCAGGGTGATGATCAGGTAGATCACGGCAACGGCGCTCCAGATTTCCAGCGCGCGGAAGTTGCCGGCGATGATCTCCTGTCCCTGACGGGTCAGTTCGGCGACGCCGATGACGATGAACAGCGAGGTATCCTTGATGCTGATGATCCACTGGTTGCCCAGCGGCGGCAGCATGCGGCGCAGCGCCAGCGGCAGGATCACGTGGCGAATGGTTTCGCGACGCGACAGGCCGAGAGCCAGGCCCGCTTCGCGGAAGCCTTTATGAATGGAGAGCACCGCGCCGCGGGTAATTTCCGCGATATAGGCGCCCGAGTTAATCATGATGGTCACTACCGCCGCGGAGAAGGGGTCAATGCGCAGATCGCTAAAGGCCATCGGCAGCGCAAAGTAGATGAACATAACCTGCACCACAATCGGGGTGCCGCGAATGATTTCAATAAACACCAGCGCGATGTGGTTGGCGATCCAGCCGCCGAAGCAGCGGGCGAAACCGGCCACCAGACCGATGATCAGGCCGCCGGCCAGGCCGAGGACGGAAATCCACAGCGTCATTTTGGCGCCTTCCAGCAAAATCGGAATGGCGGGCCAGATGGCACTCCAGTCAAACTGCATAATACGTTCCTGTTACCGTGTCGAGAGCAGAGGAAAGCCTCCGCCAAAATACGGTCTCCCGCAGCGTCTGTGCCGGAAGACCGTTGTGATGTCGCCGGGCCTGCGCCCGGCGAAGGACATTTTTATTATTTTGGTTCAGTGCCGAACCATTTTTTATAAATTTCGTTGTAGGTGCCGTTCTCGCGCAGCGTTTTCAGCGCACCGTTCACTTTCTCACGCAGCTCGTCGCTGCCTTTCGGGAAGGCGATACCGTAGTTTTGCGCTTCCAGTGATTCACCTACCGCTTTGAATTTGCCGTTGCCCGCAGTTTTGATGAAGTAGAGGATGTTCGGCGTATCGTGCAGGACGGCATCCGCGCGGCCGGTACCCAGCTCCATATAGGCGTTATCGATGTTCGGGAACTGACGCAGATCTTTGGTTTTGATATTAGCTTTCGCGTAGTCAACGGAGCCGGTGCCGCTCTTCACCGCGACCACTTTGCCGTTCAGATCTTTCACATCTTTGATGTCGTTATTATTGGCGTTGACCATCACCAGCAGGCCGCTTTTGTAGTAGCCGTCAGAGAAGTCGATGGCTTTTTTACGCTCGTCGGTAATGGTGATCCCCGCCAACGCCAGATCGATATTTTTGGTTTGCAGCGCCGGGATAATGCCGCTGAAGTCCATCGGCTTCAGGGTGTAGTCGAGCTTCAGCTCTTTGGCGATTGCCGCCCACAGGTCAACGTCAAAACCCACATACTTATCGCCTTGCTTAAATTCGAACGGGACGAACGCCGTATCGGTGGCGACAACCAGGGTCTTATTGGCGGCATGGGAAGAAACCGCAAAAGCCAGGGTCAGTGCAGCCAGTGAAACTTTAAATACAGACTTCATAGCATTTCCTTTTATATCCACGGGACGATCCCCTGCGAGAACGACTAGCCTAATGAAAAAATCGTGCCACTTTTACAACCTGTTGTTTTTAAACAAACGAAGCGGTAGCCGCTGCACAATATCGATCATTTCAGGCAAAGAGTGCACCATAACGGGGCGTTATTTTGGTGCATCCTGAGGTCGCTGAATAACGAGCCCATTTTTAGCGCAAACCCTGATGGGAAAACAATCTCGGTGTAACGATTGTGTGAGGTGATTATTACAATTGTTTTACTTTTGTGCGCATTTTCATCAATTTGACGCCCTGAAATGGTGCAAGGACAGCGGGTGAGGGAAAGGCGGAGGGGAAAAACAGCAAGGGTTGGGATGGGAAAGCAAAGGCGCCGTCGACCGCGCTGCGGCCGACGGCAAAGCCTTACTCGATGTTCGCTTCAATAAACCACAGGAATTTATCCAGGTCGCGGGAAGCGGCGGTGAAGATATCTGCGGTATCTTCGTCTTTGGCTTCACCGATCGCTTTGCGCACATCGTTCGCCACTACCGCGTAACGGTCCGCCAGCGCTTTCAGGTGATCCTGAACATGATGGATATCCAGCGGATAGCTCTGCAGCGGGGTTTTGCTGTTGATCACCTGAGTGGTGCCCAGGGCGACGCCGCCCAGCTGTACGGCGCGCTCCGCCATGGTATCCAGATGCTCAGTGAGCGCGGTACGGAAGCCATCCAGCATTTCGTGCACGGCGATAAAGTTCGCACCGCGCATATTCCAGTGTGCCTGCTTGGTGATAAGGGACAGGTCAATGAACTGGATCACCTGGCGATTCAACAGCTCAATGGTCGCTTTCTTTTCGCTGTCAGCGACATCGTTGCGGGTATAGACCAGATTAGATGCTTTTGATTTAACCAGTTTAGCGGTACTCATCGTTTCATATCCTCTTGATATTGATGCTCGTCACACTTCAAAGCTGAATGATGTGGAGCGTTGTCCCAGGTAACTTCGGGACTAAGTATAGCAAGGGTTTTAAAGTATGAGGCATCGGCAGGCCATATTACTCCGATAGCGTAAAGTGGTTGGCTATTTGAAAAAGCAAGCTAAGTCAGAATGTTAGCGGAGGCTGGCGGGCCCGTAACTCGCGCGGGCCGCCGCCGTAACAGAATGTTAATTGATATCGACTTGCTTAATTTTGCTCTGCCGCTGCATGGTCAGCGTGGCGCCCATTGAGGCGATGATAATAGCGCCCAGCGCCAGGGTCTGGGAGAGATTCAGGGTTTCGCCGAGGAAGACCATACCGGACAGGGCGGCTAGCGCTGGCTCGAGGCTCATCAGTGTGCCGAAGGTGCGCGTCGGCAGGCGCGTCAGGGCCATCATCTCCAGGGAGTAGGGGAGTGCAGTGGAGAGAATGGCAATCCCCAGCCCCAGGGGCAGCAGCGACCATTGCCACAGCGTATCGGTAGCTTGCGCCATGCCTAACGGGACAAAGACCAGCGAGGCGATAAGCGACCCCATCGCCACCGTGGCTGGACCATGCTCCTCGCCCGCGCGCTGGCCGGTCAGAATATAGACCGCCCAACAGGCTCCGGCGCCGAGAGCGAACAGCGCGCCGGTTAAATCCACCTGCGCCACGTTCTGGCCCAGCGGCAGGAGATACCACAGCCCGAGGATCGCCAGCGCCACCCAGACAAAATCCAGCGGGCGACGCGAGCCGAAAAGCGCCACCGCCAGCGGGCCGGTAAACTCGAGGGCTACCGCCACGCCGAGCGGAATACGCTGCAGGGATAAATAAAACAGATAGTTCATCGCCCCGAGCGCCAGGCCGTACAGCAGCAGCGGCACGCGCTGGGCCGGAGAGAAACGCAGCCGCCAGGGCTTGAACACCACCACCAGGATCAGCGTCCCGAGCGCCAGGCGCAGGGCGGTAACCCCCGGGGCGCCGACCACCGGGAACAGCGATTTGGCGAGCGATGCGCCGCTCTGAATCGAGGTCATAGCGATTAAAATCACCACTATCGGCAACCATGCCGCCGCTTTTCGGTTTCGGGATGGACCGGGCATCCTTTCTCCTGTCAGTTTTTGTCAAAAGGGGTAAAAGTTCCAGTGTACTGGAATTAGCTGCTGGCGGTTGAGCTAATGTTGAAAAAAACAGGGGCAAAAACAGTACAATGGCGAACGTTGCTGAGAAATTCACCAAGTGATTAGGATTAATCTGGATGCTTGCGAATTTCTTAATGAGCGTTAAACTGTAAGTTAACGCCAAAAACTGTTGTTTTCCATATTGTTATAGAAATATGGAAACTTTTGGTTACATGAAAAAGTATGTTAGACAATGTAAACTCCAAAGAGTTTCCCAAAAGTTTTTGATATATTTAAGGCTTAGGACTTATTAGAAACACATTTGAGGTGGTTATGAATAAAATTGCACGTCTTTCAGCACTGGCCGTTGTTCTGGCTGCATCCGTAGGTACCACTGCATTTGCTGCAACTTCTACTGTAACCGGCGGTTACGCGCAGAGCGACATGCAGGGTAAAGCGAACAAAGCTGGCGGTTTCAACCTGAAATACCGTTACGAGCAAGATAACAACCCGCTGGGTGTTATCGGTTCCTTCACCTACACCGAGAAGGATAACAACAGCAACGGTACTTACAACAAAGGTCAGTACTACGGCATCACCGCAGGTCCGGCTTACCGTCTGAACGACTGGGCAAGCATCTACGGCGTAGTGGGTGTTGGTTACGGTAAATTCCAGAACAACAACTTCCCTAATAAATCCGATATGAGCGACTACGGTTTCTCCTACGGTGCTGGTCTGCAGTTCAACCCGATCGAAAACGTTGCCCTGGACTTCTCCTACGAGCAGTCTCGTATTCGTAACGTTGACGTCGGCACCTGGATTGCTGGCGTGGGTTACCGCTTCTAATCACTCCGGTGATATAAAAAATCCGCCTCCCGGGGCGGATTTTTTTTGCCTGGCGATCGCCAGCCCGGCCGGTTGGCCGGCGCTGATCGCGTCGTTTTAGTTGATGGTGAACTCATCGCTGCCGAGGTGTGAATAGTCTACCTTCTGCAGCTGGAAGTTGGTGATATACATGGGGCCGGCCTTCTGCTCAGAGATAAACCGATAGCGCGGGGCGATTTCCGCCGCCTTGATTCCTGTCCATTGCGAGAAGAAACTGAGGAAATCATTCGCCGAGCGCTGCGCCTTAATCACTTTATGCGCTTTGTCATCGCTGGAGAGCACCATAAACGGCACCTGGAAGTTCTGCTGGAACTTATCGTCGTGCGCCAGATACTGCACCTCTTTGCCTCGCTCCTTGAACGCCAGACCATGATCGGAAAAGTAGGTCAGGGAAAAGGTGGCGCCGGAATTTTGCAACTGACTGTAGAGCTTAGCCAGCAGGGTATCGGTTTGCGTCATGCTGTAGAGATAGCAGGAGGTCTCTTTCGACTGGACGAAAACCGTGTATTTGCCTTTGGTCCGGTCGCAGGCCTGCGGGTGCGAGCCCATCAGGTGCAGAACAATCAGCTGCGGCTGGGTGCGCTGGGTGGAGAGTACCTGCTCGGTCAACTTGAGTAACTGCTCGTCCTGGGTGTTTTTATTGGCTTCGAAATCGCCGTTTTTCAGGAACTGCACTTCGTCCGCCCGTTTGGCGATACTGGCGATAGCGGTGTCGTACTCGCCGATCTGTCCCTGATTGGAGAACCACCAGGTCTGGAAACCGGCGCGGTTGGCGAGGGTGACAAAGTTATCCTGAAACTGCGGTTTGCCATCGACCACCCGGTTAAGCGTCAGGCCGAGGGATTTTTGCGTCGAGCCGCTGGCGGCGACGTAGTTGTTAAACAGATACCCGTTCACCGAACTGGCAAACGGCGTGTTGTCCCAGTGGCCTCCGAAGGCGCCGAGGGCGTCGCGGCGGGCGCTTTCACCGATCACCACCACATAGAGATGGTACTTCGGCTTCACCGCCAGCACGTGCCAGCTGTCTTTCATGCCGGCCAGCTGCGCCATCCGCGCCTGCTCGTCCAGCACCTCGTTATTATTCACCACCACGTCTTTGACAAAACGGAAGGCCGGGTAACCGGTATCGATCACCTTGAATACCCCGCCCCAGGCGAGATTTTGCACCGGCTGGAGAAAAAAGATCCCGATGCTGAACAGCAGGCCCAGGGTCTCCATTTTTCCCCAGCGGGTCTGCTCGACGATCCTGCGGCGGACCGCAATGATCCCCAGCGCGAAGATAAATACCGCCAGCAGATAGTTGTACCACGGGAAGATGGTGAGAATTTCCGTGGACTCTTCCACGTTGGTGGCGTGCAGCGCCAGCAGGGTATTGAAGTTGGGCGCGCCGTAAGCCTGGCCGAAGGGGTAGTAGAGGGCCGCCAGCAGAGAATAGGCGCCGACCACCCCTTTCTGCACGCGCGGAAAGGCGCGCCACAGAAGATGTAACACGCAGGTAAATGCCACGGTATAGAGCAGGCTAAATTCATAGCCCAGCGCCAGGTTAATCAACAGCGATTGTAAAAAGTAGAATCCTGTCCATGGGTTCAGTGCCAGTCGGCGGGCGACCAGCGTATCTTTCAGGGTGGTGACATTCATAGTAAACAATCAAAAAGAGGCCATGCGCATCCCCTGGCTTCAAGGGGTAAAACCTGCTGGACAGTGCGTGAAGAGGGTCTCTGCGAGCCGCGAATGTGGCAGGGCTGTGCAAAGATAGGGCTTGTAAATGGTAAGGTCAACTAGACATAACAGATTGTTTTGCGAGGGCGCTTACAAAACTTGAAAAAAGGTGGGGGAAACGGGATAAACCGGTCAGTTTAGCGGCGGATGATGACAGAAAAATGAAGCGGCGTACCGCGACGCCGCCTTAGGAATGGGGTTTGTCCTGCTGCGGTTTACCGTTGATCATCTCGCACAGCATACCGAGCAGCATTAAGCGTACTTTAAAGGGGGAATGACTAAACACGTTTAAGCACCTCTTGAATTCATTCATCTGCTCTCCTCCTGCCTGTTCGCTCCATCATTCCCTGATGGATGTTTGCATTATATACAGATATAGCACAGGCTATATTTTATAGCTATGGCTAAAACGTTAAATTTTTGTGCTCTTGGCGCAATCCATTACAATGTGGATCTTTTTATATGATGCTTGACGCGTCACACGAATGAGGAAGCACAATGAACCGTCGCGCAGGTAAGCCAATAACAAAAAAAGTGACGCAGTTAGTAAATGTTGAAGAGCACGTTGAAGGGTTCCGTCAGGTGCGGGAAGCGCATCGACGCGAGCTGATTGACGACTATGTTGAACTGATTTCCGATCTCATCCGCGAGGTGGGCGAGGCGCGTCAGGTGGATATGGCCGCCCGGCTGGGGGTCTCGCAGCCCACCGTCGCCAAGATGCTCAAACGGCTGGCCAGCGTCGGCCTTATCGAACAGATCCCGTGGCGCGGCATATTCTTAACGGCGGAGGGTGAGAAGCTGGCCCAGGAGAGCCGCGAGCGCCATCAAATCGTGGAGAACTTCCTGCTGGCTATCGGCGTCAGCCCGGAGATTGCCCGCCGCGATGCGGAGGGAATGGAGCATCACGTGAGCGAGGAGACGCTGGCGATGTTCCTGAAATTTACCCAAACACAGGGATCTCAGGAAGCATGACTCTTCCCTTCGTCCAGTCGCTGCTGCGCGACCGTTTTCTCCATCTGCTGCTGATTATCGCCTGCGTACTCAGCGTGATGGTGCCGTTTGTCCCGGCAAGCTGGCCGGCGGCCATTGACTGGCATACTATCATCACCCTCAGCGGCCTGATGCTGTTGACCAAGGGGATTGAACTGAGCGGTTATTTTGACGTGCTGGGGCGTAAAATGGCCCGCCGCTTTGTCACCGAACGCCAGCTGGCTATGTTTATGGTGCTGGCGGCGGCGCTGCTATCCACCTTCCTCACCAACGACGTCGCGCTGTTTATCGTGGTGCCCCTGACCCTGACGCTGAAGAAGTGGTGCGCCATCCCGGTGAACCGGCTGATTATTTTCGAAGCGCTGGCGGTGAACGCCGGGTCGCTGCTGACGCCGATCGGCAACCCGCAGAATATCTTACTGTGGGGACGCTCCGGTCTCTCTTTCCCTGGATTCATCGGCCAGATGCTGCCGCTGGCGGCGGCAATGATGCTGACCCTGCTGGCGCTGTGCTGGTTCTGTTTCCCGGCAAACCGGCTCAACTACCAGAGTAGCGATAAGGCGCCATCGTGGCAGCCTAAGCTGGTCTGGAGCTGTCTGGGATTGTATCTGGTGTTCCTGACCGCGCTGGAGATGAATCAGGCGCTGTGGGGGCTGGCGCTGGTGCTGCTGGGCTTCCTGATACTGGCCCGGGCGGTGATCGTCCATGTGGACTGGTCGCTGCTGCTGGTGTTTATGGTGATGTTTATCGACGTCCATCTGCTGACTCAGCTTCCGGCGCTGCACCAGGTGCTGAGCGGGGTCGGGACGCTCTCCGGCGGTGGACTGTGGCTGACCGCCATCGGCCTGTCGCAGGTGATCAGCAATGTGCCCTCGACCATTCTGCTGCTCAACTATGTCCCGCCGTCGATCCTGCTCGCCTGGGCGGTTAACGTGGGCGGCTTTGGTCTGCTGCCGGGCTCGCTGGCCAATATCATCGCGCTGCGCATGGCAGGCGATCGGCGGATCTGGTGGCGTTTCCATCTCTACTCCATTCCCATGCTGCTGTGGGCGGCCCTTACCGGCTATTGGCTCTTCAAACTCTGCGCCTGATTTCCGCAGCGGTACGCCGCCCTCCACGCCGTTCGACAGGATCGCCCCTCGGGGCGATCTTTTTTTTGCCCGGCTCACAGAAAACGATCCCTGGCTTTGCGCATCGGTTCGCTTTTCGGTATATGACTAGTCATGAAATTTAAATGACTAGTCATATACCGAGGCGCAGGATGAAGAACAGACTACCGGCAGATTTCTTATGGGGTAATTCCGTCTCCAGCATGCAGACGGAGGGGGCGTGGAACGAGGGCGGCAAGGGGATGTCGGTGTACGATATCCGGCAACCGGCGGAATTCGCTTCCGACTGGAAGGTGGCGACCGACTCCTATCATCGCTATCGGGAAGATTTCGATCTGATGCAGGATCTGGGCATGAACTGCTACCGTTTTCAGATCGCCTGGAGCCGGGTGTGTCCTGAGGGAGACGGCGAATTTAATGAAGAGGGCATCGCCTTCTACCATCAGTTTATTGATGAACTGATCGCCCGCGGCATCGAGCCGATGATCTGCCTGTACCACTTCGACATGCCGCTCTCGCTGGCGGAGCGCTACAACGGATTCACCGACCGCCGGGTGATGGACGCCTTTATTCGCTATGGCCAGAAGATGATCGCCTGCTATGGCGACAAGGTGAAATACTGGCTCACCTTTAATGAACAGAATCTGTACCATTCGCCGGAAGCGTTTCTGATTTCCGGCTACCTGCAGGGGGAGAAGACCCTGCGCGAGCTGTATCTGATCCAGCATCATGTGATGATGGCGCACGTCCATCTGACCGATCACCTGCATCAGACAAAGCCGCAGTGTCTGATGGGCGGAATGCTGGCCCACGCCCTGGTTTATCCGGCGACCTGCAAACCGCGCGATATCCTGTGCGCCCAGCAGCTGGACGAGTTTTTAAACCAGAACCTGCTGCGGGCTTACGCCGGGGAGGGCTACAGCCCGGAAGTGATGCATTTTGTCGCCGCTGAAGGGTTCGATGATATCTATCGTCCGGAGGATCTGGCGCTGATGGCGACGGTGAAGGTCGATTATCTGGCGTTCAGCTATTACGCCAGCCGGACGCTGAACAGCGACACCATCCCGGCGGGAACGGCGGTTAACAACTATATGCTGTTTGGCAATCAGGATAACCCGTTCCTGAAAGCGACAGAATGGAACTGGCAGATCGATCCGCTGGGCTTCCGGACCATCATCACCCGCTATTATAACGACTGGCGCCTGCCGGTATTCCCGATTGAAAACGGCATCGGGGTGATTGAGTCGTGGGACGGTGAACATCCGGTTGCCGACGATTACCGCATCGCCTACCATCGCGACCATATCAACGCCATGAAAGCGGCCATGTTTGAGGATGGGGCGCAGGTGATCGGCTATCTCGGTTGGGGATTAATCGATATCCTGAGCTCGCAGGGTGATATGCGTAAGCGCTACGGCGTGGTCTACGTCAATCGCGAGAACCATGACCTCAAGGATCTGCGGCGGGTGCCGAAGAAGAGCTATGCGTGGCTGAAGCAGGTGATCCACAGCAACGGCGACGTGATGTAACGATGTTCTGGCGGTCAGGTCAAGTATGCTGCCCGCCAGTCACTCACAGAATGTAAAAGGACCGGGAATGACGGCGAAGTATCTGCAAATTGCGCGGGAAATAAAAAAACGCATCATCAGCCAGCAGTATCCTGCCAGCGCGCCGCTACCCGACCAGTTTGCGCTGGCGGCGGAGTTCAACACCAGCCGGATGACCATCCAGCAGGCGATGCGCCAGTTAATCGTCGAAGGGCTTATCTATACTCGCAAAGGGCAGGGCACCTTTGTGCGGAAAAATTTCCTTCAGCTGTCGCAGTGGGAGCTGCCCGGCAGCGACTATTTCGGCGCCACCAAAACCTGGGAACATCTTGGCGAGGTGCAAAGCGAAGTGGTGCGCTTCGAGGTGCGTTTTCCCACTGAGAAGGAGCAGAGTTCGCTGCTGATCGACGCCGATGCCCCGGTATATGACTTTGTCCGCCTGCGGCTGCTCAACGGCGAGCCGGTGTCGCTGGATTTGACGGTCATGCCGGTGGGGCTGGTGCCGGGGTTAACCAAAAGCCATCTTGAGGGTTCGGTGTTTCGCTACGTGCAGGAGACGCTGGGGCTGAAGCTGATGGGATCTTACCGCGTGGTGCGGGCGATGAAGCCGGACGAACTGGATAAACAGCATCTTCACTGCGAGGCCACCGATCCGGTGCTGGAGGTGGAACAGGTTATCTATCTGGAAGACGGCACGCCGCTGGAGTACGCCCACTGCCACTATCGCTACGACCACGGCGGGATTATTCTGGTGAATAACGGCTAGACCGGGGGACCCTGCCGGCGCAGCGCTCAGCAGGGCCACGGTGTTGTCTGGTTTAGCCAGCCGCAGCCAGAGACAATACAGATAAAAAAACGGCGGGCATCAGGCCCGCCGTTTTTGCTGTCATGCTGAACTTAGTTCAGACGCACCGGCATACCGGAGCGGTTCTGGATAGCCTGCTCAACCACGCTCTGATCGACATCAGACTGGCTGGTGATCGCCTGTACCGGCTGAGTCAGGGTGATCGGCACGATCTCGCCGCCCTGGAACTGGGCTTCGGTGGTCGACAGCGGGTTATGAACCTCGATGTAACGGCTGCCGTCCGGCTCGGTGGTGGCTTTTACCGGCTCATCGATAAACTGCACGCGGGTGCCGACCGGCACGTTCTCAAACAGGAATTTGATGTCATCGTTGCGCAGACGCACGCAGCCGTGGCTCACGCGCAGGCCGATACCGAAGTTAGCGTTGGTACCGTGGATGGCGTACAGGCGGCCGATATACAGCGCGTACAGACCCATCGGGTTATCCGGACCGGCCGGTACGACGGCAGGCAGCGGGTTGCCGGCGGCAGCGTATTCCGCATGCATCTTGGCGGTCGGGGTCCAGGTCGGGCCAGCCTTCTTACGTTCGACTTTGGTGGTCCAGTTGATTGGCGTATCTTTACCCAACTGGCCGATGCCGATCGGCAGAACGATCACGGTATTGGTGCCTTTCGGGTAGTAGTACAGACGCATTTCCGCGCTGTTGATGATGATCCCTTCATGCACGGTATCCGGCAGGATCAGCTGCTGAGGGATGTTCAGGACGCTACCGCCCTTCGGCAGATAGGTATCCACCCCCGGGTTGGCTTCCAGCATGTTTGAAAGCCCCATCTGATATTTGGCCGCGAAGTATTCCAGCGGCTGCTTGTTATCATCCGGAATGGTGATGACCTGGTTCTGACCAACCAAACGGCTGCCATCGGTTGGCAAAGGATAGGTGACAGCAGACGCTGTATTGCAAAAGCCTACGATGGCGAAGGCTGCCGCTAAGAGTGTAGATAATTTCATAGTTTTTAATGTCGTGTGCGAAATCAACGCCACACAGGCCTTTGTTAATGATTGAGACAGTAGATGGGAGCGCATTATATGTGCATTCCGCTGAACAGGTAAATCAGATGTGTACGAAATCACATTTTTTTCCCTGTCGCCTCGGCTGCCGCGCCCTGGCGTTGGGGGCGACAGGGGTTAGTCTTCCAGCAGCCGGGCCTGCAGCGCGACGCGGGCCGGGGCGGTGAGCTGATACTCTTCCGCCAGCCAGGCGTCGACATTGCCATAGCGCTGCTGAATGGCCGACAGCGCGGCGGCGAGATAGGACTCTTTCACCGTCAGGATGTCCGCCAGGCTCTGGCGCCCCTGGGCCGTCAGGTCGTTGCCGAGCATCTCCAGCATCCAGGCCTCCACCTGCGTCAGCATGCCATGGGTGAGGAGATACTCCTCCATCACCGTCTCGCTGTCGCATCCGACGGCGAACAGGGTTAACGCGCAGCCGACGCCGGTGCGATCTTTACCGACCGCGCAGTGTTGCAGCAAGGCGCCGTCGAAAGGGGTCGTCAGCCACGCGGCGAGCTGGCGATAGGCCGGGTTGTTAAACGGCAGCTGGCGATAGAGTTGCAGCATAAACTGCTCGCCGTTCAGCGCATTAAGGGTGGCGGCATTCAGCTCGGTGACCTTCGCATTGACCTCGCCGAGCGGCGGATTGGCCGGCGCGTTGAGATAGTGGGTGAGCGGGCTCAGTTTGTCCGGGGTGCGCTGCACTTCACCGGGGTCGCGGTAGTCGAGCACCCGGCTGAGCGGCAGGGTATCCAGATGGTTGAGATCCTCAGCCGTTAGCCGGTTTAGCGCGCCGGAGCGCAGCAGCTTGCCGCTGCGTACCCGGCGTCCGTCGGCGGTGCGCTGGCCGCCCAGGTCGCGAAAATTGATGCCGCCCTGCAGGGATAAAAAGGCCGGATGTCGCGGTAGGCTGGTGGTCATGGGACTCCTCATCATCACGTACAGAATAACGGTTTGCGCGCAGGTCTCTGGCGCATCTGACAAAGACCATAGCACAAGCGCCGCGGCGGAATTTACCGCAGACCGTGAAAAGTGCGTCATTTACTGGCATAATGTCTGCTGTATCACACCCCTCATACTCTTTTTTCAGGATATCCCCGTGCTAGTATCCAGCAACGTTACCATGCAGTTTGGCAGTAAGCCGCTGTTCGAAAATATCTCCGTTAAATTTGGCGGCGGCAACCGTTATGGTCTGATCGGCGCCAACGGCAGCGGTAAATCGACCTTTATGAAGATCCTCGGCGGCGATCTCGAACCGACGCTGGGCAACGTTTCTCTCGACCCGAACGAGCGCATCGGTAAGCTGCGTCAGGATCAGTTCGCCTTTGAAGCGTTCACCGTGCTGGATACGGTGATCATGGGCCACAGCGAGCTGTGGGAAGTGAAGCAGGAGCGCGATCGCATCTACGCCCTCGCAGAGATGAGCGAAGAAGATGGCTATAAAGTGGCCGACCTGGAAGTTAAATATGGCGAAATGGACGGCTACTCTGCTGAAGCGCGCGCGGGCGAACTGCTGCTGGGCGTGGGTATTCCGGTTGAACAACATTACGGCCCGATGAGCGAAGTCGCCCCGGGCTGGAAGCTGCGCGTCCTGCTGGCGCAGGCGCTGTTCTCTAACCCGGACATTCTGTTGCTCGACGAACCGACCAACAACCTGGACATCGACACCATTCGCTGGCTGGAGCAGACGCTGAACGACCGCGACAGCACGATGATTATCATCTCGCACGACCGTCACTTCCTGAACATGGTCTGTACGCACATGGCGGATCTGGACTACGGCGAGCTGCGCGTCTATCCGGGCAACTACGACGAATACATGACGGCGGCCACCCAGGCGCGTGAGCGTCTGCTGGCGGACAACGCCAAGAAAAAAGCGCAGATTGCTGACCTGCAGTCCTTTGTTAGCCGCTTCAGCGCCAACGCCTCTAAATCGCGTCAGGCCACCTCGCGCGCCCGTCAGATTGACAAGATCAAGCTGGAAGAGGTTAAAGCCTCCAGCCGTCAGAACCCGTTTATCCGCTTCGAGCAGGACAAGAAACTGTTCCGTAACGCGCTGGAAGTGGAAGCCCTCACCAAAGGCTTTGAAGAAGGTCCGCTGTTCAAAAACGTCAACCTGCTGCTGGAAGTGGGCGAGAAGATTGCCATTCTGGGCGCCAACGGTGTGGGTAAATCCACGATGCTGAAAACCCTGGTGGGCGAACTGCAGCCCGATAACGGCACCGTGAAATGGTCTGAAAACGCGCAACTTGGCTACTACGCGCAGGATCATGAATACGAGTTCGAAAACGACCTGACGGTCTTCGAGTGGATGAGCCAGTGGAAACAGGAAGGCGACGACGAGCAGGCGGTGCGCAGTATCCTTGGTCGACTGCTGTTTAGCCAGGATGACATCAAGAAGCCGGCGAAAGTACTGTCCGGTGGTGAGAAGGGGCGGATGCTGTTTGGTAAGCTGATGATGCAGAAGCCAAACATCCTGATCATGGACGAACCGACCAACCACCTGGATATGGAATCCATCGAATCGCTGAACATGGCGCTGGAGATGTATCAGGGTACCCTGATATTCGTCTCCCACGACCGAGAGTTCGTCAGCTCGCTGGCTACCCGCGTGCTGGAGATTACCCCGGAACGGGTGATCGACTTCAGCGGCAACTACGAAGACTACCTGCGCAGCAAAGGTATCGAGTAATCCCTCTTCGTTACCCGGGTAGCGGCTACGCCTTACCCGTGCTACGCCTGGTATGGGATCTGTAGGCCCGTGCAAGCGTAGCGCCGCCGGGCAATAACCGCGGGTAAAGAGCCACTTTCGCGCCGGATGGCGGCTGCGCCTTATCCGGCCTACGGTCGGTGCCATTGTGACCTTAAGGCCCTATCTTGTACCCATGGTTACTGAAACTGTCCGTTACCGGGGCTACCAAACCGCACAGTGCTGTAGCCCCGGTAAGCGGTAGCGCCACCGGGTATTTTGAGGCCACCCGTTTGTAGCCCGGATTAGCGTAGCGCAATCCGGGAACATCATTAAATCCAGGCCGGGCAAGGCGTAAGCCGCCGCCCGGCATATCGCTTAGCGCCTCCACTCCGCTCCTTCAACGCCATTCACCAGCAGTTTGCGTTTTTCTCCCGCCGGTAATGACAGCTTCAGCGCTTTCCACGCCGGGCGATAGTTGCCGCGGGCGTTGACCTTCAGGTTGATGGTGCTGCTGTCGCACGCCATTTCCCACTCCAGCCACAGCGCATCGCCCTGTTTATAGCCCCAGCTTTCGCCGTCATCCTCAAACAGCAGACCCGAAGAGGTCCCGACGCCTTTCAGCGGGAACAGCTGCAGTTCGCGACGATCGTCCTGTTGCGCCGCAACATGACGGATGCGCTCGCTGAGCGGCAGACCGGCCCCGGCGCGCACCAGCAGCGGCAGCTTTTCCAGCGGCGCGTCGAGGGTGACCCACTGGCCGCCGGCGAACCACTGGTGGCTGTAGAAATCGTACCAGCCGGCCTGATTATCCGGCAGCCACACCTCACGCTGGCGGGCGCCAGGCTCGACCACGCTGGCCACCAGCAGGTCGCGCCCCAGCAGGAAGTCATCGCATTCGGCGAAGGTCTGCGCGTCGTGTTGATGATCGAGGAAGGTCGGGCGCAGCATCGGCTCGTCGTCAGCATGCGCCTGCCACAGCAGGGTATACAGATAGGGCAGCAGGCGGTAGCGCAGCTCAATCGCGGAACGAATGGCCGGGGTAACGGCCGGATACATCCAGGCTTCGTTGACCGTCTGGTCGTCATTCCATGAGTGAATGGTAAAGCGCGGGTGCATCACGCCGTTTTGTACCCAGCGCACAAACAGCTCCGGCTCCGGTTTATCGCCGGAGAAACCGCCGACGTCGTGACCGACGTTAAACAGCCCGGAAAGGCTCATGCCCAGCCCCATGCGGATGTTATAGCGCAGCGTATCCCAGTTGGTGCGGTTATCGCCGCTCCAGGTCTGGACGTAGCGCTGCATCCCGGCGCAGCCGGAGCGAGAGATGAGATACGGGCGCTTTTCCGGCGCAAAGCGCTGCTGGGCTTCCATCGAGGCGCGCATCATCAGCAGCGGCATCACCGGGCGAATATGCTTGATGGCGATTTCGCGGCCAAAGCCGTAGCAGCGCGCTTCGCCGTCCCACACCTCATACTCGTTATTATCGTTCCAGGTCGAATCTATGCCCATCTCCAGCAGCTGGCTGGTGACCCCTTCCTGCCACCAGGCCACGGTTTGCGGATTGGTGAAGTCGAGGTGCGATCCTTCATCGTCCCAGAAGCTGGAGCGCTCCGGCGCGTCGGTTTGCGAATCGCGAATAAAAAGACCGCGCTCCACCACTTCGCCATAGCGCGGATGATCCTGCAGCAGGCAGGGTTTGATATTGGCGGCCAGCTTCAGCCCGGCATCATGGAACGACTGGCTCATCACTTTCGGCTGCGGCACCTTGTCGTAGTTCCAGTTAAAGACGTAGCGCTTGCCGTTAATCGAGGTATAGCCGGATGAGAGCTGGAACGAATCGCACGGAATAGCGTGCTCATTGCACAGGCGGATGAAGTTCATCAGCTGATTTTGCGCATCCGGCGCGTCGGTGTAGTGCATGGTCGAGCCGCTGTAGCCGAGGCTCCATTTTGGCCCGAACAGGGTTTTACCGGTCAGACGTACAAAGGCTTTGGTGACATCCAGCACCTGTTTACCGGTGAACAGGTAGTAATCGATATCGCCGGCTTCCGCCTGCCAGCGGCGGTAGGCGGTGTGGTAGTTGTCGATTTCGTTACCCAAATCCAGCCAGCAGCTGCTCAGGTTGTCGTAAAACAGACCATAGCTGACGTCGCTGCGCTGGGTGATGGTGAACGGAATATGTTTATACAGCGGGTCGGTGCTGGCGGCGTTGTAGCCCATGGCGTCGAGGTTGCGCATCTCATAACGCTTACCGGTGCGCTGCAGATCGCCGGCCTTTTCGCCCAGACCATAGAAACGTTCGTCTTTCCGGCGGCTCAGATAGTGGGCGACGCCGTCGCCGTGGGCATTAGCCAGATAGGCGCTGGTGGGGCGGTCGTTAGCAAGCTGCTGCCATTCCCCGGCGTCGTCGCGATAGCTCCACTCCAGCCACAGCGGCTGATGGACGGTGACGCGCAGCTGGCGGGTGGCGATGGTCAGCGTATCGCCCTCCTGTGTCAGCTGCCAGGCCGGGAGACTAAAACCGCTGAGGTCATCCCGGGCGCGGCCTTCCCACGGCACATCCTGCTGCGGAGCGATACTCCAGGTGCGATCCAGCGCCAGCTGGCCCTGGCTTTTCAGCAGCACGCGGAATAAATTCTCTTCCAGTACGTACAGGCACAGGGTGTGCTGGCCATCGACCGTCAGTTCAACGTGATGCTCCAGCTGTTGATGTAAACTCCAGTGTTTCAACGTTTTCATATCTTACATCCACTCTCAGGCGCGCTTAGCGCGACGTTCAGCAATAAATGCCACCAGGAAAACGGCGCCAATCAGGTCAAAGAACCCCATGGCGATGAACAGCGGGTTGAAGCCAATTTTGTCGGCGGTCACCCCGATTAATAACGAAAACAGGAAGCTGGCGATCCACGCCGCGGATCCGCGCATACCGTTTACCGTCGCCATTTGTCCCTTGTCGAACGACTCCACCACCAGCGCGCTGAGCATGCAGGAGATGATCTGATGTCCGAAGCCGCCAATGGAGATCAGGACGATGGTGATATAGGGATCGCGGGTGATAGCGACGAGGGCCAGGGAGATCATCAGAAATGCGCCGGTCACCGAGCTGGCGATCACTGAGTTGACTCGCGTACAGCCGAACCAGCGAACGTACAGGCGGGTGAGGTAGCCGCTGACCACGCTGCCGAGGTCGGCGGCGAGGAAAGGCAGCCAGGCGAACATGGCGATCTGCTTGAGATCCATGCCGTGCTCTTTGGCCAGGTACAGCGGTACCCAGAAGCTCAGCACCGCCCAGGCGGGCTCGGCCATAAACGCGGGAATGGCGATCCCGTAGAAACGTTTATTCTTCGAGACGGTTTTGAGCGCGGTAAAGAAGGGCTGTTTCACCGGTGGCGCTTCGTTATCCTGCTTGATGTACTCCAGCTCGCTTTTGCTGAGGTTGGGGTGCTTTTCCGGGTTCTGATAGAAGGCCCACCACAGCACCACCCACAGCAGGGCCAGCGCGCCGGTAAACATAAACGCCCCCTGCCAGCCGAAGGAAGCGTGGGCGAAGTAGATGATCGGCGGGGCGAGCATTGCGCCGATAGAGAACCCGACGCCAGCCCAGCCGGCGGCGATTGGCCGTTCAGACTTCGGAAACCACTCGCCGATGGTTTTGGCGTTGGCCGGGGTGGCGGCCGCCTCGGCCCCGCCCATAAAGAAGCGCAATATCGCCAGGTGCAGCCAGCTGCCGGCCCCGGCGTGGGCGATACAGGCCAGCGCCCACAAGGTGGCGCAGATCATAAACCCGAGCTTCAGGCCGATGACGTCGATAAGCCAGCCACAGAGCGGCTGGAAAATCGTGTAAGCCAGCTGAAACGCGCCGACGATCCAGGAATATTGTTCGGTGGTAATACCGAGCGTCGCTTTCAGTTCCGGGGCGATAATCCCCAGCGAGTTGCGTGTGATGTAGTTGACGGTGACGCCAAGTAAAAACAGGACCAGCACCCACCAGCGCAGGTTTTTTACCACCCGGCGCGTTTTGCTGACCGCGATATCATTGTTGAGGCCTTGACTCATAGCACACTCCACATGACGTTAGTAGGGGGAAAGTGACGACCTCAATCCTTGAGTGGCCACGTAGTGTTATTAACTATTTGAATAGTCTATTTTTTTATCTCAACATCATTGGTATAACTAGTATGGGAGATGTTGGACCAATTCAGGCTAAGGGAGAAAAAACGGCGGGCAAAGTGCTATTTATGCAAGTTTTTTCATGAAATGACCGGGATCTCAAATTTTGCGCTGTCATTTGCTTACAGGGAGCGCTTTGGCGATTATGAAAATTCTTTCATTTTCCAATCGGAGCTGGATCACAAAATGGATAAAAAGCTGCGCGTCGCCGAAATCGCTGCCCGCACTGGGCTGTCGGCCAGTACCGTTTCGCGCGTCCTGGCCGGAAAGGCGAATACCAGCGACAAGGCGCGCCGGGCGGTGCTGGAGTGCGCCCGCGAGCTGGGGGTCATGCAGGGGCTGGCCGCCGGGCGTCTGCTGCTCAATAATCTGCTGGTGTTTGCCCCGCAGCGCGCCTTCGATGAGCGGTCGGATATCTTCTACTACCGGGTGATCCAGAGCATCAATAACGCGCTGGCGGCGCATGAAGTGCGCCTGCGCTACTGCGCGCTGGACGAAAACGACAGCGACGCCAATCTGTTTCTTGCCCGCATGAACGAAGCGGAAACCCAGGCCGCGGTGCTGCTGGGGATCGACGATCCGCATATTCATGGCCTGGCGGCGGATCTGGGTAAACCCTGCGTCTTGATAAACTGTCGGGATGAAGGGATGCGGTTGCCGTCCATTGCCCCCGATCATCGTTTGATTGGCCAGTGCGCCGCCCGCTATCTGTTTGATATGGGGCATCGGGTGGTGATGAACGTCATGTGTTTGCGCCGCTATACCATGGAGCTGCGGCTGGGGGGGATCGAGGAGGCGTGGCGCGCGCGCAATTTGCGCTTTACCGCCAGCCGGGATCTCATCAGCGTCGCCAACTTTAGCGCCAGAGAGACCGAAGAGCAGGTGGGGGCCTGGCTTGATGGCTTACAGGGCAGGCCGTTGCCCACCGCCTTCCTGGTGGGCGGCGATTTCATGGCCGCCGGCACGGTCAGCGCATTGCAAAAGCGCGGCCTGCGGGTGCCGCAGGATGTCTCGGTGATGAGCATCGACGGGTTTAATCTGGCGGCGATCCAGGAGGTGCCGCTGACCGCGGTGCATGTGCCGCGGGATGAACTGGGCAGCGAGGCGGTGCATCTCCTGCAGCAGCGCCTGTTGCGCCCGGAGGCGCCGCACGGTTCGCTGCTGCTGCACGGCACGCTGGTGGTGCGCGATTCGGTACGGCGGATCCGGCCGGGCAAAGGCCATACCGCCGTGGAGCCGCAGGGGCTGTATGACGATTAAACCGGGATACCCAGCGCCCGCTTGCCGTGGATGTTCAGATCTTCCAGAGTGAAGCGCCCCTGCCAGCTGGCCTCATAGTCCTCGCGCGGGAAATCCCCCGGCGAGGCCCCTTTTTCCAGAGCAATTTTCACTTTCTGCGCGTAGGCGAGGTTCTTTTCGCACATCGGCGCTGCCGGAATGTACATCACATTGCCCCAGCCCTGCTGATTTTCCACCGGCGCCACCGAGTGAATGACGTCGCAGTGCCACCAGACGGAATCGCCAGCGTTCAGCGCCGGAATCGAACTGAGGGCTTTGATCAGCAGCGGGTGCCACTGCTCAGAGATCGGCAGTACTCTGCCCGGCGCGACGCCGCACAGCTCATCTTCCGGCACATCGTCAAGCAGTGGGCGCAGTAGAACATAAGCCATCGCCTCGGGGATCGGCACCACGTGCAGTAGCCCCTGACCCGGGATCATGTCCGACAGCGCGGTCCAGCCCTGGAAAGTGCGGAACACTGAGCATTTGGTGGTGTTGTCGACGGTGTACTCTTCCACTTCCGTACGGTGCGCGGCGTCCCACGGATCGTAAGCGTCGACATGACCGTTAAACACGTTGGCGAAGACCTGCTGGTAGGCGGGGAGCAGCCAGCGCTCCAGCGCACCGGAATCGGTATGCGCGCCCAGCCCCTTCGAGGTGGTTCCCGGCGGACGGCGGCGAATGCGGTCAGGGTAAATGACGCTGACGTCCGGATCGAACCAGCGCTTGCCGTCCTGCTCAAAGCGCCACAGGCGGTTGAGGAAGGACTGCGCCGCGGCCATTTCATCGCTCTGGCGGGCCTGCATTTGCGAGGGCGACCAGTAGATGGGATAGATTTCCGGCCGCGAAGCCTCCAGCGAACCAAAGAAGCTGTCGCCTGGCCCTTTGTAGACCTCGTCGAAATGGTTCAGATCCAGATATTCCAGCATCGCGGTATCCCAGGCCAGCGCCTGTTCGCGCGGAAAGTGGCCTTTGATCACCGCGCAGCCCCGACGCTTAATGGCCGCGCGCTGGGCATCGCTCACGGTTCCCTCGGCGATATCGCGGAACGGAATGGTTGGCCAGACCTCCTGGCCTGCGGCTTTCAGCGTCTCAATCTCCTGCAGGCGCTCGCTGATGCGCGCTGAGAGCTTATCGAACACCGCCTGGACGTCGCAGATTTGCGCCCGCAGCGCCTGCTTCATCTGGCGAATCGCCGCTTTGTGGTCGGCGGGGAGTGTTTCGTGGGTCGGGAGAGCAGCCATAATAACCTCGCTGTATCTTTCATTCGAAAGTATTAAATATTACAAACGTTAATTTAAGTTAAAATGAAGTTAATGCAAGTTTAAAATCTTGCTGCGGCGCACAAAATGGACAAGCCGGGGCGCGCAGCCCCGGAGAGAGGTCAATCGTTGAAGGGAGCGCTGTTATCGAGGACGGCCTGAATGACGTTCAGCGCGCCGTCATGGTTATTATCGTCGGTCGCGTATCCGGCGATAGCCTTAATGCTGTCGGCGGCGTTACCCATGGCGAAAGCGTATTTCACCAGCTTCAGCATTTCGGCGTCGTTGCCGCTGTCGCCGATGGCCACGCACTGCTGCGGCGACAGGTTCCAGCGCTTGAGCAGGCGGCTGATGCCGTTGGCTTTATGCAGGCCGGGAATAATCAAATCGACAAAGCCAAAGCCGCTGGTGACCGGCTTCATAATGCCGTCGAGCGACACGTGCAGTTTATCGATCAGCTGCGGGATCTCGCTGTCCGGCAGGTTCAGAGAGAATTTGAACAGCGTATCGTCGATGGCGTGATAGTCACTTACCCGCTGCAGACGGTGGTAGTGCTTTGACATCAGGTCGACGAAGGCATCCGGGGCGTTATCGCTGACGTAAGCGCTCTCCAGGCCGCAGGCAACGAAGTTTAGCTGCGGATCTTTGAGTAGTTCGCCAATCACCACCTGCGATTCGTGGCGGGTCAGTTCGCCGTGGAACAGCTGCTTACCATGCGCAAAGACCAGCGCGCCGTTTTCGGCGACGAACGAGATCTGCTCGCGGATCTCCGGGAAGAAGGAGATCAGCTGATAGTACTGGTTGCCGCTGGCGACAACGAATTCAATGCCGCGCTGCTGCAGCTGGGCGAATTGCGCCAGAAACCGTGCGCGATCGTAGGTTTTGGCGTCATTGAGAAAAGTTCCGTCCATATCGGTGACGATAACTTTAACGGTCATAAGGGGGTGCTCCTGGCTTAACTTCGACCAGTAACATTCTAATTACAATGTGATGGGGAGCACAAATTTATTTCGAATGAAAGTTCATGCATTCAGAAAATGCCGGGAGGCGGCGTTGCCTTTCCCGGCCTGCAGGACAGGGAAGGCCCGCTAAGCGTCGCGCCAGCGGGCCTGAGGGGTTAGAGCGTATGCTCGGTACGGGCGATGATATCGTCCTGGGTATCCGGCGACAGGGCGGTAAAGAACGCCGAGTACCCGGCGACGCGCACCACCAAATCGCGGTACTGGTCGGGGTGTTTCTTCGCCTCCAGCAGCGTGTCGCGCGAGACAATGTTGTACTGGATATGCCAGCCTTTATGCACCTCGAAGAAGGTGCGCAGCAGCACCATCAGCTTCTGCTTATCGGACTCGTTCTCCAGGGTGGACGGATTCAGCTTCTGGTTAAGCAGCACGCCGCCGAGGATCGCCCCGGTGGGCAGTTTACCCACCGAACTGATGACCGCCGTCGGCCCCAGATGGTCGGTTCCGGAGGCCGGGCTGGCCCCTTCCGCCAGCGGGGTGTGCGCTTTACGGCCATCCGGCGTCGCCATGGTCTGCGCGCCGAACGGCACGTTGGCGGAGATAGACGACGTGCCGGCGTAATAGTTGCCGCCGATCGGGCCGCGGCCATAGCGCGGGTTGTGATACTGCTTCAGCTCGTCGATATAGGTCTGGTAGGCCCGCGCCAGCAACGTGTCCACGCTGTCATCATCGTTACCGTACTTCGGCGCGCCGTTGATCAACCGCTGGCGCAGCTGCTCGTGGGTCAGGCCGTCGAAATCTTCCGCCAGCGCCTTCGCCAGTTCCTGCTGGCCGATAACGCCCTGATCGAAGACCAGCTTTTTCACCGCCGCCAGGCTGTTGCCGAGGTTGGCGATGCCCACCTGCAGGCCGGACACCCAGTCATATTTCGCGCCGCCTTGCTTGATACTCTTCGCCCGTTCGATGCAGTCGTCCACCAGCGCCGAACAGAGAATATCGTGGACGTTCTCTTCCAGCATGGTATCGACCACGTACTCAATCTCAATCGACTTACGGGTGTAGTAGCGGATCTGGCGGTCCCAGTCGGCCAGCACCTCGTCGAAGTTAGCGAAGTTGCCTTTCGACAGGGCGTGCTCCTGCGGCAGAAACACCTGGCCGCTGGTGGCATCGCGGCCGCCTTCCAGCGTCGCCAGCATCACCCGCGCGAAGTTGATAAAGCTCATGCCGGTGCAGCGATAGCCCCATTTGCCGCCGACCGCAGTTTCGATACAGCCGATGGCCGCATAATCGTAGGCGTCCTGCGGCTCAATACCCAGCTTGATAAATTCCGGGATCACGATTTCGTCGTTATTAAACGCTGGCATACCGAAGCCGCAGCGGATCACCTGGACGCAGGCGTCGAGGAAATCGTTGCTCATTCCGGCGTGGTAGCGCACGCTGAGGTTCGGCTGGGTGGAACGCAGACGACCGCAGGATTCCAGGATGGCATACGACAGCGGGTTGACCGCGTCCTGCGGCTGGCCATCCACCAGGTTCTGGCCGCCGATGGTGACGTTCTGATACAGCGGGCTGCCGGCCGAGGCCTTGGAGTGCGAGCCGGAGCGGATCTTGTTAACCTCCAGCAGCTTCAGCCAGCAGCTGTGCAGCAGCTCAATGGCCTGTTCGCGATCCAACGATTGCTGCAGCTCAACGTCGCGGCGGTAGTACGGATAGAGGTACTGGTCCATGCGGCCAAACGAGACCGAGTGGCCATTGGATTCAATCTGCAGGATCAGCTGAATGAAGTAGCACAGCTGCAGCGCCTGCCAGAAGGTCTTCGGCGGCTCATGGGCGATGATGTCGCAGTTTTCGGCAATCGTCAGCAGCTCCTCGCGGCGTGCGTCACGGGATTCTGCCGTCGCCATCTCGCGCGCCAGCGCGGCGAAGCGTTTGCTGTGGTCGCTGACCGCCGCCAGCACAATATCAATCGCTTTCAGGAACTGTTCGCCGTGCAGGTCTTCCAGCACCGTCAGATTGATGCGCGACCGGCGTTCGGCGACTTTTGCACGCAGGCCGTCCAGGCCTTTCTCCAGCAGCAGCGGGTAGTTGACCGCCAGGTGGGCGTCGCCGGAGGTCATATTGCCCTCTGCCTTAATAATGCCGGTGGCGAGCAGCGCTTTCTGCTCATCGGTAAACATGCCGTAGCAGCGGTCCTGTACGGTCTGGCCGCGCCACCACGGGCACACTTCATGCAGCACGCGCTTGTTCTCTTCGCTGACCACGAAGCCGGCGCCGGGGCGGTCGGCGAGATCGTCGATCTCTTTCTCGATCCAGCTGACGGTGTATTCCGGGAAGATCGGCGCGGCGCGCACTTCGCTGGCCTGGTTGCCGACGATCAGCTCATCGTGCTTGATCCAGATGGTGCGCTCGGCAAGGTGATGCGCCAGCGCCAGGGCACGACGCACCGGGATTGGCTTATCAAGATGCTGCTGATACATCTCGGTGTAGTGGCGGGCGCGTTCGGTACAGACCGGCGGCTTGACGATATGCACCAGCGCCATTTTATGGGCCTGGATGCGGGCGCTGAGGGTGTTGAGTTTCAGGGTAGTCATAGGGTTATCCTCGTAAGATCGCCGTTAGCCCCTTGCTCCGCGCATAATCCTGCGCAAAGGCGAGCAGCTCGGGAGCATCCAGCGGTTTATCCGGTGCGGTGTAGGGCTGACTGAGTAACTGGTATTTATTCATTCCCAGCGTGTGGTAGGGCAGGAAATGGATTTCGCTGACCCGCAGGCGGTCGGCGGCAAAATCAGTGATGGCGGTGATGTCGGCTTCGCTGGCGTTGAATCCCTGGATTAACGGCACGCGAATGATCATGTTTTTCCCCGCCTGCGCCAGACGCTGCAGGTTGTCCAGCACCCGGCGGGCGCTGCCGTCGGTCCACTGCCGGAAAACGGCCTCGTCGACATGCTTCAGGTCGGCGAGAAACAGGTCGACGAAGGGTAAAGCCGGTTCAATGTATTTCCAGGGGACGTGCAGGCAGGTTTCCACAGCAGTATGGATCCCTGCCTGATGGCTGGCCTCGAACAGCGCCCGCGCCAGGCCCGGATTCATAAAGGGTTCGCCGCCGGAAAGGGTGATGCCGCCGCCACTGCGATCGTAAAAGGGTTTATCGCGCAGCACCGTCGCCATGATCTCCTCGACGCTCTTCTCTTCGCCGCACACCGTGAGCGCGGTGGTGGGGCAGCAGTCGCGCAGCGCGGCGATATGGCTGTCGTTAACGTGTTGCCGGTGAATGATCAGGCCATCGAGGGTGCGGGTGATAACCGCCGGCGCCGCCTGCTGGCACAGCTCGCAGCCGGCAAGGCACAGGCGCGGGTCATACAGCAGGTCTTCGCTGCGGGCGCGGCTCTCCGGATTCTGGCACCAGCGGCAGCCCAGCGAGCAGCCTTTCAGGAAGACGACGGTGCGGATCCCTGGGCCGTCATGGGTGGAATAGCGCTGGATATTGAAGATCATGGCTTACCCTCTTGTTTGCGTATGAACATAAAAACACTTTCGAATGAAAGTTATATTGACGCAAATCAACAAGCGGGATGGGGATAAGTCAGAGGGGAGAAAATAACGAGAGCGGTCACAAAACCACCGGCGACTCTCGTCGCCGGTAGGGGGATTAGTGCGAGCCGCATACCTCGCACTGCGGGTGGCGCATCAGCTTCATTTCACGAAACTGGCAGGTCATGGCGTCGTACATCACGATTTTTCCGCTGGCGGGCGTGCCGTAGCCAGTCAGCAGCTTAATGGCCTCCATCGCCTGCAGAGAACCGATAGTGCCCACCAGCGGGGCCATCACGCCGGCTTCGACGCAGGTGAGGGCATTTTCGCCAAACAGGCGGCTCAGGCAGCGGTAGCAGGGTTCGCCCTGCTGATAGGTGAAGACGCTGATCTGCCCCTCCATGCGGATCGCCGCCCCGGAAACCAGCGGGGTTTGGTGGCGGAAGCAGCCGGCGTTGAGCTGGTTACGGATGTCGACGTTGTCGGTGCAGTCGAGCACCAGATCGTGCCCGGCAATCTGCGCCGCCAGCGCCGGTTCGTCCAGTAAGGCATTGAGCGGCACCAGATGAACGTGCGGATTAATGCGCGCCAGCGCCTCGCGGGCGGAATCCACCTTAGGCTGGCCGAGGGTGGCATCGCTGTGCAGCGTCTGGCGCTGCAGATTGGAGAGCGAGACGGTGTCGAAATCGAGCAGGGTGAGCTGCCCCACCCCGGCGGCGGCCAGATACTGCGCGGCGGCGCAGCCAAGCCCGCCGAGGCCGACCACCAGCACCCGAGCGGCCTTTAGCCGCTCCTGGCCGTCAAAATCAAAACCGCGCAAAACAATCTGCCGGTTATAGCGCAGCATCTCTTCATCGCTCAGCTCCACGGCCATTACAGCCCCCCAAACAGATGGCTGAACGGTTCGACGTCGACCCATTCGCCCGCTTCAACGTGGCCGCGCTCGCGCTCCAGCACGATAAAGCAGTTGCCGAGGCTGAAAGAGCTGAAAATGTGCGAGCCCTGATGGCCGGTGGTGGTCACCACCAGCTCGCCGTCCGGGTTGCGCTGCAGAATACCGCGTTGAAAATCGAGGCGGCCCGGCGACTTTTTCAGTCGTGTGGCGGCGCGTACCCGCAGGCGGGTTGCCTGAAGCGGGCCGTACTTGCCCGAGAGCTTCGCCAGCAGCGGCTGCACCAGCTGACAGAAGGTGACGGTGGCGGAAACCGGGTTGCCCGGCAGGCCGCAGAACCAGCTGCTGCTGAGCTTGCCGAAGGCGAAGGGTTTGCCCGGCTTGATCGCCAGCTTCCAGAAGCCGATCTCCCCCACCTCTTCAAGAATGGTTTTGGTGTAGTCGGCTTCGCCCACCGAGACGCCCCCGGAGCTGATGACCACGTCGGCCTGCTGGTCGGCGGCGATAAAGGCCTCACGCAGTTGCGCCGGATCGTCAGGAATAATACCGAGATTAATGACCTCGCAGCCCAGCTGTTCGAGCATCAGATGCACCGCCAGGCGGTTGGTATCGTAAATCTGGCCGTCGCCGAGCGGTTGACCCGGCAGCTGCAGCTCATCGCCGGTCGAGAAGACCGCGACGCGAATCTTGCGCACCACCTCGACATCGGCAATGCCCAGCGAGGCCAGCACCGGCAGCTCGGCTACCGTCAGCGGCGTTCCCTCCGGGAAGACCACCGCGCCGTGGGCGATATCTTCTCCGCGGCGGCGAATATGCTGCCCGGCTTTCACCGGCGCGGTAAAGCGCACGCCGGCGTCGGTCTGTTCAGTCTCTTCCTGCATGACTACCGCGTCGCAGCCTGCAGGCACCGGCGCGCCGGTCATAATGCGGATACAGGTGCCGGTGGGCCAGGCGTCGTGAAACGGCTGGCCGGCGAAGGCCTTCCCGGCGACCGGCAGGGCCGCGCCGTCGCGAAGGTCGCTCAACCGGACGGCATAGCCATCCATCGCCGCGTTATCAAAGCCGGGGACATCCAGCGGGGAGATAATGTCATGGGCGGTAACGCGCGCGAAGGCCTGCAACAGCGGTACAGTTTCCGTGGCGCTCAGCGGCGTAATACGATCGAGCATCTGGGTGAGGGCTGTGTCGAGCGGCATCAGTCCGGCGGTAAAATCCATGGGTCACTCCTGCGGGCAAAACGGCGAAAACGCCTATTATGGCAGAAAAGCGGCGCGGGCTGTATGCCACCTGGGTACGAGGCTTTACATCGCCCGCCGCTCTTTCTATATTCAAAAATTGTATAAGACATTCAGCAATATAATGATATCAATACCCTTATTCCTGACGTGACCGGCGCCGCGACGCGCTACGACAGGGCGGGGGCTATCCACTTCATCGTTAAGGACTGGCGAAATGGGCAAGGCGGTTATAGCAATTCACGGCGGCGCAGGGGCGATTTCTCGCGCGCAGATGACGCCGGAGCGGGAGCGGGAGTACGTGGCGGCGCTGTCGGCTATCGTCGAAAGCGGACAGAAAATGTTGGCTGCGGGCGCCAGTGCGCTGGATGCCGTGACCGAGGCCGTCCGTCTGCTGGAGGAGTGTCCGCTGTTTAACGCCGGGATCGGCTCGGTATTTACCCACGATCAAACCCACGAACTGGACGCCTGCGTGATGGACGGCTACAGCCTGCAGGCGGGGGCGGTGGCCGGGGTCAAACATTTACGTAATCCGGTGCTGGCGGCGCGTCTGGTGCTGGAAAAGAGCCCGCACGTGCTGCTGATCGGCGAGGGGGCGGAAAATTTCGCCTTCTCCCACGGAATGGCGCGCGTCGATAACGATCTCTTTTCCACCCCCGAGCGCCTGCTGCAGCTGCAGGAGGCGAAAGCGGGTGGGGAGATCATCCTTGACCACCATGCCGCTCCGCTCGACGAACGCCAGAAAATGGGCACCGTCGGGGCGGTGGCGCTCGATCTGGCCGGCAATCTGGCGGCGGCGACCTCCACCGGCGGCATGACCAACAAACTGCCCGGACGCGTTGGCGACAGCCCGCTGCCGGGCGCGGGGTGCTACGCCAACAATGCCAGCGTGGCGGTCTCCTGCACCGGCACCGGCGAAGTCTTTATGCGTACTCTGGCGGCCTACGATATCGCCGCCCTGATGGAGTACGGTCAGCTCAGTCTCTATTCCGCCTGCGAGCGGGTGGTGATGGAGAAGCTGCCGGCCCTCGGCGGCAGCGGCGGACTGATTGCCGTCGATCGCGAAGGCAACGTCGTTTTACCGTTTAACAGCGAAGGCATGTACCGCGCCTGGTGCTATGCCGGCGATACGCCGACCATTGGCATTTATCGCGAATAGAACAAGGGAGAAGGAGAGTGCCGCAAACTCACGAAACGGATACCTGCGAAGTACTGGTGGTGCGCAACCTGAACGTGGCGTTTCGCCAGCAGGATGCGCCAGAGGTGCAGGCCGTGCGTCAGCTTTCCTTCAGCCTGCGCCGCGGCGAGACGCTGGCGATTGTCGGGGAGTCCGGTTCGGGAAAATCGGTCACCGCTCTGGCGCTGATGCGTCTGCTTGACGCCGCCAGCAGCGAGGTGAGTAGCGAGGGGCTGTGGCTGCGACGGCGCAACCGGCAGGTGATCGCGCTCAATGAGCAATCGGAGGCCGAAATGCGCCGGGTACGCGGCGCGGACCTGGCGATGATTTTTCAGGAGCCGATGACTTCGCTGAACCCGGTGTTCACCATCGGCGAGCAGATCGCCGAATCCCTGCGTCTGCACCAGGGGCTGGGGCGCGAAGAGGCGCTGCGCGCGGCAAAAAAGATGCTCGACCAGGTGCGTATTCCCCAGGCGGAAGAGATGCTCTCACGCTATCCGCACCAGCTCTCCGGCGGCATGCGCCAGCGGGTGATGATCGCCATGGCGCTCTCCTGTCGGCCGGCGGTGCTGATTGCCGACGAGCCGACCACGGCGCTGGATGTCACCATCCAGGCGCAAATTTTGCAACTTATCGCCGTCCTGCAAAAGGAGATGGCGATGGGAGTAATCTTTATCACCCATGACATGGGGGTGGTGGCCGATATCGCCGATCGGGTGCTGGTCATGTATCGCGGCGAGGCGGTGGAGACCGGCAGCGTCGAGGAGATTTTCCGTTCACCGCAGCACCCTTATACGCAGTCCCTGCTGGCGGCGGTCCCCCGGCTGGGTGAGATGCGCGGTCGGGATCTGCCGCGCCGCTTTCCGCTGCCGGGGCAGCCGCTGGCGGAGACAGAAACGCCAGACACGGTGGTGGCGGGTGAGCCGATTCTGCAGGTGCGCGATCTGGTGGCCCGTTTCCCGGTGCGCGGCGGGCTGCTCAATCGCGTGACGCGCGAAGTGCATGCGGTGGAGAAGGTGAGTTTTGATCTCTGGCCGGGAGAGACCCTCTCTCTGGTGGGGGAGTCCGGCTGCGGCAAGTCGACCACCGGCCGGGCGCTGCTGAGGCTGGTTGAGACCCAGGGTGGCACCATTACCTTCGATGGTCAGCGGATCGATACCCTCTCCGGCAGCAAGCTGCAGTCCCTGCGGCGCAATATTCAGTTTATTTTTCAGGATCCTTACGCCTCGCTCGATCCGCGCCAGACGGTCGGCGATTCGATTATGGAGCCGCTGCGGGTGCATGGCCTGCTGGACAGGGAGGCGGCTCGCGAGCGGGTCGCCTGGCTGCTGAAGCGCGTGGGGCTGCAGCCGGAGCATGCCTGGCGCTACCCCCACGCCTTTTCCGGCGGCCAGCGGCAGCGGATCTGCATTGCCCGCGCGCTGGCGCTGAATCCGAAGGTGGTGATTGCCGATGAGTCGGTGTCGGCCCTGGATGTCTCCATTCGTGCGCAGATTATCAATCTGATGCTCGACCTGCAGCGCGAGATGGGCATCGCGTTTCTGTTTATTTCCCATGATATGGCGGTGGTGGAGCGCATCAGCCACCGCGTGGCGGTGATGTATCGCGGCCGGATTGTCGAAATCGGCCCGCGCCGCGCAGTGTTTGAAAACCCGCAGCACCCCTATACCCGTAAGCTCATGGCTGCCGTACCGGTGGCCGACCCGGCCTACCGTCATCCGCAGCGGGTCCTGCTGTCTGATGACGTCCCGGGCAATATCTATAAGCGGGGCGAGGAGATCGCCAGCCCGCCATTGCAGCAGGTTGGGCCGGGCCACTTCGTCGCCCGCGACGCCGCCGACGTGCTGGGCAGAACATAACAACACATAACGCACCTTTTCAGGAGAACACGATGACACAACCTGTTTCACGCAAATGGTGGCTGGCGCTGAGTATCGCGGCGGCCCTGGCGAGCGCCCCCGCTTTTGCTGCCAAAGATGTGGTGGTGGCGGTCGGGTCTAACTTCACGACGCTCGACCCCTATGATGCTAACGATACTCTGTCGCAGGCGGTGGCGAAGTCCTTTTATCAAGGCCTGTTCGGCCTTGATAAAGAGATGAAGCTGCAAAATGTTCTTGCCGAGAGCTACACCGTGTCGCCGGATGGCCTGGTGTACACCATCAAGCTGCACGGCGGGGTGAAATTCCAGGATGGCACCGACTTTAACGCCGAGGCGGTCAAGGCTAACCTCGACCGCGCCAGCAACCCGGAAAACCATCTCAAGCGCTATAACCTGTATAAAAATATCGCCAGCACCGAGGCGGTTGATCCGACCACGGTGAAAATCACCCTCAAACAGCCGTTCTCGGCGTTTATTAATATTCTCGCCCATCCGGCGACAGCGATGATTTCGCCGACGGCGCTGAAAAAATATGGCAAGGATATCGGCTTCCACCCGGTGGGCACCGGGCCGTATAAGCTCGATACCTGGAACCAGACCGACTTCGTGAAGGTCAGCAAGTTCGATGGCTACTGGCAGCCGGGGCTGCCGAAGCTGGATTCCATTACCTGGCGACCGGTAGTCGATAACAATACCCGGGCGGCGATGCTGCAGACCGGCGAGGCGCAGTTTGCCTTCCCGATCCCCTACGAGCAGGCGCCGCTGCTGGCGAAAAACAGCAAACTGGAGCTGGTGGCCAGTCCGTCGATCATGCAGCGTTACATCAGCATGAACGTGACGCAGAAACCGTTCGATAATCCGAAGGTGCGCGAAGCGATCAACTACGCCATCAACCGCCAGGCGCTGGTCAAGGTGGCGTTTGCCGGCTATGCCACCCCGGCGACCGGCGTGGTGCCGCCATCGATTGCCTACGCTCAGAGCTATCCCGCGTGGCCTTACGATCCGGCGAAAGCGCGCCAGCTGCTAAAAGAGGCCGGCTACCCCAACGGGTTTAGCACTACGCTGTGGTCGTCACATAACCACAGCACCGCGCAGAAAGTGCTGCAGTTTACCCAGCAGCAGTTGGCGCAGGTGGGCATAAAGGCGCAGGTGACGGCGATGGACGCCGGTCAGCGGGCGGCGGAAGTGGAAGGTAAAGGGCAGAAAGAGAGCGGGGTACGGATGTTCTATACCGGCTGGTCCGCCTCCACTGGCGAAGCCGACTGGGCGCTGTCGCCGCTGTTTGCTTCCCAAAACTGGCCGCCGACCCTGTTCAACACCGCTTTTTACAGCAACCCGCAGGTGGATAGCGCGCTGAGCGAGGCGCTGAAAACCACCGATCCGCAAGAGAAAACCAAACTCTACAAAGCGGCGCAGGATATTATCTGGAAAGAGTCGCCGTGGGTGCCGCTGGTGGTGGAGAAACTGGTCTCCGCCCACAGCAAGAACCTCACCGGCTTCTATATCCAGCCGGACACCGGCTTCAGCTTCGAACAGGCAGATTTAACACCGTGAAGGTCGAGATGATGCCCTCCGGCGCTAGTGGGCGGAGAGCGGTTTTTCCGCGGGGCGGGTTGTGGAGGTACGATGCTCAACTATGTGATTAAGCGCCTGCTGGGGCTGATCCCCACCCTGCTAATCGTCGCGGTGCTGGTGTTTCTCTTCGTCCATATGCTGCCCGGCGACCCGGCGCGGCTGATTGCCGGACCAGAGGCCGATGCCCAGGTGGTGGCGATGGTGCGCCAGCAGCTGGGGCTTGACCAGCCGCTGCACGTCCAGTTCTGGCACTACATCACCAACGTGCTGCGCGGCGATTTTGGCATGTCCATGGCCTCGCGGCGTCCCGTTGCCAGTGAGATAGCCAGCCGCTTTATGCCCACCCTGTGGCTGACGCTGGCCAGCATGAGCTGGGCAGTGCTGTTTGGCATGGCGGTGGGGATCGCGGCGGCGGTGTGGCGCAATCGCTGGCCTGACCGTCTGGGAATGGCGCTGGCGGTGAGCGGTATTTCGTTTCCGGCCTTTGCCCTCGGCATGTTGCTGATGCAGGTGTTTTCGGTTGAGCTGGGCTGGCTGCCGACGGTGGGCGCCGACAGCTGGCGGCACTATATTTTGCCGTCGCTGACCCTCGGCGCGGCGGTGGCAGCGGTGATGGCGCGCTTTACCCGCGCGTCGTTCGTCGATGTGCTGCATGAAGACTATATGCGTACCGCCCGGGCGAAAGGGGTGAGCGAAACGCGGGTGGTGCTCAAGCATGGTCTGCGCAATGCGATGATCCCGGTGGTCACCATGATGGGGCTGCAGTTCGGTTTCCTGCTCGGCGGCTCGATCGTCGTGGAGAAGGTCTTCAACTGGCCGGGGCTGGGGCGACTGCTGGTCGATTCGGTAGAAATGCGCGATTACCCGGTGATTCAGGCGGAAGTGCTGCTCTTTTCGCTGGAGTTTATTCTTATCAATTTAGTGGTGGATGTGCTGTACGCGGCCATAAACCCGGCTATCAGGTATAAGTAAGGTGCGATTGCTTAACTGGAGAAGGCAGGCGGCGCTGAACGCCATGCCGGGCATCAGGCCCGGCGAAATCCATACCCCCTGGCATGAGTTCTGGCGGCGCTTTCGGCGTCAGCCGGTGGCCATGGGCGCCGGTATTTTCGTGCTGTTGCTGATTGCGGTGGCCATCGTCGCCCCATGGATAGCGCCGTACGATGCGGAAAATTATTTCGACTACGACCGGCTTAACGAGGGGCCTTCGCTGGTGCACTGGTTCGGTGTCGACTCTTTGGGGCGCGATATTTTCAGCCGGGTGCTGGTGGGGGCGCAGATCTCGCTGGCCGCGGGGGTGCTGGCGGTGCTGATTGGCGCGGCCATCGGCACGGTGCTTGGGCTGCTGGCCGGCTACTATGAGGGCTGGTGGGACCGGCTGATTATGCGTCTGTGCGACGTGCTGTTCGCCTTTCCGGGGATCCTGCTGGCGATCGCGGTGGTCGCCGTCATGGGTAGCGGGATGGCCAACGTGATTATCGCCGTGGCGATCTTCTCGATCCCGGCGTTCGCCCGGCTGGTGCGGGGCAACACCCTGGTATTAAAGCAGCAGACCTTTATTGAATCGGCGCGCAGCATTGGCGCCAGCGATGCCACCATCCTCTTCCACCACATCCTGCCGGGGACGGTGTCGTCGATCGTGGTTTATTTCACCATGCGCATTGGGGTATCGATTATTTCGGCGGCCAGTCTGTCGTTTCTCGGTCTCGGCGCGCAGCCGCCCACGCCAGAGTGGGGCGCGATGCTCAACGAGGCGCGGGCGGATATGGTGATGTCCCCGCACGTGGCGCTGTTTCCGGCGGTGGCGATTTTCGTGACCGTGCTGGCGTTTAATCTGCTGGGGGATGGCCTGCGCGATGCACTGGATCCGAAGTTAAAGGGGTAGGGTGAGGGAAAGCACCGCCGTGCGGTGCTTTATATTATTTGTGGCTTCAGCGCACATTGCGCTCCCGGTTAATCTTCTGCGTTATGTCTCTCATCGCGCAGGGAGCGCACAGGGGGCGGCCAGTCGCCGCCGCCCCCTGTACCCCGGGCTCCGGCCAGCAACATCGCCACTGCGTGGTGCCTTCGACTTATCCCTGCAGGCTGCGGGTCGGGCCGAGGCAGCGTCCGTGCAAAACACGGCCCTCAGCCCGCATCCATGTTGGCTGCCCCGGCCTTCCGGGAACGTCTCAGCGATGTTGAGGCCGCCAGCACCGGCAGTTTCAGCGGCCCCATGTCCGGCGGCGATTCACATATTGGGACTGGACCCCGTAGGCCGGGTAAGCGTAGCGCCACCCGGCAAAATAACGGCGCAACAGGGTTGCCTGGAAGGTCATCAACGCTTGCCCGGCAGCGCTGCGCTTGCGCGGGCCTGGAGGGGGAGCCTACGGGAGAACCCCGTAGGCCGGGGAATGCGCTAAGCCGCTATCCGGGAAGCTGGACTAGACCCGGGTTCCCCACAGGTCGTATTCGTCGGCGTGCTCGACTTTCACCCGCACCACGTCGCCCGGCTTGACGCCGGTTTCGCCGTTCAGGTAGACCGCGCCGTCGATTTCCGGGGCGTCGGCCATGCTGCGGCCAATGGCGCCTTCTTCATCAACTTCATCCACCAGCACCAGGATTTCGCGACCCACTTTTTCCTGCAGACGCTCGGCAGAGATCTGCTGCTGCAGCTGCATAAAGCGGTTCCAGCGCTCCTCTTTCACCTCTTCCGGCACCTGGTCCGCCAGCTCATTGGCAGTGGCGCCTTCAACCGGGCTGTACTTGAAGCAGCCGACGCGGTCGAGACGCGCCTCTTTCAGGAAGTCGAGCAGCATCTGGAAATCTTCTTCCGTTTCCCCCGGGAAGCCCACGATAAAGGTGGAGCGCAGGGTCAGATCCGGGCAGATTTCACGCCACTGCTTGATGCGCGCCAGCTGACGGTCAGCGGAACCTGGACGCTTCATCAGCTTCAGGATGCGCGGGCTGGCGTGCTGCAGCGGAATATCGAGGTACGGCAGAATTTTGCCTTCTGCCATCAGCGGGATCACATCGTCAACGTGCGGGTACGGGTAGACATAGTGCAGGCGCACCCAGATGCCGAGCTTCGCCAGCTCTTCGCACAGGCTGACCATGCTGGTCTTCACCGGCATACCGTTGTGGAAACCAGTGCGGTGCTTGACGTCGACGCCGTATGCGGAGGTGTCCTGCGAAATCACCAGCAGCTCTTTCACGCCAGCGTCAGCGAGGCGTTTGGCTTCCGCCAGCACTTCGCCAATCGGACGGCTCACCAGGTCGCCGCGCATGGACGGAATAATGCAGAAGGTGCAGCGATGGTTGCAGCCTTCAGAAATTTTTAAGTAGGCGTAGTGGCGCGGCGTCAGCTTAACGCCCTGTTCCGGCACCAGGCTCAGGAACGGGTTGTGCTTCGGCTTTGGCGTATAGTGGTGGACGTGCTCCAGCACCTGCTCATAGCTGTGCGGACCGGTGATCTCCAGCACCTTCGGGTGCACTTCACGGATCTGATCCTCTTTTGCGCCGAGACAGCCGGTGACGATCACCTTGCCGTTCTCTTTCAACGCTTCGCCGATCGCTTCCAGCGATTCCTGCACAGCGCTGTCGATAAAGCCGCAGGTATTAACGATCACCATATCGGCGTTGTCGTAGGTAGGGACGACGTCATAACCTTCGGTGCGCAGTTCGGTCAGGATACGCTCTGAGTCCACGAGGTTTTTCGGGCAGCCCAGGGAGACGAAGCCGATTTTCGGCTGGTGCGTGACATTGCTCATAGCTTAAAAAGTGTTCAATTATTGGAATGGTCAGGGCAGGAATTCTACAGATCTTTGCGAAAAAGAGTATAGCTCCGTCACGGTTAATGGTGAAAAAGCGCACCCAGCCCTGCCTTTCATGCCCCTGCCGCTAAAGCGGATCCCGCACGCCCCGGAGCAGAGGGGCGGGAAACGCTTCCGGCAAGCCGTGCGCGCAGGCGGCGATTCACGCCCGGCGTTGCTGCCGGGCAGAAACTTATTGCGCCGGGGTGACGGCTCCGGAGGGGGCGGCGCCGGGCTTTTTCGGCTCGCGCTTATCCTGCAGCGTGAAGACAGAGATCAAAGTAAAGAGCCCGGCGATGCCGCCGAGGATCAGATAGGTGTCGGCGAAGCCAATGGTATCGTACAGATAGCCAGCCAGCGGGGAGTAAATGGCGGTGGCGATCGAGGCGACAAACAGCACCAGTAAATAGACTGTCGAAGAGAGCTTGTGGTCGAAGTTGGCGGCGATGAATTTAAAGACCGACACCAGAATTAACGGTTTCTCCAGGGCATGCATCATTTTTACTGCGCCAATCCACACCGGGCCAAGAGGCACCGCCGAACCAACAATACGTACCGACATGATCAGCCCGGCAATGATCAGCGCCCACTTGGCGCCGGTCCGGTTAACAAACCACGGCATCAGGCATAAGAACAGCGTTTCGCCGCACACCTGAATGGAGGCGAGGATCCCATACCAGCGGTTGCCTTCCTCCGGCGTCGGGAACTGTTGCGAGAAGTACTGGGCAAACTGCTGATCGTAGGTGTCATAAATCTGCGTGACGAACAGGGTAAAGAGCAGCAACATCCAGAACTGACCATTCTTCGCCAGCTCGAGGGCATGGGAGACCTTCAGCGATTCGCTTCGCGCTACATCGGCGTCGGTTAATTCGATTTTGGTCAGCATAAAGCAGACGGCGGCGATGACGATGGCGAGGCTGGCGAGCCAGAAGGCCAGATTGGGATTGCTGTCGATATATTTACCGACGATCCAGGCCGCGGCCGCCCAGCCTAACGAGCCCCACATCCGCACCCGACCGTATTCGAACTGGTAGCGGCGGGAAATCTTATCGATATAAGAGTCGATCACCCCGCAGCCGGAGTTAAAGATGATCCCCAGATAGATCCCCCCCAGCAGCGCGCCAATCCAGAAGCTGTGCATCAGCAGCGGCGCGTAAACGTAGATAAAGAAGGGGCCTACCGGCAGGAGCAGGGTCACCAGCAGCCAAATAAGCCGTTTTTTCAGGCCGAACTTGTCGGAAATAAAGCCGAAGAAAGGCTGCATTAGCAGGGCGATAAAGGCGTTTACCGAGTAGAGCAGGCCGGTTTTCGTGGCGCTGATGCCAAGATGCTGGGTGGTCCAAATGACAAAGAAAGCCATGGTCGACGACCAGGCGAACAGGTAGAGGAAATCGAATAGACTCAACAGAAGGTAGTTTCTTTTACCGGGCGTCATGGTTCAGTTCCTTGCAAACGGTCAGAGAGATTATCAGCGAACCGCGGCCGAGGTCGCTGTTTTTATTAAATGTTATACGTATTACATTAATGATTTGTTATGGCACTCGGGCTGACGATCATGCAATAGCGTCTGCGATATAATGTGATCATTGCAGCACTATTTGGCCACTTAATGGCGATGAAGGCGATTTTGTTTCTTTGCGAAATTAAATGTGACCGTATTACATTTATTTTGTTATAGACCTGACAAAGCGGCAGAGTTGTCAAATTGTAAAGGGTGTTAAAGTCTTGGGAATAATTGACCTGGCGCATCATTTTGTACAAAAAATAACCGTATTATGGATAGGGTAAAGGACGACAGAGGAGGAACCGTGATGACCGTTGACAGACTATACCGCCACCTTTTGCAGAAGCTCATTAACGCCAATATCGATATTGACGCCTATCTGCAGCTGCGGAAGGCCAAAGGCTACATGTCAGTCAGCGAAAATGACCATCTGCGTGAAAACTTGTTTGAGCTTTGCCGTGAAATGCGTGCCCAGGCGCCGCGCCTGCAGCATGTCATTTCACCGGAGGAAAAGGATGCCCTTCGTTTGGCCGGCGAGTCCGTCGCCGCCGCTGCAGTATGCCTGATGAGCGGGCATCATGATTGTCCGCTGTACATCGCTGTTAACGTAGAGAAGCTAGAACGCTGTCTGACAGGATTGACTTCAAATATTCATAAATTGAATAAATTGTCGCCAATTCCTCATGCCTGATCGGCTGAAACCCAGGGGAAGTGGATGCTTCCCCTGTTAAAGGTTATGTAAAAATCCCCGCGCAAATTTCCCCGCTGGCTACCCTTTAGCGCAGAGCTGACGAAAGGAGAATGCCATGCGTCCGATCCCGCTGCTGTTGCTATTGAGCGCCCTGTCGCTGCCGGCCCTGAGCCAGGCCGCGGCGCGGGTGGAGGTATTGCAGAACCGGCTGGCCCATCCGTGGAGCCTGGCATTTCTCCCCGGCGACCAGGGCATGTTGATTACCCTGCGTGGCGGCGAGCTCAAGCGCTGGCAGCCGGGTAAAGGCCTGTCGGCGCCGATAGCCGGCGTGCCGCAGGTGTGGGCCAACGGCCAGGGGGGCTTACTGGACGTGGCGCTGGCACCGGATTTCGCGCAGTCGCGGCGGGTGTGGCTAAGCTATGCGGAAAGCGACGCCAGCGGCAAAGCGGGCACCGCGGTGGGCTACGGGCAGTTGAGCCAGGATGCCACCCAACTGACGAATTTCACCGTGGTGTTTCGCCAGCAGCCGAAACTCTCCATCGGCAATCATTTTGGCGGCCGGCTGGTGTTTGACGGCAAAGGGCATCTCTTTATTGGCCTCGGGGAGAACAATCAGCGTCCCACCGCTCAGGATCTCGACAAGCTGCAGGGAAAAGTGGTCCGCCTGACGGAGAACGGGGGTGTGCCGCCGGATAATCCCTTTGTTGGCCGGGCCGACGTGAGGCCGGAGATCTGGGCCTACGGCATCCGCAACCCGCAGGGGATGGCGATAAATCCGTGGAGCGGGGCGCTGTGGCTGAACGAGCACGGCCCGCGCGGCGGGGATGAAATTAATATCCCGCAGGCGGGAAAAAACTACGGCTGGCCGCTGGCGACGCACGGCATTAACTACAGCGGCCTGCCCATTCCGGAGGCCAGGGGCAAAACGGTTCCGGGAACCGAGCCTCCCCTGTATGTCTGGCCGGTCTCACCCGGGGTAAGCGGGATGGCCTTCTACGCGGCGCAGACCTTTCCCCAGTGGCAACATAAGCTGTTTATCGGCGCGCTGAAGGAGACGTCGCTGATTGTTCTGGCGGTGGACGGCAATCAGGTCCGCGAGGAGGGGCGCCTGCTGGAGGCGCGCGGGAAACGCATCCGCGACGTTCGCGTGGGACCCGACGGCTATCTGTATGTGTTAACCGACGAGTCTAACGGCGAGCTATTGCGGCTGAGTCCGGAGAAGTAGCGTCAGGTGACCGGGATCTGCACCACTTCGCGCCAGGCGGGACGCTGGCTAATCTGCTGATACCAGCGCTGCAGATGGGGCCGCGGTTGCCAGCTGTCGAGGATCGACAACAGGTTGTAGACGAAGGGGGCGACGGCAATATCGCCAAGGCCGAACTGCTCGCCAGAGAGCCACGGCATTTTGGCCAGTTCGTCATCCAGCATGGCGAATAGCGCTTCGCAGGCGCTGATCCCCGCGGCGATCGCCGCCGGGTCGCGTTGCTCCGGCGGCGTCCTCACCAGGCCCATTAACACCGGGCGATGAGCGGGAGAGAGGGTGCCGTTGGACCAGTCCATCCACTTTTCGCCTTGCGCGCGCTGCGCCGGCGCGGCCAGCCACAGACGGTCAACGCCATACTGGGCGGCAAGGTAGCGAATAATCGTATTTGATTCCCACAACACCACCCCGGTGGCATCGTCCTTTAACAGCGGCACCAGCCCGTTGGGGTTCATCGCCAGATATTCCGGGTCATGATTGAGACCAAACTCCAGCCCGGCGAGGATCTGCTCATACGGCAGATCCAGCTCCTCCAGCACCCAGCGCACTTTCTTCACGTTGGTCGAATTATTACGTCCCCACAGTGTAATCATTTTCGCTCCTGAGTTTGTTTCACTGCCGTTGCAGCGCGATCGGCGATCATGTTGGGATAAAGTTAATATTTAGGCAATCACGATCAAAAAAATTGTTCTGATTAAAGCACGGCGGCATGTTATTGCGTAAACTTTAAAAACTTTACCAACTCGCTGTTTCTTTAAGGTCATTTGTACGCTTTACTCACCGGTTGCTGCGGCGCGGTCAGAGTGGCGCGGCATATTTTGTTTGGAAAGGATACTTGGGTGGCTCTTATGATGCATGACGCTTTTTCCCTTCGCGGCCTCGCGGCAGGTTGCGCGCTGTTATTTCTTGTCGCACCTGCGGTGCAGGCTGCAGAACAACTCCCCGACGCCCCTTCGATTGACGCTCGCGCCTGGATCCTGATGGACTACGCCAGCGGGAAGGTGCTGAGCGAAGGCAATGCCGATGAAAAACTCGACCCGGCCAGTCTGACGAAGATCATGACCAGCTACGTGGTGGGGCAGGCGATAAAAGCGGGAAAAATTAAACTGACCGATATGGTGACCGTCGGGCGCGATGCCTGGGCGACCGGCAACCCGGCGCTGCGCGGCTCATCGGTGATGTTCCTCAAGCCCGGCATGCAGGTTTCCGTGGAAGATCTGAACAAAGGGGTCATCATTCAGTCCGGTAACGACGCCAGCATTGCCATTGCGGACTACGTGGCGGGCAGCCAGGATGCTTTCGTCAGCCTGATGAACGGCTACGCCAAAAAAATGGGGCTGACCAACACCACCTTTATGACCGTTCACGGCCTTGATGCGCCGGGGCAGTTCAGTACCGCTCGCGATATGGCGTTGTTGACCAAAGCGATGATCCACGATGTACCGGAAGAGTACGCGGTACATAAAGAGAAAGAGTTCACCTTTAATAAAATTCGTCAGCCAAACCGTAACCGTCTGCTGTGGAGCACCAACCTCAATGCCGATGGTGTGAAAACCGGGACCACCGCCGGAGCCGGCTATAACCTGGTTTCTTCGGCCACGCAGGGCGATATGCGTCTGATTGCCGTGGTGCTGGGGACCAAAACCGACCGCATTCGTTTTAACGAGTCAGAAAAACTGCTGACCTGGGGCTTCCGCTTCTATGAAACCGTGACGCCGATTAAACCGGATGCCACCTTCGTCACTCAGCGCGTGTGGTTTGGCGACAGCAGCGAAGCGAAACTGGGGGCTGGCGAAGCGGGCTCTATCACCCTGCCGAAGGGGCAGCTGAAAAACCTGAAAGCCAGCTACACCTTAAACCAGCCGCAGCTTACCGCGCCGCTGGAGAAGGGGCAGGTGGTCGGGACTATCGACTTTAAGCTGAATGATAAAACCATCGAGCAGCGCCCGCTGATCGTCATGGAGCCGGTGAAAGAAGGTGGCTTCTTCAGCCGAATGATCGACTTCGTACTGATGAAATTGCACGGCTGGTTCGGCAGCTGGTTCTCCTGATGTCATGACCGCGCCCGGCGGGGCGCGGTCCGTTCATGTTCAGTACAGCAGCGAAATCTGCTGCGCCTTCGCCAGCGCGACCAGCTCGTCATCCGGGCAGATATCGCTGGCGATCACATCAAACTTTGCTAACGCCCCCATGCGCGCCGGACGCACTTTGCCAAACTTGCTGTGGTCTACCACCAGCACGTGGTAGCGCGCGTGTCGCATCGCCCAGTGCTTGACCGGCAGTTCCTCCAGGTTATAGCAGGTTGCCCCTTGCTCGCAGTCAATGCCCGCCGCCGAGTAAAAGGCGATGTCAGGGCTCAGATGGCTGAGGGTATCCTCAAGGCTCAGCGGCATAAAAATCGCGTTGCTGGCATGAAATTCCCCACCGCACAGGACCGCGCGGCACTGGGGCTTTTCCTGCAGGGCCAGAAAGGTGTTCAGGGAGTAGCAGACGCCGGTGAAGGGCAGGGCGTCGTCAATGGCGTCGATGATCCACGGGGTGGTGGTCCCGCAGTCGAAGAAGGCCATCTGATGGGCCTCCAGCAGCGCGGCCGCATGGCGGGCGGCACGGCGTTTTTCTTCGACCAGCCGGGTTTTTTGGTCGCTGAGCAGGTAATGGGTGGCGCTGCGCGGCTCCAGCACAATGTATCCGCCGAGCAGCACGACCGGACCGCTGTGGCCGTTGAGGTCGCGACGAATGGTCATTTCCGACACCCCGAGCAGGGAGGCCGCTTCTTTCAGATGCAGCCTATCGCTGCGCTTGAGTGCCTGAATGAGCTGACTGATGCGTTCGTCACGGCGAGTTTCCATATTCCCTCTGCGCTAAAATCGCCCTGCGGAGGCAGGTCGTTAGCGGGATTTTACCTGTCGCTTGCGGGTTAGTCACGCGGTCGCCGCCGCGACGGTCGGCGTTTAGCCGCGCACCCAGCCTTTGCGGATCGGCAGGGAGAAGCAGAGGCGATAGAGGCGCTGCAGCTGACGGTACAGCGCCGAGCCGACAGTATGCCAGATTAGCGCCGCGCCAAGACAGCCGCACATCCCGGCCAGCAGGCCGCCGACCATGTCCAGCGGCCAGTGGACGCCGAGATAGACGCGGGACCACGCGATGGCGGCGGCAAGGGCCATCAGCAGGGCGCCGGACCAGACGCGGTGCCAGAACAGGAAGGCCAGGGCAAAGGTAAAGCTGACGGTGCCGTGGTCGCTGGGGAAGGAATCGTCCGCCGCGTGGTGCAGGAAGTTATAGCCCACGCCAGCGACAAACGGCCGATCGTGCGGATAGAGGTGGCCGATCGCCCATGAGACGGTCAGGCTGATGGTCAGCGCCAGCATCAGCTTAAACACCATCTGCCGCTGGGCAGGCCCCCACAGCCACAAGGTCACCACCAGCAGGGGTACGATCAGAATCAGATCTTTAGCGATGAAAATCGCCACCTCAATGGCCCACTGCGGCGAGGCCGGGGTCGCGTTGAGCAGGGCGAACAGCGCGTAGTTAATATTTTCCAGCATAGACTTCCAGGCTCGTTGGTCCGATAGCAAATAAGCCGCCTACCCTAAATAAAAGCGGTGCGGAGATAAAGCAGTATTGTCTTAAATATCAGGTTGTTAAGAAATGTCGCCTTCTGAGGTGCGGCGCTAACCCCCTGAAAAGCGTCAGTATATCCTTTGTCACATGGCTGAAACATAAACGGAATATATACGCAGAGTGAATTGCTAAGACGAGCCCTGACGCTGGCGCGAAACTCGCAATATTGTGCGGTGTCACCCACAATTCACTATCTCCGCGCCGGGAGTTTCATTACACTTTGCGCGATTTTTGATAGATAAGAGATTTCATGCAAAATTATTCGCTTTCAGGTCGCCGCCTCGGAAGGCAGGCGCTGCTGTTCCCGCTATGTCTGGTGCTGTACGAGTTTTCCACCTATATCGGCAACGATATGATCCAGCCGGGTATGCTGGCCGTGGTTCAGGAATTTCAGGTGGGCAACGAGTGGGTACCCACCTCGATGACCGCTTATCTGGCCGGCGGCATGTTTCTACAGTGGCTGCTGGGGCCGCTGTCGGACCGTATTGGCCGCCGTCCGGTGATGTTGACCGGGGTGGTGTGGTTTATCGTCACCTGCCTGGCGACGCTGCTGGCGCAGACCATTGAACAGTTCACCCTGCTGCGCTTCCTGCAGGGGATCAGCCTGTGCTTTATCGGCGCGGTCGGCTACGCGGCGATCCAGGAGTCCTTTGAGGAGGCGGTGTGTATTAAAATCACCGCCCTGATGGCCAACGTGGCGCTGATTGCCCCGCTGCTGGGGCCGCTGGTGGGCGCCGCCTGGGTGCATATCCTGCCGTGGGAGATGATGTTCGTGCTGTTCGCCGTGCTGGCGGCTATCTCGTTTGTCGGCCTGCAGCGGGCGATGCCGGAAACCGCGACGCGACTGGGTGAAAAGCTGTCGGTCAAAGAGCTGGGCCGCGACTATCGGCTGGTGCTGAAGAACCTGCGCTTCGTCGCCGGCGCGCTGGCTACCGGCTTTGTCAGCCTGCCGCTGCTGGCGTGGATCGCCCAGTCGCCGGTGATTATTATCAGCGGCGAACAGGCGACAAGCTATGAGTATGGCATGCTGCAGGTGCCGATTTTCGGCGCGCTGATTGCCGGCAACCTGGTGCTGGCGCGCCTGACTTCGCGCCGTACCGTGCGCTCGCTGATTATCATGGGCGGCTGGCCTATCTTGTTTGGCCTGCTCCTCTCCGCGGCGGCGACGGTGGTCTCTTCCCACGCCTATCTGTGGATGACCGCCGGTCTGAGCTTCTACGCCTTCGGGATTGGCCTGGCGAACGCCGGCCTGGTGCGCTTAACCCTGTTCGCCAGCGAAATGAGCAAAGGCACGGTTTCGGCGGCGATGGGGATGCTGCAGATGCTGATCTTCACCGTCGGCATCGAGCTCAGCAAACATGCTTACGAGCTCGGCGGCAACGGGCTGTTCAGCCTGTTTAACCTGTTGGGCGGGGTACTGTGGCTGGGGCTGATGATCTACTTCCTGAAAGATAAAAGCGTCGGCAATTCGCAGCAGGGATAACCGGTTGAAAACCCGGATGCGCTCGCATCCGGGTCTTATCAGGCGAATGGCGCTTCGCGATCCAATACCTTATCGATAATCTGCAGAACACCCTCTTCGTTATTGTGCGGCGCGTGATAGCGGGCGACGGCTTTGACGTCTTCCCGGGCGTTGGCCATGGCGAAGCCAAATCCGGCGTGCTGCAGCATTTCGATATCGTTGCCGCTGTCGCCGAACGCCACCACCTCGTGATCTTCAATACCCCAGCGCTGCTGCAAAATACGCAGGCCGTTGGCTTTGTGCACCCCCGGGATAATTAAGTCGATGCTACCGTAGCCGGTGGCTACCGCGGTCACCATGTCCCCCAGCGCCGCGTGCAGCTTCGGCTGAATCTCCGGGATCAGGCGGTCCGGCACGTTGAGACCAAATTTGAGGATGGTGTCATCGAGATGGTTAAAATCATCCACCAGTTCAAGGCGGTGATAATACTTCGCCGCCACCGTCTTCAGCGCGTCGTTGTAGCGGTTGAGGGTGTAGGCGCTGCGCTTCCCGCAGGCGATGATTTCGATATTCGGCAGCGTCTGCAGATGGTCGACCACGGCGTTGAAATGGTGAACCGGCAGCTGGCAGTTGAAGACGTCTTCATTGTCGCTCACCACCCAGCCGCCGTTTTCCGCCACGAAGGCGATCTGGTGGGCGATCTCCGGGAAGAAGGAGATCAGCTGGTAGTACTGGTTGCCGCTGGCGACCACGAAGCGAATGTTTTGCTCGCGCATTCGCTGATACTGGGCGAGGAAGCGCGGCCGGTTGTAAGTTTTGGCATCGCTTAAAAAGGTGCCGTCCATATCCACCGCAATCAGTTTGATGCTCATTAGCTGTTCTCCATAACGGGTTCAGACTGTGGCTTAGCCACCGCGCGGGCGACCAGCGCCGCCACCATCACCAGGCCCAGCACCACCATCATGGCGCTGCGCAGGCCGAAATGCTCGCCGAGGAAGCCCAGCAGCGGCGGCCCGACGAGGAAAGCAAGATACCCGGTAATCGCCACCACGCTGACGCGCTTAGGGGCATCCGGACCGGTATCGCTGGCGGCGGAGATGGTCAACGGGAAGCCGAGCGAGGCGCCAATGCCCCACAGCAGCACCGAAATGCCCGCCACCCAGGGGTTGTCGACGAAGATAATCAGGCCAATGCCCAGAGCGCCCATCACCGCGCTGCCACGAACCACCGTCACCCGGCTGTAGCGATCGATAAACCAGCCGCCGGTAAAGCGGCCCAGCGTCATGCCGAGGGTGAAGCCGGCATAGATCAGCGAGCCGGAGGTGGGGCTAAAGCCGTGGCCGTCCACCATCAGCAGCGGCAGCCAGTCATTGGCTGAGCCTTCGGCGAAGGCCATCGCCAGGACGATGACACCGATAAGCAGCAGCTGCGCATCGCGCCATACCGGCAGACCTTTCGCCTCGCCGTGGGCGGCTTCGGCGGCATTTTTACCGGTACCCTCCGGAATGGCGCGGATAGCAATGGCGATGGGCAGGATGGCCACCAGCGCGGCCGCCAGGATATGCGGGGCGGCGGGAAGGCCGAACCCGGTCACCGCCATGCCCACCCCGGCGCCGAACAGGGTGCCAAAGCTGTAGAAGCCGTGCATCATCGGCAGCACCGTTTTATTCATCTCCCGCTCAACCGCCGCGCCTTCGACGTTAATGGCGACCTCTGCCGAGCCAAAGCTGGCGCCAAAGATGGCCAGACCGAAGGCGAACAGCGGGGCGGAGGCAAGCCACAGCGCCAGGCTGAGCACCAGCATGCCGAGTACGGCGAAGGACATGGTGGTGCGGATGACCTTGCGGGTGCCGAAGCGCTTCACCAGCCACGCCGAGCAGAGAATACCGCTCATCGACCCCACCGACAGGCCAAACAGCACGACGCCCATCTCTGCGGTAGAAAGCGCCAGCAGATCGCGTATCGCCGGCGTGCGGGTGGCCCAGGAGGCCATTAACAAGCCGGGGATGAAAAAGAACATAAACAGCGCCCACAGTCGAAGCTGGAGTGCTCTGCGCGAAGATTGCGTCGTCATCCGTAAACGCCTTAAAGGAGAAGAGTGAAGACAACAGTAGCAAGCATGTGTACATTTGTACATAAACCGGAAGAGGAAAATCATGGCCCGTAGACCGAACGATCCGCAGCGCCGCGAGCGCATCCTGCAGGCGACGCTGGACACCATCGCGGCGCACGGCGTCCATGCGGTGACGCACCGTAAAATCGCCACCTGCGCGAATGTGCCGCTGGGGTCGCTGACCTACTATTTCAGCGGCATCGAGGCGCTGATCGAGGAGGCGTTCAGCCTGTTTACCGCCGAGATGTCGGCGCAGTATCAGCAAAGCTTCGCCGGGGTAGCGAACCGGCAACAAGCCTGCGATGCCATCGCGGAGCTGATCTTCAGCGCCCAGGTGACCACGGCGCGCAATATGGAGCTGATGTACCAGCTGTATGCGTTCTGTAGCAGCCAGCCAGCGCTGAAGGCGGTGATGCGGAACTGGATGCGGCGCAGCCAGCAGACGCTGGAGCAGTGGTTTGCCCCCGACACCGCCCGCGGCCTCGACGCCTTTATTGAAGGGATGACCCTGCACTTTGTCACCGACCGTGCGCCGCTGTCGAAGGCGGCGATCCGCATGATGGTCGGGCAGCTGGCGGGGGAGAGGGCGCAGGAAGAGGAGTGCTGAGGCGGCGTTTCACCCGGAATGGCTAAACGCAGGCAACAAAAAACCCATCAACCTTGAACCGAAGTGGCGGGGTTGATGGGCTCCACAAAATGGGGACATCAAAGAAAAGCAGTGGCATTACTTATGACTGATGCCCTGAGAAAAAGTTCTGCCTGTGGCGGCTTTTTTCGCAAAAAATTTATTGTAGCCCCGGCCAGATGATCACGATGAGCGTCCCGGCGAGGGTGAGCAGCACGTTGGCGATAGCGTAGGTGCCCGCATAGCCGAGCGCCGGAATGTTGCTGCGCGCGGTATCGCTAATGATCTCCATCGCCGGGGCGCAGGTGCGCGCCCCCATCATGGCGCCGAACAGCATCGCCCGGTTCATGCGCAGCACATAGGCGCCAAACAGGAAGCAGATCACCACCGGCACCAGGCTGACGATAAGCCCTGCCGCCAGCATCTGGCCGCCGACGGCGCCCAGCCCGTTATTGATCCCGGCCCCGGCGCTGAGCCCGACCCCGGCCATAAACACCATCAGGCCAAACTCTTTCACCATGTTCAGCGCCCCCTGCGGGATATAGCCGAAGGTTGGGTGGTTGGCGCGCAGGAAGCCAAGCATGATGCCGGCGAACAGCAGGCCCGCGGCGTTGCCGATGCCGAAGCTGAAGGAGCTGAACTGGAAGGTGATCATGCCGATCATCAGGCCGACGATAAAGAAGGCGCAGAAGGCCAGCAGGTCGGTCACCTGGCTGTGAATGGAGATAAAGCCGATGCGATCGGCAACGGTCTTCACGCGGCGGGCGTCGCCGCTGACCTGCAGCACGTCGCCTTTGTTCAGCACCACGTTGTCGTCGATAGGCATCTCGATCTGGCTGCGAATAACCCGGTTTAAGAAGCAGCCGTGGTCGGTGAGCTTGAGTTGCGCCAGGCGGCGGCCGACGGCGTTGTGGTTTTTGACCACAATCTCTTCGGTGACGATGCGCATGTCGAGCAGATCGCGGTCGAACACCTCTTTACCGTTGCGGAAGCTCGGGTCGAGGCGAGCGTGCGCGTCCGGGTAGCCCACCAGCGCAATATCGTCGCCCATCTGCAGCACCGCGTCGCCGTCCGGGTTGGCCAGAATGCCGTTGCGGCGGATGCGTTCGATATAGCAGCCGGTCTGGCGATAAATGCCCAGCTCGCGCAGATTTTTGCCATCGGCCCATGCCACCAACTCCGGGCCGACGCGATAGGCGCGGATCACCGGCAGGTAAACTTTACGTTTGGAATCGGTATCGAGGCCGCGCTCGCGGGCGATTTGCTGGGCGCTGGTCTGCAGATCCTGATGCTGCAGCTTGGGCATATAGCGGGCGCCGACGATGAGGCTCACCAGACCAACCAGGTAGGTCAGGGCATAGCCGAGGCTCAGATGGTCAAGCGACTGCGCCAGCTGATCGCTGGGCAGGCCGAAATGGCGCAGAGTGTCCCCCGCGCCCACCAGCACCGGGGTGGAGGTCATCGCCCCCGCCAGCATACCGGCGGTGAGCCCGATATCCCAGCCGAACACTTTACCCAGCACCATGGCGATCAGCATCGCGCTGCCGACCATCACCAGCGCCAGCATCAGATAGTTTTTCCCGTCACGGAAAAAAATCGAAAAAAAGTTAGGACCGGCTTCCACGCCGACGCAAAAAATAAACAGCATAAAGCCGAGATTAAGGGCATCGGTGTTAATCGCGAAATGCTGCTGACCTAATAATAGAGAAACGACTAAAACGCCAATGGAATTACCAAGTTGTACTGAGCCGAGACGCAGTTTTCCCAGGCATAGTCCTAATGCAAGTACAACGAATAATAACAGGATGTAATTCCCGTTTAACAAATCTGCGACGTTTATATTCACGAAAGCCAACTTCTCGTTTACTAGTAAGTTGTTGAAGGAAATGGTTATTTGGTCTAAGGTTGCTCAGGCGTTCGCGTTGTCGCGAACCTATTCTGGCACCCTGTTATAACCAGCAAAAATATACCCGCTAGTTTAATCCTTCCTGGATGCGGCGGCTAGTGACAATCGTTTTCAGGCTGGCAGGGGAGTTATTGGCATGGATTGCCGAAATGCTTTATCTGACTGGGCGACGTGGACGTGAGTTAGAGGCAACATCAGGAGGATACGGTGAAATCTGAGCGTAGTTGGGCCGGCATTATCTGTGGCTTCGTTCTGTTCATTGTGGTGTGCTTATCGTTGTTGTTACATATGAAAGGGGCCTTTCGCGCCAGCGGCAACCCGGAGCTGGGCCTGCTCTTCTTTTTGCTGCCAGGAGCGGCGGCGAGCTGTCTCTCTCCCGGTCGGCGGGTGCTGCGTCCTTTGCTCGGCGCGATGCTGGCGGCGCCGGTCTGTATGGTGACGATGCGGCTGTTTTTCGTCACGCACCGGACGTTCTGGCAGGAGATGGCGTGGGTACTGAGCGCGGTGTTCTGGTGTGCGCTGGGGGCGTTGTGCTTTTTGTTTATCTGCGCCTGGCTTGATACCTGGCGCAGTCATTCATCGAGCAAATAAATTTACTCAGGCAAACAGGCCAAGGTTCTCTTTCGCCCAGGCTTCGAAATCGGTGCAACCGCCGATGTGTTTCTGGTCGACGAAAATCTGCGGTACGGTTTCAACCGGTTTGCCGACGGTTTTTTCCAGGTCAGCTTTGCTGATGCCTTCGACGTGAATATCCACGTAACGGTAGTTAAAATCATCACGCTCGTTGGTCAGTTTTTCGGCCAGCTCTTTGGCGCGAACACAGTAAGGGCAGCCTGGACGACCAAAAATAACGGTAAACATTGCTTCTCTCCTTAAACCTCAGCCGGATGGCGAATGGCGCTTATGATGCCTGCATTGGCCGGTGAGGGAAAGCAGGTTCTGCCTCTTGCTTCGATGGTTTACGGCTATGTTTGATAAATGTCTTACTATCAAAACCCGTATACTGACCCGGCGGCGCGGCGGCATTGGCTGGCGCGTTGCGTTTATCAACCGGAGAGGCGTGATGCGAAAATTTGCCCCGTTGCCGAAAAGCATTCTGCTGGTTGAGATCCTCGGGATGGGGCTGTTAACCCTCGCCTGGCTCTCGCTTAACCAGTATGTCCAGTTGCCTGCGCCCATTGCCAGCCCGACCGCGGCGCTGGTGATGCTCTTTGCCGGGATCGTGCTGATGATCCCTGCCGCCATCGTCGTGATGTGGCGGATGGCGCAGATCGTGGCCCCGCAGTTAACCCACTCTCCTGAGCCTGAATCCTTGTCTGACAGAGAAAAACGAAATGACGCCGACCATTGAGCTGCTGCGCAGCCACCGTTCTATCCGCCACTTCACCGATGCGCCCGTGAGCGACGAACAGCGCGCGGCGATTATCGCCAGCGCGCAAGCGGCATCTACCTCGAGTTTTTTACAGTGCACCTCCATCATCCGTATTACTGACCCGGCCCTGCGTGAACGTCTGGTCCCGCTGACCGGCGGCCAGCAGCATGTCGCCCAGGCGGCGGAGTTTTGGGTCTTCTGCGCCGACTTTAATCGCCACCTGCAGATCTGCCCGCAGGCGGAGCTGGGGCTGGCGGAACAGCTGCTGATCGGCGTTGTCGATACGGCGCTGCTGGCGCAGAACGCGCTGACCGCCGCCGAGTCCCTCGGGCTGGGCGGCGTCTATATCGGCGGGTTGCGCAACAGCATCGAGGCGGTGACCGAGCTGCTGGAGCTGCCAAAGCACGTCCTGCCGCTGTTCGGCCTCTGCCTTGGCTGGCCGGCGGATAACCCGGACATCAAGCCGCGGATGCCGGCCGCCATGCTGGTGCATGAGAACCGCTATCAGCCGCTGGATAACGCGCTGTTGGCGGAGTATGACGACCAGTTGGCGCACTATTATCTGTCGCGCGGCAGCAACGCCCGCCGCGATACCTGGAGCGATCATATCCGTCGCACTATCGTGAAAGAGAGTCGTCCGTTTATTCTCGACTATCTGCATAAGCAGGGGTGGGCAACGCGCTGATTACGTGTACACTGCTGCTCCGGCCAGGCGGTATCCACCGCTGGCGGCAGGAAAGGTGAAAATGTGTTCGATAGCTGAGGCCCGCCAGAGCGGGTCTTTTTGCAGAGGTGCAGGATGAAAATTGCCATATTATCCCGGGATGGAACGCTTTATTCATGTCGACGCCTGCGCGAAGCGGCGCAACAGCGCGGGCATCAGGTCGAGATCCTCGATCCGCTTTCCTGTTATATGAACGTCAGTCCGGTGGCCTCGTCGATCCACTACAAAGGTCGCCAGCTGCCGCACTTTGATGCGGTGATCCCGCGCATTGGCTCAGCGATCACTTACTATGGCACCGCGGCCCTGCGACAGTTTGAGCTCCTGGGAAGCTATCCGCTGAACGAATCGGTCGCTATTACCCGCGCTCGCGATAAGCTTCGCTCGCTGCAGCTGCTGGCGCGCCAGGGCATCGATCTGCCGCTGACCGGCATCGCTCACTCCCCCGATGACACCAGCGATCTGATCGCCATGGTCGGCGGCGCGCCGCTGGTGGTGAAGCTGGTGGAGGGCACCCAGGGGATCGGCGTGGTGCTGGCGGAGACCCGTCAGGCGGCGGAGAGCGTGATAGACGCCTTTCGCGGGCTGAACGCCCACATCCTGGTGCAGGAGTACATTGCCGAGGCGAAAGGCTGCGATATTCGCTGCCTGGTGGTCGGCAATGAGGTGGTGGCGGCGATCGAACGGCGGGCGAAAGAAGGCGATTTTCGCTCTAACCTGCACCGCGGCGGCATGGCCTCGGTGGCGCAGATTAGCGACGAGGAGCGGGCCATCGCCATCAAGGCGACGCAAACCCTGGGGCTGGACGTCGCCGGTGTCGATATTTTACGCGCCACCCGCGGGCCGCTGGTGATGGAGGTAAATGCCTCGCCCGGGCTGGAAGGGGTGGAAACCACCTCCGGTGTGGACATCGCCAGCAGGATGATCGCCTGGATCGAGCGCCAGGCGACACCGGAATTCTGTTTGAAAATAGGCGGCTAACCGCCGGATGCAAGACTGTCATGGTATGCGGCGCTTTTTTTGCGTAAGCTATGGCGTCGTTTTTCCACTGTAAGAGGTCACAGGCACTATGGATTCACTGGTCGTACCGGGTCTGGATACGCTACGTCGCTGGCTGGATGAGATCGGCATCAGCTTTTTTGAGTGCGATTCCTGCCAGGCATTGCACCTGCCGCATATGCAGAATTTCGACGGTATTTTTGATGCCAAAATTGACCTGGTGGACAACGTGGTGCTCTTTTCCGCCCTGGCGGAGGTGAAGCCGACTGCTCTGTTGGCGCTGTCAGCGGATCTCTCGGCCATCAACGCCAGCTCGTTAACCGTGAAGGCATTTATCGACATTCAGGACGATAATTTGCCCAAGCTGGTGGTCTGTCAGTCGCTGTCTATCGGTCCTGGGGTGACCATGGAGCAGTTCGCCTGGTTCTTCCGCCAAAGCGAGGAGCAGATCTCGATGGTGATCCTCGAAGCCGGCGCCAATCAGCTGTTGTACAAAGGCGAAGAAGAAGAGCCGGCCGCGGAAAACGTGCAATACCATTTTCTTCACTAAACCTGCCTAAAATTAGCGCAGCCACTACCGCAGCGGCTGCGTATTACCCGCTTTTATTCTGTATTTAACCTTTCTTTAAAGCATTATTCACCGCCATTCAGGCCGTTTTGGCTTATCACGTAGACCGTTACTGCATAAAAATTTGATAAAAGGCGTTTTTTTACCTGGGCTATAGCCTCTTATTCTGGCTACAGTTATTCTGGCGATGCTTCCAGTTGCGAGCAACCACTCCGGGAGAGATCCGCTCTCCTTTTCTCAGGCAATGAAAAAATATGCATGATTTTTGCATGCGTAGAAATGCGTATATTTGAGCCCGTAAGTTAACGGGCGTTGAGAAGGAAAAGAGATATGACCGCCTTTGGTAAAAAATGGTTAACAGGTCTGGTTACGGGTGCGCTGATGGCCGTCTCTGCCGGTTCGCTCGCCGCCGAACAAAAAACCCTGCATGTCTATAACTGGTCTGATTATATTGCGCCGGACACCGTGGCCAATTTCGAAAAAGAGACCGGGATTAAAGTCGTGTATGACGTTTTTGATTCCAATGAAGTGCTGGAAGGCAAATTGATGGCCGGCAGCACCGGTTTCGATCTGGTGGTGCCGTCGGCAAGCTTCCTTGAGCGCCAGCTGGCGGCGGGGGTGTTCCAGCCGCTGGATAAGAGCAAGCTGCCGAACTGGAAGAACCTTGATCCCGAAGTGCTGAAGCTGGTCGCCAAACATGACCCGGATAATAAATACGCTATGCCTTACCTGTGGGCGACGACGGGCATTGGCTATAACGTGGATAAAGTGAAAGCCGTCCTCGGCAAAGATGCGCCGGTGGACAGCTGGGATCTGGTGCTGAAGCCGGAGAACCTTGAAAAACTGAAAAGCTGCGGCGTCTCCTTCCTCGACGCGCCGGAAGAGATTTTCGCCACTGTGCTGAACTACCTTGGCAAGGATCCGAACAGCAGCAAAGCGAATGATTACACCGGTCCGGCTACCGATCTGCTGCTGAAGCTGCGGCCGAACATCCGCTACTTCCACTCTTCGCAATATATTAACGACCTCGCCAATGGCGACATCTGCGTGGCGATCGGCTGGGCAGGGGACGTCTGGCAGGCGGCAAACCGTGCGAAAGAGGCCAAGAACGGCGTCAACGTCTCTTACTTTATTCCGAAAGAGGGCGCGCTGGCGTTCTTTGACGTCTTTGCCATGCCGGCCGATGCCAAAAATAAAGATGAGGCCTATCAGTTCCTTAACTATCTGATGCGCCCGGATGTGATCGCCAAAATCAGCGACCAGGTGTTCTACGCCAACGGCAACAAGGCTTCCACGCCGCTGGTCAGCGAGACTATCCGTAACAACCCGGCGATTTATCCGCCAGCGGATGTGTTCGCCAAACTGTTCACGCTGAAGGTGCAGGATCCGAAGATCGACCGCGTGCGTACCCGCGCGTGGACCAAAGTGAAGAGCGGTAAATAAACTCTGACGGCCCGGTAAGCGGGCCGAATCAGAACGGCACTCGCCGGGAAATGGCAGCGCGCCCGGCGAGCAGAAGCACCAGGATGGTGCACATGCACTGTTAAGCACGAAGTATGGCACCGGACCATATGGTGATCGTTTTTTTGCCGGAGAGCACCCGATTGAACGACGTAATGCCCCGCCCACAGGCGAAAGCCCCCAAAGCGCTGACCCCGCTGCTGGAAATCCGTAACTTAACCAAGTCGTTTGACGGCCAGCATGCTGTCGACGATGTCAGTCTCACTATTTACAAAGGCGAAATTTTTGCTCTGCTGGGCGCATCAGGCTGCGGGAAATCGACCCTGCTGCGCATGCTGGCGGGCTTTGAGCAACCGACCGCCGGACAGATTATGCTCGACGGCGTGGATCTGGCGCGCGTGCCGCCCTATCAGCGGCCTATCAATATGATGTTCCAGTCCTACGCCCTGTTTCCCCATATGACCGTTGAGCAGAATATCGCCTTCGGCCTGAAACAGGATCGTCTGCCGAAGGCGGAAATCACCGCCCGGGTGCAGGAGATGCTGGCTCTGGTGCACATGCAGGAGTTTGCTAAACGTAAGCCGCACCAGCTCTCTGGCGGCCAGCGCCAGCGTGTCGCGCTGGCGCGCAGTCTGGCGAAACGACCTAAGCTGCTGCTGCTCGACGAACCGATGGGGGCGCTGGATAAAAAGCTGCGCGATCGCATGCAGCTGGAGGTGGTGGATATTCTTGAGCGCGTTGGCGTGACCTGCGTGATGGTGACCCACGATCAGGAAGAGGCCATGACCATGGCGGGCCGTATCGCCATCATGAACCGCGGCAAGTTTGTGCAGATTGGCGAACCGGAAGAGATTTACGAACACCCGACCACCCGCTACAGCGCCGAGTTCATCGGCTCGGTGAACGTCTTTGAAGGATTGGTGAAAGAGCGCCTCGAAGATGGCCTGGTGCTGAGCTCGCCGGGCCTGATGCATCCGCTGAAGGTTGACCCCGACGCCTCGGTGGTGGACAACGTGCCGGTATGGGTGGCGCTGCGTCCGGAGAAGATCATGCTGTGCGATGAGCCGCCGGCGGATGGTTACAATTTTGCCGTCGGCGAGGTGATTCATATCGCCTATCTGGGGGATCTCTCTATCTATCATGTGCGCCTGCAAAGTGGGCAGATGATCAGCGCCCAGCTGCAGAATGAGCACCGCCATCGGAAAGGGACGCCCACCTGGGGTGACGAGGTGCGTTTATGCTGGGATGCGGACAGCTGCGTTGTACTGACGGTGTAAGGAGAGGGCGATGAGTACCGTTGAATCCCCGTCAGGGGCGAAAAAACCGGGCGGCTTCGCGCTGTGGGCGGCGCGCCTGCAGATGGCACATGGCCGCAAGCTGGTGATCGCGCTGCCCTATCTGTGGCTGATCCTGCTGTTTATGCTGCCGTTCCTGATCGTGTTCAAGATAAGTCTTGCCGAGATGGCGCGGGCGATCCCTCCCTACACCGATCTGATGGAGTGGGCGGATGGCCAGCTGACGCTGACCCTTAACTTTGCCAACTTCCTGCAGCTGACCGACGATCCGCTCTATTTCGAGGCTTATCTGCAGTCGCTGCAGGTGGCGGGCATCTCGACGCTCTGCTGCCTGCTGCTGGGCTATCCGCTGGCCTGGGCGGTGGCGCACAGCAAGCCATCGACGCGCAATATTCTGCTGCTGCTGGTGATCCTTCCGTCGTGGACGTCGTTTTTGATCCGCGTCTATGCCTGGATGGGGCTGTTGAAGAGCAACGGGGTGTTGAATAACTTCCTGCTGTGGCTAGGGGTTATCGATCAGCCGCTGGAGATCCTGCACACCAACCTGGCGGTTTATATCGGTATCGTCTATGCCTATCTGCCGTTTATGGTGCTGCCTATCTATACCGCGCTGACCCGCATCGACTATTCGCTGGTGGAGGCCTCGCTGGACCTCGGCGCCCGGCCCCTGAAGACCTTCTTTCAGGTGATCGTTCCGCTCACCAAAGGGGGGATTATCGCTGGCTCCATGCTGGTGTTTATCCCGGCGGTGGGGGAGTTCGTGATCCCGGAGCTGCTGGGCGGGCCGGACAGCATTATGATTGGCCGCGTGCTGTGGCAGGAGTTCTTTAACAACCGCGACTGGCCGGTCGCCTCGGCGGTGGCGATTGTCATGCTGCTGTTGCTGATTGTGCCGATCATGTGGTTCCACAAGCACCAGCAAAAACAGATGGGAGAGCAGGGATGAACGACTTGCCTGTAGTACGCTCGCCGTGGCGCATTCTGATCCTCGTGCTCGGGTTCACCTTCCTTTATGCCCCGATGCTGATGCTGGTGATCTACTCGTTCAACAGCTCGAAGCTGGTGACGGTCTGGGCCGGGTGGTCGACGCGCTGGTATAGCGAACTGTTCCACGATGACGCGATGATGAGCGCGGTGGGGCTGAGCCTGACTATCGCCGCCTGCGCGGCGACGGCGGCGGCGATCCTGGGCACCATCGCCGCGGTGGTGATGGTGCGCTTTGGGCGTTTTCGCGGCTCCAACGGCTTCGCGTTTATGATCACCGCGCCGCTGGTCATGCCGGACGTGATCACCGGGCTCTCGTTGCTGCTGCTGTTCGTGGCGCTGGGTCACGCCATCGGCTGGCCGTCTGATCGCGGGATGTTGACCATCTGGCTGGCGCACGTCACCTTCTGTACCGCCTACGTGGCGGTGGTGATCTCCTCGCGCCTGCGCGAGCTGGACCACTCGATCGAAGAGGCGGCGATGGATCTGGGCGCCGCGCCGCTGAAGGTCTTCTTCGTCATCACGCTGCCGATGATTATGCCGGCGGTGATCTCCGGCTGGCTGCTGGCCTTCACGCTGTCGCTGGACGACCTGGTGATCGCCAGCTTTGTCTCCGGTCCCGGGGCCACGACCTTGCCGATGCTGGTCTTCTCCAGCGTGCGCATGGGGGTCAACCCGGAGATCAACGCCCTGGCGACGCTCATCCTCGGCGTGGTCGGTATTGTTGGTTTTATCGCCTGGTATTTGATGGCCCGCGCAGAAAAGCAGCGAGTGCGCGATATCCAGCGTGCAAGACAAGGCTGAACCACCTAAAATCGGTACAGCAGCCTCCGGTCGGCGCCACCCTGTGGCGCCGTTTTCATGGAAGACATTACGTTGGGATTGTTTACGAAAACTCGCTCATCGCATGCCCGCCTTAACGTCCCTGCGCTGGTGCAGGTGGCGGCCTTTGCTATTATTTTGATTCGCGGTTTGGATCTGCTGATGATCCTCAATCTGTTGGGCCTGCAGGGGCTGAACGAATTCATACACCGTAGCGTCCAGACCTGGAACCTGACGCTGGTCTTCCTCGGCAGCCTGGCGCTGGTGTTTATCGAAATCTGGTGCGCCTTCTCGCTGGTGAAAGGGCGCAACTGGGCGCGCTGGGTCTATCTGCTGACGCAGATGATAGCCGCCGGCTACCTGTGGGCGGCGTCGCTGGGCTACGGGTATCCGGAGTTGTTCAGCATTCCCGGCGAATCCAAACGGGAGATCTTCCACTCGCTGGTGATGCAAAAACTGCCTGATCTGCTGGTCCTGACGCTGCTGTTTGTGCCCGCGAACTGCCGCCGGTTTTTCCGCCTGCAATAACGGTGATACAATCCCCGCCCCTGGAATTTTGAAGGTCAATTATGCATTGCGCACTCTACGACGCCGGCCGCTGCCGCTCCTGTCAATGGCTGGAACGGTCGGTTCCGCAACAGCTCGCCGATAAAATGGCCGACCTGCGCACGCTGCTGGCAGCGATCCCCGTCGCCGACTGGGGCGAGCCGGTCAGCGGGCCGGAGGCGGCATTCCGTAACAAGGCCAAAATGGTGGTCAGCGGCAGCGTTGAGCGTCCGCTGCTGGGAATGCTGCACCGCGACGGCACCCCGGTGGATCTCACCGACTGCCCGCTCTATCCCGCCGAGTTTGCGCCGGTGTTTGCCGTCCTGAAGCCCTTTATCGCCCGCGCCGGGTTAACCCCCTACAACGTCGCGCGCAAGCGCGGGGAGCTGAAATATCTGCTGCTAACCGCCAGCCAGCAAGGGGAGATGATGCTGCGCTTCGTGCTGCGCTCAGAGGCCAAGTTGGCCCAGCTGCGCGCCGCGCTGCCCTGGTTACAGGCACAGTTGCCGCAGCTTAAGGTGATCACAGCGAATATCCAGCCAGTGCATATGGCTATTATGGAAGGCGAGCAGGAGATCTTCTTCACTGAACAGCAGGCGCTGGGGGAGGTCTTTAATGAGGTGCCGCTGTGGATCCGTCCGCAAAGCTTCTTTCAAACTAACCCGACGGTAGCCAGCCGGCTGTACGCCACCGCCCGCGACTGGGTGCGCGCGCTGCCGGTCCAGCATATGTGGGATCTGTTTTGCGGCGTCGGGGGTTTTGGCCTGCACTGCGCGACGCCGGCGATGCGCCTGACCGGTATAGAGATTGCCCCGGAAGCGATCGCCTGCGCCAGGCAGTCTGCCGCGCAGCTGGGGCTCAGCAATCTGCATTTTCAGGCGCTGGACTCCACGCAGTTCGCCACGCATGAAGCGGATATCCCGCAGCTGGTGCTGGTCAACCCGCCGCGTCGCGGCATTGGCGCCGAACTGTGCGACTATTTAAGCCGCATGGCGCCGCCCTATATTATCTATTCCAGCTGTAACGCCCGCACCATGGCGACCGACATTGCTCTTCTTAGCGGCTATCGCGTCGAGCGGGTCCAGCTGTTTGATATGTTCCCCCACACCGCCCACTACGAAGTGCTGACCCTGCTGGTCCGCGAAGTTTAAACAAAATGTGAAGGCTTTGCGTCGCAGAAATCGGGTAAGCTTGACGCAGCATGTTTTGTTATTGGTGGGGGGAATCTAATGGCCAAAACCATTCTGCTGGTGGAAGATGATGAGGATATTGCCACGCTGCTGCGGCTCAATCTTCAGGATGAGGGCTATCAGATTGTGCATGAGGCCGACGGCAGCCAGGCTCTCGCCCGGCTGGAAACGCGGGTCTGGGATGCGGTGATCCTCGATTTGATGCTGCCCGGCGTCGATGGCCTGGAGATCTGCCGGCGTATCCGCCAGATGACCCGCTATCTGCCGGTGATCATCATCAGCGCTCGCACCAGCGAAATGCACCGCGTGCTGGGCCTGGAGATGGGCGCCGACGACTATCTGGCGAAACCCTTTTCGCTGCTGGAGCTTATCGCCCGCGTTAAAGCGCTGTTTCGTCGCCAGGAGGCGATGGGGCAGAACCTGCTGATGGACGCCGGGCGCCTGTCCTGCCATGGTCTGAGCATCGATCCGCTGTCCCGCGAAGTGAGGCTGCGCGGCGAGTTGGTGGATCTCACGCCGCGCGAATTCGAGCTGCTGTATTACTTTGCCCGCCATCCCGGGGAGGTGTTTTCGCGGCTGGCGCTGCTGGAGCAGGTCTGGGGATATCAGCACGAGGGCTATGAGCACACGGTCAATACCCATATCAACCGCCTGCGCAGCAAAATTGAACGTGACCCGGCCGAGCCGGACATCATTCTGACCGTCTGGGGCAAAGGCTATAAGTTCGCCCCGGTGACGCAAGAGGCCGCCCCGTGATCCGCCGCCTGAGCCTCAGCCAGCGGCTGGCGCTGGTGGTGGTCTCCCTGCTGATACTGTGCGCGGCGGCGGTGTGCGCCGTTCAGTTACACAGCAGCGCGCAGTATGGCAACGCCATGGTGCAGCGCCTCTCCGCCGGGCTGGCTCAGCAAATTGTGGCCCGCGAACCGCTGCTGGACGCCCACGGCGAGGTCAACCGGCAGACTCTGAAGTCGCTGTTTGACCGTCTGATGACCTTTAATCCCAGCGTGGAGCTCTATCTGCTGTCGCCGGATGGCGACCTGTTGGCCGATGCGGCGCCGCCGGGACATATCCAACGCCAGCGGATCGACATGGCGCCGGTGCAGGTTTTTCTCACCGGCAGTACGTCGCCGGTATATGGCGACGATCCCCGCAGCCTTGACGGGCGAAAAGTCTTCAGCGCCGCCCCGCTGCGCGTCGACGGCCAGCTGCGCGGTTACCTGTATATCATTTTGCAGGGGGAGACCTTTAATCAGCTGGCGGCCGACGCCTGGCAAAAAACGCTGTGGAGCATTGTTCTGTGGACCCTGCTGCTGGTGGCTCTGTTTGGCCTGCTGGCGGGAGGCCTGGCATGGTACTGGGTGACCCGGCCGGTCCGCCAGCTCACCGCCCAGGTGGCGGCGAACGATCGGGACAGCATCAGCGCCATCAAAACCCTGGCGGCCCGCACGCCGGAGCCCCATCCCGGTAACGAGGTGGCGGTGCTCGAAAATCGCTTTATTGACCTTGCCCGGCAGATAGCCGGTCAGTGGGATCGGCTGGCCGACAGCGACCGCCAGCGCCGCGAATTTGTGGCCAATATTTCCCACGATTTACGCACGCCGCTCACCTCGCTGCTGGGGTATCTGGAAACGCTGACCCTGAAGGACGAAAGGCTGACCGCCGAGGAGCGCAGGCAGTATCTCACCATCGCCCTGCGCCAGGGCAACAAAGTGCGCCATCTTTCGCAGCAGCTGTTTGAGCTGGCGCGACTGGAGCACGGGGGCATTAAGCCGCAGCGCGAGCGTTTCGCGATGGGGGAGCTGATTTCCGACGTGGCGCAGAAGTTTGAATTAACCGCCCGCACGCGCGAGGTGAACCTGCAAATTGATGTGCCGGGGCCGCTGCCGCTGGTTAACGCCGATGTGTCGATGATTGAGAGGGTGGTGACCAACCTGCTCGACAACGCCATGCGGCATACTCCCGTCGGCGGGAAGATTTGTCTGGCGGTCTGGCAGGAGAATCAACAGATCCAGGTCGAAGTGGCTGACAACGGAACGGGCGTCGATGCCGCGCTGCGCGACGATCTGTTCCAGCGGCCGTCGGCGTTGTCTGCCCAGGCGTCGCGGGAGGATCGCGGCGGGTTAGGGCTGCTGATTGTGAAACGAATGCTGGAGCTGCACGGGGGCGGGATCAGGCTGGTGGAGTCGGTAAGCGGGGCGCGGTTCAGGTTCTTCGTGCCACTTTGAGAAATTGCCGGGTGGCGGCTACGCCTTACCCGGCTACGGGGAAAGTGTAGGCCGGGTCAGCGCAGCGCCACCCGGCAAAAAAGTTACTCCGGGAACCACTGGTTGCTGATTTTCTGGTAGGTACCGTCGGCTTTAATCGCCTTCAGCGCCGCGTTCAGTTTCTCCAGCAGCGCCTTGTTGTCCGGGCGCACGGCAATCCCAAGGCCGGTGCCGAAGTATTGCGGGTCGGTCACTTTCGGCGTGGCTGCCCCCAGCTGCGGGTTGGTTTTCAGCCACTCGTTGACCACCGCCGTGTCGCCGAACACGCCGTCGATACGGCCATTTTTCAGATCGATAATCGCGTTCTGGTAGCTGTCATAGGCGACGGTCTTCACCTCAGGATGTTTATCCTGCAGATATTTCTGGTGGGTGGTGCCGTTTTCCATGCCGATCCGTTTGCCTTTCAAATCATCGAACGAGTGGAATGCGTCTTTTTTGGCGATCACCAGCGCGGAGTTGGCGTAGTACGGGTCGGTGAAGGCGACCTGCTTGCTGCGCTCCGGCGTAATATCCATTCCGGAAATCACCGCGTCATACTTCTTAAACTTCAGCGCCGGGATCAGGCTGTCAAACGCGTGGTTGGTAAAGGTGCATTCTGCCTGCATTTGTTTGCACAGCGCATGGGCCAGATCGATATCAAAGCCGACAATCTGGTTATTAGCGTCCATCGATTCAAACGGCGGATAGGTCGCGGACACGCCGAAGCTGATTTTCTCCGCGGCGGCGGCGCCGAAGGTGAACGTGGTGAGCAGTGCAGCCAGAACTAACTTTTTCATCGTGGAACTCCCGTCTGTCAATCTTATGATTATTCGCCGTGTCTGCGGCATAGGGTGACAATGCCATTAAATGAATTTGTATGCAATAAAAATGATTAAATATTTTATTTGATATAAAAAAAGACGGACAGGTATTAGACTTGTCCGTCTTGTTGTTCACTTATTATGCAAAATACGCCGGGCGCTAATTACGCCGCTCGAAGGCTAGCGCTTTGCGCTCCACCAGCCGCATCAGCAGCGTCAGCAGCCCGTTGACGATGAGATAGATAATCCCGGCGGCGCCGAACACCATCACGTCGTAGGTCCGTCCGTACAGCAGCTGGCCGTGGCCCATCACTTCCATCAGGGTGATGGTGTAGGCCAGAGAGGTACTCTTAAAGACCAGCACCACTTCGTTGGAATAGGACGACAGCGCGCGCTTAAAGGCATACGGCAGCAGGATCGCCAGGGTATCCTTTTTACTCATCCCCAGCGCGCTGCACGACTGCCATTGCCCGTCGGGGATCGCCCGGATGGCGCCATAAAACAGCTGGGTGGTATAGGCGGCGCTGTTGAGCGACAGGGCGATCAGGGCGCACAGCCACGGTTCGGAGATAAGGTGCCACAGCCAGGGATATTCCTGTAGCGAAGGAAACTGTCCTGGGCCGTAGTAGATCAGGAAGATCTGCACCAGCAGCGGTGTACCGGTAAACAGGGTGATGTAGCCGCGCACTATCCACACCAGCCCCGGCGTCTTCAGCGTCAGGATAATGGTAAAGATCAGCGACAGGATCAGCGCCACGATAATCGACGCCACGGTCAGCGTCAGGCTGGTATGCAGTCCTTTCAGCAGTTCGGGTAAGTAGTCGAGCATCAGCCTGGTCTCCGTTCGAAGCGCGTCGCACGCTGGTCAATCCGCTTAAGGATGTATTGACTCAACAGGGTGATGACGAGATAGATTGCCGCGGCAATGATATACCAGTTAAAGGGCTCCTGAGTGCGGGTGGCGATGCTTTTAGTCTGCAGCATCAGATCGTTGACGCTGATAAGGCTCACCAGCGCGGTGTCCTTCAGCAGCACCAGCCACTGGTTGCCGAGACCGGGCAGCGCATGGCGCCACATCTGAGGCATCACCAGGCGGAAGAAAATGGCCGCTTTCGACAGCCCCAGCGCCTGGCCGGACTCCCACTGACCCTGCGGAACGGCTTTCAGCGCGCCGCGCAGCGTTTGCGAGGCGTAGGCGGCATACAGCAGCGACAAGGCGATCGCCCCGCAGAGGAACGGACTGACGTCAAAGTTCTCAATCTGCATCTGCACCGGGATCTGGGTGAACCCGAGCGGGACGGTAAAACCGTCAGAGAGCGTCAGCAGCAGCTGGGACGAGCCAAAATAGATAAACAGCACCACCAGAATTTCAGGTAGTCCGCGCAGGATGGTCACAATGCCGGTTGCAAGCCAGGCTACCGGGCGCCATTTCACTGACTCCAGTACCGCGAAGAGCATCGCCAGGACGAGGCCGATGGCGAGCGCGCAAACGGCAAGGCCGACGGTCATCCCGGCGGCGCTTGCTAATGGAAAAATTTCGTTCATTCAGTCTTACTTCTGGAACCATTTGTTATAGATGGTCTGGTAAGTGCCGTCTTTCTTCACTTTTTCCAGCGCAGCGTTAAATTTCTGCTGCAGGTCGGTGTTGCCCTGACGCACGGCAATGCCCAGCCCGGTGCCGAAATAGGCTTTGTCAGTCACTTTATCGCCCACGGCCGCCAGCTTCGGATTGCTCTTCAGCCATTCGGTGACCACGGCGGTATCACCAAAGACCGCGTCAATACGACCATTCTGCAGATCCAGCTTCGCATTCTGGTAGCTGTCGTAAGGGACGGTAGTGATTTCCGGATGTTTATCGGTGATAAATTTCTGGTGCGTGGTACCGTTCTGTACGCCCACTTTTTTGCCCTTCAGCTGATCAATGCTGGTGAACTTGCCCTGCTGACCGACGAACAGCGCCGAGTTGTCATAATACGGGGTGGAGAACAGTACCTGCTTTTCACGCTCAGGCGTGATGTCCATCCCGGCCATGACCGCGTCGAAACGGCGGAATTTCAGCCCTGGGATCAGGCTGTCAAAGGCCTGGTTGGTGAAGGTACAGGTGGCATCGATCTCTTTACACAGTGCGTTAGCCAGATCCACATCGAAACCGACGATCTGGTTGTTGGCGTCCACCAGCTCAAACGGAGGGTAGGAGGCCTCGGTGGCGAAACGAATGGTCTGCGCGGCGGAAGCGGAGAGGCTCATGCCTGCGAGCAGGGCGGCAATCAGTACTTTTTTCATCGTCATTTCCCCGAAAAACATCAATGTGAAAGATAGTTTTTAAACGCGTCAGTTTGCGGATGCGTGAAGCAGGAGGCATCCCCTTGCTCGACGACATGGCCATTTTCCATATACACCACCCGGCTGGCCGTTTTGCGCGCCACTTCAACTTCATGGGTGACGATAACCTGGGTGATGCCGGTTTCAGCCAGCTCGCGGATGATGCTAACGATCTGGGCGGTGATTTCCGGGTCGAGCGCCGCGGTAGGCTCATCGAACAGCAGAACCTGCGGCTCCATCATGAGCGCGCGGGCGATCGCCACACGCTGCTGCTGGCCGCCGGATAAATGCAGCGGGTAACGATCGCTGTAGGGCTTCAGACGCAGGCGCTCCAGCAGCTTCTCGGCGCGAGCCAGCGCCTGATCCTTGCTTAACCCCAGTACGCGACAGGGGGCTTCGATCAGGTTCTGCTGTACCGTCAGGTGCGGCCACAGGTTGTACTGCTGAAAAACCATGCCGACGTTCTGCCGCAGTTCGCGAATCGCTTTATCGGACGGCGCTCTGGTGAAGTCGAAATGGTTACCGGCGATGGTTAACGAACCGGAACGCGGCATCTCCAGCAGGTTGAGTACGCGCAGCAGCGAGCTCTTCCCGGCACCGCTGGGGCCGAGCAGCACCAGCGTTTCCCCCTGCGGGCAATCCAGCGTGATGTCGAACAGCGCCTGGTGCGCGCCGTAGAAGCAATTAATGCCGTTTAGTTTAATACTCATCTGGGCAGTCTGATACGAATAGCTATTGAGGCCGCAAATAGTACCTTTGGCAGAATAGTTATGCAATATTTATGCGTTAAAAGTTAAATCTAAACCACGTTTAGCTTTAAAGTTAGCACAAAATATTGCCTGGTGGGTGAGGGGGGCGTAAATGTCGGCATTCTCGGGGCGAATACCGACATTTTACCGGGGTTATCGTTTCAGCGGCGTCGCTTCAACTCCCGAACTAGCGTTTCTCCAGACTCTGTCGCAACGTTCCGGCCGGCGCGTGGCTGTTGTTGCCGAGATAGCGAACGTCATCGACGGCCCAGCACTGGCCTTCCTGGATCATCAGCACTTCGTCTTTCCAGTTCTGGGTTCCCTGTTTCAGCTCCACGCGCAGCGGAATGTTGCGCGCATCGCGATTAGGGATGGTTGAGGCGCTGGCGACGACGGCGCTGTCCGCGGGGGTGCTGCTGCTGGAGAACGGGTTAGCCTGCAGCAGCTTGCTGTTGGCCGGATCCTGACGGGCGTCATTGAGTAACTTCGCCAGGCCGTCGCTGAGATAGGGGCGCAGCGCCGCCGGATCCTGAGTACGGTTCTGGATCTGAATGTCATAGAATTTTTGCGCTACGTCGTCAGGGCCGCCTTCGACACAAGGGCCGCTGCGGGTGCCATTATCTTTATAGGCCGGGGTGACGGTCGTACAGGCGCTGAGCGCCAGCGCGCAAGGGAGAAGTGCTGCAAGAAGTTTGTAGCGCATGATGATTTCCTTATAAGCGAACTACGTTTTCAGTTTCCGTTAAAGCATAGCGTATAGCGTGCGGATTGTACTTGACGCAAAGAGCTAAGACCTTGATGTGGCTACAGCCTTAGGGCTGGAAATCAGCAGGGGGAGGACGGCGGTTTTCAGGCAGAAAAAATCACGGCGGGATAAAAATAAATTATGGCTTTGCATAAACAAGAAACACTACCCCGGAAACAGGGTAGTGTTTCTTGAGAGATAAGATTAGTTATTTCTTCTTATAGATATTAGCGGAAATGTGCAGTTTTTTATCCGTGTTCCCGGAAGAGAGCACGATAACATCCGCGCCCTTTTCATCAGCTTTTTTAATCAGCTCTTCACGAGCATCGCTCGGTGCGGTCTGGCCGGTAGAAGAAATGGTGCCGATCTTGGTGTATTGCGTATGGACCTTATCAAAAGCTTCTTTCGATAAAATCTCAGCGGAGAAGGCGTTCGCCGTTAAAAACAATGCCGCACCTGCCACTAAAGCTGCATATTTCATATTTTTAGACTCCATTGTTTATCTTGCTATCATCATGCTCTTGTTTTAACTCACCAATGAGCGATTTCAGATTGTACTAACACCGCTTTTTTTTCAAGCAAAATACTGCAATTTTATGACGGCTAGTTAACTCTTTTTTAAAGAAAAGATGACGGAATTCGCATTGATAATGCTTGCTTTTTTTGGCCGGTTACACATCGTGAACGGAGCATACCAATTTCTACTGACATTAGCTGAAAATCAACTTAAGAGGCCGGGTCAGGGGAGACAGCGCGCGGACAGACATTCCCGGAAACATAGTTTATCATATAGACAAGCAGGGGCTGCGCCTATGGTCATGCAGGTCACCAGGGAGATAAGATGTTAAAAAATAAGCGAGAGCGCGCCCGGCAGCAGCGAACCGCGTTGTGGGCCACCCGAGATGATGTCCAGCGCCATGCGCTGTCAATGAGTCTGCCCTGGCTGGCTTTTGTCAATATCGCGTTTGCGTTAATGATTTTCTCCCGCAACTTTATTTTTACCTATTTTGATAAGAAGCTCCTGACTCACCAGGCGGTTATTCCTTATATCGAAATAGCGCTGATTGCGGTTATTATTATTTCGGCCATTTTAGTGATTATTGCCGTCACGCCGCGTCTGGCGCAGGGGCGTTATACGCTGAATATCATCACCGCGCTGCTGCTGGTGCTCAGCCTGTGCTGGTCCCTGAGTAATTACTGTTTTATCTTTTTCTGGGCTTTGCCCTTCGCCTGGCCGCTGCTGGTTATATTGTTGACCACTGGCCTCACTGCGTTGTATCACCATTGGCCGGGCATTATCGCTTTTATGCTGCCGCTATGGGGGACGGCCTTGCTAGCGGGAATTCAGATCCACTATCACGCTGAAATTCGCTTTTTGATCCTGTGGGCCATCTTTACGGCGATTTTGCTGTATGGACGACGTATTCTCCAGCGCTGGTACGATGAAGCCTGGGATACGCATCAGGAAAATATGCAGCTTATTCAGCGGCTGGAAAGTATTGCCAACCAGGATGCATTAACCGGGACCGCTAACCGCCGGGCGCTGAATGCGTATCTGGCGGAGATCTGGCAGCAAAACACGCCGTTGTCGCTGATGATGATCGATGTCGATTACTTTAAACGCTATAACGATCGCTATGGTCATCAGGCTGGTGACGAGTGCTTATCTTCTGTCGCGCAGGTGCTGAAAATGGCGGTCCGGGCCGAAGATGATCTGGTGGCTCGCTATGGCGGCGAGGAATTTGTGGTGGCGTTGCCAAGGGTTCCCCTGGTGCATGCCACCGCGATTGCCGAGCGCATTCAGCAGAAAATTCACGAGGCGGCGCTCCCTCATGAGGCATCAGAGGTGGCGTCGGTGGTGACCGTCAGTATCGGGATCGTCGATTCCGATGGCACGGTCCCGATGGAGACGCTGATCGCCCGGGCGGACAGTGCGCTGTACCAGGCGAAAAATAAAGGACGTAATCAATGGTCTTATTAACCCGGAGACGCTGCCGGGCAAGGGAGAAGGGATGAAACGGATTGCCTATGTACTCCTGTTGGCGCTACTGCTGGCCGGCTGCGCGGGGGAAAAAGGCATCATCGATCGCGACGGATATCAGCTGGACACTCGCCATCCGGCGCAGGCGGCCTATCCGCGCATAAAAGTGCTGGTTATCCACTATACCGCAGATAATTTTGATGTCTCCCTGGCAACCCTGACTGATAAAGAGGTCAGCTCCCACTATTTAATTCCTGAACAGCCGCCGCGCCACCACCATAAACCGCGGATCTGGCAGCTGGTGCCGGAAGAGGATCTGGCCTGGCACGCCGGGGTGAGCTACTGGCGCGGCAGCACGCGCATCAACGATACTTCCATTGGTATTGAACTGGAAAACCGCGGCTGGCAGAAGACCGCGGGGGGTAAAAGCTTTACCCCCTTTCACCCGGAGCAGATCGCGGCCCTGATCCCGCTGGCGCGCGATATTATCACCCGCTATCACATCGCGCCGCAGAACGTGGTAGCCCATGCCGATATCGCCCCGCAGCGCAAAGACGATCCGGGACCGTTGTTCCCCTGGCAACAGCTGGCGCAGCAGGGGATTGGCGCCTGGCCGGACGAGCAGCGGGTGGCTTTCTATCTGAACGGGCGCCCGGCCAGTGAGCCAGTGGACCCTGAGGTAGTACTGGATTTGCTGGCGCGCTACGGCTATCAGGTCACGCCGGAGATGACTCCCGCGCAGAAAAAACGAGTGATTACCGCCTTCCAGATGCACTTCCGCCCCCAGCGCTGGGATGGCGTCGCAGATGCGCAAACCGAAGCGATAGCCGAGGCGCTGTTAGAAAAGTATGGTCAGGGTTAGCGGTGAAGTTTACCGTGGTCGCGCAGCCAGGCGGCGGTACGCACAATCCCGTCGTCCAGCGTCACCACCGGCTGATAACCCAGCTCATCCTGCGCGCGAGTGATATCGAGCGTAAAATCAAAATTCAGTTTCGAGACGCCGTAGTGGGTAAAGGCCGGCTCTTTGGCCGTTTTATCGCCAAAACGCTCCATGCTGCGGGCGATAATATCCAGCATCGGGTAGGGGACTGAGCGGATCCGGCATTTGATGCCCAGCTCGTCGATCAGTTTCTGCACGATACTGCGCAGGGTGCGCGGTTCGCCGTTGCTGATATTCCACGCGCGGGCGGAGGGAAGATGATCGCACGCCGGCTGGCTCGCCAGCCACATCGCGTGGACGGCATTTTCATAATAGGTCATATCGACCAGCGCGCTGCCGCCCCGTGGCAACAGGACGCTGCCATAGTGTTGCATCATTTGCGCCAGCCGGGGGATAAAGACTTTATCGTGCGGCCCGAACAAACTCTGCGGGCGCAAAATGGTAAAACGGGTGTGAGGGTTGGCCTGCGCCAGCAGGTTGATCACCTCTTCGCTGGCTGCCTTGCTGCGGGCAAACTCGTTGGCGAAGCGGTGCGGGCGGAAATCTTCCTGAATATCGCGATGGTGGTGATAATCAAAATAGAGCGAGGGCGAAGAGATATGAACGAAATTGCGTACGCCCCATGCTACCGACCATTCGCCGAGGCGGCGGGTGGCGCGGACGTTAGCGAGATCGAAAGCCTGCTGCGTGCCCCAGGGCGAGGTAAAGCTTGAGCAGTGCCACAGGGTATCGATACCGGCGAGCATCACTTTAGCCTGCGAAGAGACCAGCTCGGTTAAATCCGCCGGGATGAATTCCGCCCCCATTTTGCTCAGAAGCTTACCCATCGCTTCGTTGCGCCCGGTCGCTCGCACGCTGATGCCCTTGTTGCGCAGATATTCCACTGCGTTGCGGCCTAATCCGCTGGTCGCACCGGTAACCAGTACCTTCATATCACTCTACTGTCCCAGAAAAGAATTTCGTGCGCATTTTTCCGTGATTCTCCCGACTATGCAATGAGAATCATGAAAGAATAATGCTTATCCTTCGACTCTGCCTGAGATTTGTTCGGCCAACCGGGCGATGCGTTGCGCCATACCGCGGAAAATAAACAGGTGCGCCGGGATCATCAGCAGCCAGTAGACCAGGCCCGGCATACCGTGCGGGTGCCACCAGGCGCGGACGTCCAGTTCACGACGATCGCCTTTATCGTTAATGGTAAAGCTTAACCGGCCCAGCCCCGGCGCTTTCATGCCGAACAGCAGAGTGAGCTGTTTTTCTTCCTCCACAATAATCACCTTCCAGCTGTCGACCGTATCGCCGGTCTGCAGATAGTCTCGCTGCGGTCGCCCTTTGGCCAGCCGGTGGCCGACCAGCAGATCCATCGCGCTGCGGGTTTTCCACAGCAGATTGCCGAAAAAATATCCCTCTTTACCGCCGATTTGGTTAACAACCTGCCACAGGGCTTTGCGGCTCGCCGGAGTGGCGACGGTGCAGCCTGCCTGTTTCGGATAGTAGCCGTACTCCGGTCGCCAGCGGGCGAAAGCCTGGGCGTCGTAGCCCCAGTCGCTGGAGTTTACCAGCTGCTCTTCTTCTTTCAGGGTGCGGCGAACCGCCTGATCGAAGGGGATCAGCGTTTGCGGGATCAGCGCCCGCAGCGTCCGGTCATCGGCGATCAGATCGTGCTTCAACCCCTGAATCAGCGCTTTGGCGATGGTCGGCGGCACCGAGGTGATGACATTGAGGAACCACACCGAGATCCAGCGCGTCGGCAGGGGAATCGGAATAAGCGGGCGGTGTTTGCCGCTGACGGCCATAAAGCGAATGAACTGCTGCTGGTAGCTTAACACCTCCGGACCGGCGGCTTCGAAGACGCGGTGCGCGTCGGAAGGATGATTCAGCAGCTCAACGAGGTCAACGAGCAGGTTTTCCAGCGCGACAGGGGTGGTACGCGAACGCACCCAGCGCGGAGGAGTCAGCACCGGCAGGTTATAGACCATGTCGCGCATCACCTCGAAGGCGGCGGAGCCGGCGCCGACGATAATTCCGGCCCGCAGCTCGGTGACCGGCACGCCCGACTCGCGCAGGAGATCGCCGGTGACCTGACGAGCGCGCAGATGGTCGGACTGCTCCTGCGCTGGTGCCTGCAGCGAGCTGAGAAAGATAATCTGACGCACCGGCGTCTGGCGCAGGGCATCGCGAACATGCGTCGCCACCCGACGCTCATGGACGATAAAATCGCCGCCTTCGCCCATGCCATGTACCAGATAGTAAAGCGTATCGATACCCGTGAGCAGCGCAGGCAGAGCCTGCGGCTGATTGAGATCGACGGACCGGCAGGTGACGCCGGGCAAATCGAGCTTTTGCAGTCGGTCGGTATGGCGCGCCGCCGCCAGCACCGGATATCTCCGCGCGCTTAACTCGCGGACTAAATGCTGACCGATATAGCCGCTGGCGCCGAGCACCAGAACAGATTGCGACACGCCTGACTCCTTAGCGTTGTAAAAAAGCCTGCCAGTGGGCGACCACCTCGCTCAACTGCTGACGGTTGACATCCAGGTGAGTGACCAGACGGACGACTGGCGAAGCGTTGATCAGCACGCCGCGCGCCTGCATAAACTCGCCGAGCGCCCGGGCCTGCTCATCACCGACGCGAACGAACAGCATGTTGGTATCGTGACGGGTGACGTCGGCGCCGATGGCGCGCAGCTGATCCGCCATCCACGCGGCGTTATCGTGATCCTCCTGCAGGCGCTGCACATTATTTTTCAGCGCGTACAGTCCGGCGGCGGCCAGAATGCCCGCCTGGCGCATCCCGCCGCCGACCATTTTCCGCCAGCGAACGGCGCGACGAATGTACGCCTCACTACCGACCAGCAGCGAGCCTACCGGGGCGCCAAGCCCCTTTGACAGGCAGATGGTGAAGGAGTCGCAGTATTGGGCGATATCGCGTAACTCGCAGCCGTAGGCCACCACGGCGTTAAAGATGCGCGCGCCGTCGACGTGCAGCGCCAGATTGCGCTGGCGGGTAAACGCCCAGGCTTCCTGCAGATAGTCGCGAGGCAGCACCTTACCGTTATGGGTGTTTTCCAGACTCAGCAGGCGGGTCGGGGCAAAATGGATATCGTCAGGTTTGATTTTCGCTGCGACTTTATCCAGCGGCAGCGAACCGTCCGCCGCGGCGTCAATCGGCTGCGGCTGAATACTGCCGAGAACCGCCGCCCCGCCGGCTTCGTACAGATAGTTATGCGCCCCCTGGCCGACGATATACTCTTCGCCGCGCTGGCAATGGCTGAGCAGGCCGACGAGGTTGGCCTGGGTGCCGGTGGGCAGAAACAGCGCCGCCTCTTTGCCGGCCAGGTCGGCGGCGTAGCGCTGAAGTTCATTGACGGTAGGGTCGTCGCCATACACATCGTCCCCGACCGGGGCGGCCATCATGGCTTCCAGCATGGCGCGCCCGGGGCGGGTAACGGTATCACTGCGCAGATCGATCACGGCTATTCCTTGTTCTGGTTCAGAGTATTGCTTCTGTTTTACCTGAGCCAGTTGGTTTTCGCCAGTTCGATGACTTCATCGCCGCGCCCGCTGATGATCGCCCGCAGCATATACAGGCTAAAGCCTTTAGCTTGCTCCAGCTTGATCTGCGGCGGGATCGCCAGCTCCTCTTTGGCGACCACTACGTCGACCAGCACTGGACCGTCGGTGTGGAAGGCGGTCTGCAGCGCTTCATCCACCTCGGAGGCTTTCTCAACGCGAATACCTTTAATCCCGCAGGCTTCGGCGATGCGGGCGAAGTTGGTGTCGTGCAGCTCCGTGCCGTCGGTGAGATAGCCCCCGGCCTTCATCTCCATCGCCACGAAACCCAGCACGCTGTTGTTAAAGATGATAATTTTCACCGGCAGCCTCATCTGCGCCAGCGACAGAAAATCCCCCATCAGCATGCTGAACCCGCCGTCGCCGCACATGGCCACCACCTGACGCTCCGGCGCGGTGGCCTTGGCGCCAATGGCCTGCGGCATGGCGTTGGCCATGGAGCCGTGATTGAATGAACCCAGCAGGCGGCGTTTGCCGTTCATCTTGAGATAGCGTGCCGCCCAGACGGTCGGGGTGCCGACATCGCAGGTGAAAATGGCGTCTTCATCGGCAAAATGGCTGATCTGCTGCGCCAGATATTGTGGGTGGATCGCCTTCTCGCTGGGCTTCGCCAGATCGTCGAGTCCTTTTCGCGCGTCGCGATAGTGCTCCAGCGCCTTATCGAGGAAGCGGCGATCGGTTTTCTCTTCCAGCAGCGGCAGCAGCGCCTTCAGCGTTGATTTAATGTCGCCCACCAGCGCCATATCGACCTTACTGTGCGCGCCGATGCTGCCGGGGTTAATGTCGATCTGAATAATTTTGGCGTCGGTCGGATAGAAGGCGCGATAGGGGAACTGGGTGCCGAGCAGGATCAGGGTGTCGGCATTCATCATGGTGTGGAAGCCAGAAGAGAAGCCAATCAGCCCGGTCATGCCCACATCATACGGGTTGTCATACTCCACATGCTCTTTACCGCGCAACGCATGGACGATGGGAGCTTTAATTTTCGCCGCGAACTCCACCAGCTCCTGGTGGGCGCCGGCGCAACCGCTGCCGCACATGAGCGCGATATTGCTGGAGTAGCGGATAAGCTGGGCCAGCTTGCGCAGCTCTTCTTCCGCCGGGGTGACCGTCGGCAACGGCGCATGATACCACTGGCTGCTGGCGCTCTCCGGGGCCGCCTTCAGCGCCACGTCGCCGGGCAGCACCACCACCGAAACGCCGCGGTTGATCACCGCCTTGCGCATCGCCACCGCCAGCACCTGCGGGATCTGCTCCGGGGTGGAGACCAGCTCGCAGTAGTGGCTGCATTCGCGGAACAGCTCCTGGGGATGGGTCTCCTGGAAATAGCCGCTGCCAATCTCGCTGGATGGAATGTGGGCGGCAATCGCCAGCACCGGGACATGGTTGCGGTGACAGTCAAACAGACCGTTGATCAGATGCAGGTTACCCGGTCCGCAGGAACCAGCGCAGACCGCCAGTTCGCCGGTCAGTTGCGCCTCCGCGCCGGCGGCGAAAGCGGCAACCTCTTCGTGCCGGGTGGCCATCCAGTCGATGGTGCCCATGCGGTTCAGGCTATCGCTCAATCCATTGAGGGAATCGCCGGTGACGCCCCAGATACGTTTCACGCCGGCCTGTTCCAGCATTTTGGCAATGTATGCGGCCACGGTTTGTTTCATGATCTCCATCTCCTTTTTTTGATAACGCCTTCAAGCTTAGATGAAACTGCAGCTTACGTTGCCGATTGCCCTCAATTTTTTGCTGGTTTTATTGCTGAAGCATTGGGCATACTCTGGGATCTCACAGGGTGTAAAACAGGAAGCACATCAAATGGTTAAGGGATTGTTAAATGCAGTAAACAGAACGCTGTCGCATGAAGACGCCGGTAAACTCTTGTTACGACTCGCCGTCGGTGGGTTAATGCTGTTTCACGGTTTGCACAAGCTGCTGGATGGCGTGGACGGCATTAGCGGGATGCTGGCGGCGAAGGGGTTGCCGGGGTTTATCGCCTACGGTGTGCTGGTGGGGGAGGTGGTCGCCCCCTGTTTGTTGATTGTCGGCATCCTGACGCGCCCTGCGGCGCTGGTTTTGGCTTTCACCATGGTGGTGGCGTGGCTGATGGTCGGTCTCGGCAAGACATTTGCGCTTGATGCGGTGGGGGCGTGGGCGATCGAGAATCTGGTCTATTTCTTTGTTGGCGCGCTGGCGATTGCGCTTTTGGGCGCCGGGCGTTACTCGCTGGCCGGTCAGTCGGTTTGGCGGTAAAAATGCCTCATTCGTTCTGGGGCGTAAAGTCGATACTGTTGTCGGTTTGCCGCTTTTCAGTCCGGGAAAGCGTTTATCTCATGTCACCTGAGAGTTTATTGTCGCCAGGGGTTTTCCCGGAGGCGGCGCATTGCGCCTTCTCCGGGCTACCAAATCGCACAGCGCTGTAGCCCCGGTAAGCGGTAGCGCCACCGGGGATTTTGACCTCAGGCGAGAACCAGATCGCTCTGCGGGTGACAGGAGCAGGCCAGCACATAGCCGTCGGCGATTTCATCTTCGGTCAGCGTCATGGTGCTGGTGACGCTATACTCCCCGGAAACGACTCTGGTTTTGCAGCAGCCGCAGACGCCGGCGCGGCAGGCGACGGTCACCGGCACCTGATTGCTCTCCAGCGCCTCGAGCAGGGTGGTGCCCACCGGCGCGTAAAACTCTCTCGCCGGCTGCAGTTTGGTGAATTTCAGCCCGCTGGTGGCGGCCTCTGCCACCGGGGTGAAGAACTTCTCCTTAAAGAAGCGGGTGACACCCAGGGCGGCCACCTCCTGCTCAACCTTCTCCATATACGGCGCTGGCCCGCAGGTCATCACGGTGCGGCTGGCGATATCCGGCACACTCTGCAGCAGCTCCGGGGTCAGACGGCCGGCGACAAAACCGTGCGTTGCGTTGTGCTCCGCCACCAGGGTAACCGGATAGTTGCGCCACTCCTCGGCAAAGATCACATCCTCCGGCGAACGAACGCTATAGATCACTTGCACGTCTGCCAGCGGGCGGTACTTCGCCAGCCAGCGGCGCATCGACATTATCGGCGTCACCCCGCTGCCGGCGGCCAGCAGCAGGAATTTATCTTCTGCTTTATCGTCGCAGATAAACTCGCCCATCGCATCGGACAGCCAAAGATAATCGCCGCGTTTGACCTCGTGGGTTAACCATTGTGAACCCGCGCCCTCGTTAATGCGGCGAACGGTCAGCGTAATATACTCGCTGACCCCCGGCGTGGAGGAGAGGGTGTAGGCGCGCAGCGTTTCCGCGGAATCACGCACGCTGACCAGGGCGTACTGCCCGGCGCGATACGGATAGTAATCGTGGCACAGCAGCGAAAGGGTCCACACGTCAGGGGTTTCCTGGTGAATGTGGTGAACCTGCATCCGCCATGGGCATTGCGAAGTTGGCATGGTCATCAGGGACTCCTTACGCGCTCAGCAGCTGCTGCATATCTTGTTCCACGGTGGTCACGGAGCGCAGACCAAACTTCTCATTGAGGATAGCCAGCAGATCCGGAGTGAAGAAGCCCGGCGCCGTCGGGCCGGTGACGATATTTTTCACGCCGAGAGACAGCAGCGTCAGCAGGATGACAATCGCTTTCTGTTCGAACCAGGAGAGCACCAGCGACAGCGGCAGATCGTTGACGCCGCAGCCCAGTTTTTCCGCCAGCGTGACCGCCAGAATAATCGCCGAATAGGCATCATTACACTGACCAGCGTCGACCAGACGCGGCAGACCTTCGATATCGCCGAAATCCAGCTTGTTAAAGCGGTATTTACCGCAGGCCAGCGTCAGGATCAGGCAGTCGTCCGGCACGCTGGTGGCAAAATCGGTGAAATAGTTACGTTCCCCGCGCGCGCCGTCACAGCCGCCGACGAGGAAGATATGGCGCAGTTTTTCACGGCTGACCAGATCGATCAGCGTATCCGCCGCGCCGAGCAGGGTCTGACGGCCAAAGCCGACGGTGATCAGATGCGGGATTTCGTTGTACGGGAAGCCCGCCATCTGCTGCGCCTGGGCAATGACCGGGGAGAAGTCTTCACCTTCCAGGTGGTTCACGCCCGGCCAGCCGACGATGCTGCGAGTCCAGATGCGATCGTCGTAAGCGCCGACGGTGGGATCGATGATGCAGTTAGAGGTCATCACGATGGGGCCCGGGAAGCGGGCGAACTCCACCTGCTGGTTTTGCCAGCCGCTGCCGTAGTTGCCAATCAGATGTTTGAATTTACGCAGCTCCGGATAGCCGTGCGCCGGCAGCATTTCGCCGTGGGTATAGACGTTGACGCCGGTGCCTTCCGTCTGCTCCAGCAGGTTGTAGAGATCTTTCAGGTCGTGGCCAGAGATCAGGATACATTTACCTGCGGTGGCTTTTACGTTGACCTGAGTCGGCGTTGGGTGGCCATATTTGGTGGTTTCGCCGGCGTCAAGGATGCTCATCACTTTGAAGTTCATCTGGCCGATTTCCATCGAACATTCGAGCAGCGCATTCATATCCGCAGGCCAGGTGCCCAGCCAGGCCATGATCTTGTGGTACTGGGCATAAATGGCGTTGTCGTACTGGCCGAGCACGTGGGCGTGTTCCATATAAGCCGCAGCGCCTTTCAGACCATACAGGCACAGCAAGCGCAGGCCGAGGATATTCTCGCCGATAGCGGCTTTATCTTTATTCGGGGCATAGTCTGCCGCCTGACGCTGCAGGTCACCCAGATCGTCGCCGACCAGCTGCAGGTCGGCCACCGGGCTGTCAACTTTGGCGCTGGCATCAAGGTCCAGGCACTGCGCTTTCAGCGTCTCACGCAGGGCAATCGCCTGACGGGCATAGCCGACGATGCGCGGAGAATCGAAATTGACGTTAGTTAGCGTAGAGAAGAAGGCGCGGGGGGCGAAGCTGTCGACCTCATGATCGATAATGCCATATTCGCGGGCCTTTAGCGCCCAGGCGGAGAGGCCTTGCAGTGACGCAATCAGCAGATCCTGTAGATCGGAGGTTTCCGCTGTTTTACCGCACATCCCCTGCGCGTAAGAGCAGCCGTTGCCGGCCGGGGTACGAATGGTTTGTTCACATTGCACACAAAACATGGTCACACCTTTAAAGTTATATTTGATATACATGTTTAAGGTTATGCCCGAGCGCGTGAGGAGAAAAGGTATTTCTGATACAACTTAAAGGGAGATTGATTTAGCGCAAAATTGGCGGCAGGAAGTCTGCCGCCAGCGCCTACTCAGGCGGCAAAAAAGGCGATCAGGATCGGGACCAGCAGGCTCAGCAGAAAACCGTGTACGATGGCGGCAGGGACGATCTCCACGCCGCCGGAACGCTGCAGCACCGGTAAGGTGAAGTCCATGGAGGTGGCGCCGCACAGACCCAGCGCCGTGGAGCGGCTTCGGCGAATCAGGCCCGGAATTAACATGATGGCCAGCAGCTCGCGGCACAGGTCGTTGAAGAACGCCGCGCTGCCGATTACCGGGCCAAAGGATTCGGTCAGTAAAATACCGGAGAGTGAATACCAGCCGAAGCCGCTGGCCATCGCCAGACCGGTCTTTAGCGGCAAATCCAGAATAAAGGCGTTGAGGATGCCGCCGAGTAATGAACTGATCGTGACCACCACGGCGACGATCATTCCCCGGCGGTTAAGGACTATTTGTCGCAGACTCATTCCATTATTGCGTAATTGAATACCGACGAGGAACAGGAGAAAGATCAGCGTATATTCGCTGGCTTCGGTGGCGTGTTGTAAAAAAGGCAGGCCGGTCAGGCCAAGCAAAAAACCGAGGACCACCACCCCGCACAGCTGGAGTGATTCCAGGGCCATGGCCAGGCGCGAGGGTAATTTCTCCTGACGATGCAGACTGCGCCAGGGCATTTTTCTTTCCAGCCACAGCAGAGCGGTAATATTACACAGTAAAATGATGACCACGCTCACCGCGGCGTAATGCAATATCGCCAGCAGATTGCTGGCCAGATTGTCGAGAAACGCCAGGCTGATACCCATAAAAAAGAGGATCACATAGACAATCCAGCTCAGCATCCGGTGAATCAGTTTTAGCGCAGAGGAGTGACGAAGAGGCAGTAAATAGCCGACGACCAGCGGCAACAGAATGATGAACAGTCCCGAGAACATGAACGATGCAGCCCTTGCATGATGAGAATAGCGCTCATGACACTACCCAAATAGCCGGGCCGAGTAAAGCTATCGCCAGAAAGAAAAAGCCCGGAGACCCGGGCTTTAGAAAGGATTAATCGCGTTTTTCCAGCAGAGTGCGGTACAGCACGCCGCCGAGGATCCCGCCGACGATCGGCATGACCCAGAACAGCCACAGCTGCTGCAGCGCCCAGCCTCCCTGGAAAATCGCCACCGCGGTGCTGCGCGCCGGGTTGACGGAAGTGTTGGTGACCGGAATGCTGATTAAATGGATGAGAGTCAGCGCCAGGCCGATAGCGATCGGCGCGAAGCCCGCAGGCGCGTGTTTATCGGTAGCGCCATGGATAACCAGCAGGAAGCCGCAGGTCAGTACGATTTCAATAACGATAGCCGACAGCATAGAGAAGCCGCCCGGGGAGTGTTCGCCATAGCCGTTAGAGGCAAAGCCGCTGGCGGCGGCATCAAAGCCGGCTTTACCGCTGGCCACCACGTACAGCACCGCGGCGGCAATAATTCCGCCGACCACCTGGGCGATAATATAGCCAATGACCTCTTTCGCCGGGAAACGACCACCGGCCCACAGGCCTAAGGTTACCGCCGGGTTGAAATGACCGCCGGAAATATGGCCAACCGCATACGCCATGGTTAATACGGTTAAACCAAATGCCAGCGCCACGCCGGCAAAACCGATACCCAACTCGGGAAATGCTGCGGCAAGTACGGCGCTACCGCAGCCGCCAAATACAAGCCAGAAGGTGCCGAAGCATTCGGCTGCTAATTTTCTGAACATAACCACCTCAATTTAAATGTATACGCGCACGAGCGGACCGTGCCGGTCTTTATTTATCGTGATAAGGGACGACGATAAAAATAAAGCGGCGTTATTCTAGAGATAATCGCCATCCCAGAGCCAGTTAAATATATTGATATTATTTGATTTAGGGCAAGGTGAAGGGATTGCGTTTGCCAGTTTAACTCTTCCTATATCCATCCAAGATTATCAATAGTGTAGAACATAACGTCTGAAATAAAACTATTTTGTTTGATGAATAATCAATAGCCGTTAATAGACGATAAGTGCGTAATTTTATGAATATATTTAATCTCCTGAATAGGATGCGCAGAGGTGATTAAGCGGAGTGTCATCTTGCCGCCGCCCTCGCTATACTGTTGATTACTGAAGGAGAGTGGTGGTGTAGCGGAGGGGATATGCTTCTTGAGCGCGTAGAAATCGTCGGTTTTCGCGGTATCAATCGTCTGTCGTTGATGCTGGAGCAAAATAACGTCCTGATCGGGGAGAACGCGTGGGGGAAGTCCAGTCTGCTTGATGCGCTGACCCTGCTTTTGTCGCCAGAGTTCGATCTTTATCACTTTGTCCGCGATGACTTCTGGTTTCCCGCAGGCGACATCCAGGGGCGCGAGCACCATTTGCATATTATTCTGACCTTTCGTGAAACCGAGCCGGGGCGCCATCGGGTGCGGCGTTTCCGTCCGCTTCAGCGCTGTTGGGTGCCCTGTGATGACGGGTATCACCGGGTGTTCTACCGCCTGGAAGGCGAACTCGCCGATGACGATAGCGTGATGACCCTGCGCAGTTTTATCGATGGCGAAGGCGAAGCGCTGGCGCTGGAGGATATCGATGAGCTGGCCAGACACCTGGTGCGTTTGATGCCGGTGCTGCGCTTGCGCGACGCGCGCTTTATGCGGCGCATTCATAACGGGACGGTACCGCACTCGCCGCAGATAGAGATCACTGCCCGCCAGCTGGATTTTCTCTCCAGAGAGCTGGTCAGCCATCCGCAAAATTTATCCGACGGTCAGATCCGTCAGGGGTTGTCGGCCATGGTGCAACTGCTGGAGCATTACTTTGCCGAGCAAAGCAGCGCCCAGACGCGACATCGCCTGATGCGTCGACGTTCCCATGATGAGCAGCGTAGCTGGCGTTACCTGGATATTATCAACCGCATGATCGACAAGCCCGGCGGGCGCAGCCATCGGGTGATCCTGCTGGGGCTGTTTGCTACCCTGCTGCAGGCGAAAGGGACGGTGCGCCTCGATCGCGACGCGCGGCCGCTGCTGTTGATTGAGGATCCCGAGACCCGCCTGCACCCGATCATGCTCTCCGTCGCCTGGCATCTGCTGAATTTGCTGCCATTGCAGCGTGTGACCACCACCAACTCCGGAGAGCTGCTGTCCCTGACGCCGGTGGAGCAGGTTTGTCGGCTGGTGCGTGAATCGTCGCGGGTGTCGGCATGGCGGCTGGGGCCGGGCGGAATGAATGCCGAAGAGAGTCGACGCATTGCCTTTCACATCCGCTTCAATCGCGCCTCATCGCTCTTCGCCCGCTGTTGGCTACTGGTGGAGGGGGAGACGGAAACCTGGGTTATCAACGAGCTGGCCCGCCAGTGCGGCCATCATTTTGATGCTGAAGGGGTGAAAGTGATTGAATTCGCCCAGTCGGGCCTGAAGCCATTGATCAAATTCGCCCGCCGGATGGGGATCCAGTGGCACGTGCTGGTGGATGGCGATGAGGCAGGGAAAAAATATGCCGCGACCGTACGCGGTCTGCTGAATAACGATCGCGAGCTGGAGCGCGACCATCTGACCGCTCTGCCGGCGCTGGATATGGAACACTTTATGTATCGTCAGGGATTTGATGACGTTTACCACCGGGTGGCGCAGATCCCGGATAATGTACCCATGAATATGCGGCGGGTGATCACCAAGGCCATCCATCGCTCATCCAAGCCGGACCTGGCGATTGAGGTGGCAATGGAAGCCGGCCGCCGTGGGGTGGACGCTGTGCCGACGCTGCTGAAAAAAATGTTCTCGCGGGTACTGTGGCTGGCCCGCGGTCGCGCTGATTAATCTCTTCGCCGTCGGGAATTTCGGCGGCGCAAAGCTCTCCGGCAGCTAAACAAAACATCATTGGCGCGAAAAATGGGTGTCCTGTTGCCGACGGGTTTCGATAGAATCACCGCCTGGAGCGGCAGGGAAACAGCAGGAATCGGAATATGAAAGTGAAGGGAAAACGCAGGACCGTCTGGTGGCTGTTGGCGATCGTTGTGCTGGGTCTGGCTGTCTGGGGATGGCGGATTCTCAATGCGCCGCTACCGCACTACCAGACGCTGGTGGTGCGCAGAGGCGATCTCCAGCAGAGCGTGCTGGCCACCGGCAAGCTGGATGCCCTGCGAAAAGTTGACGTCGGCGCCCAGGTCAGCGGACAGCTGAAGACGCTGCACGTGAATATCGGCGATAAGGTCAAAAAGGACCAACTGCTGGGGATTATCGATCCTGAGCAGGCGCAAAACCAGATCAAAGAGGTGGAGGCGACGTTGATGGAGCTGCGCGCCCAGCTCAATCAGGCGCGCGCGGAGAGTAAGCTGGCGCAGGTGACCCTGGCCCGTCAGCAGCAGCTGGCGCAGCGCCAGCTGGTCTCGCGACAAGACCTCGATACCGCGGCCACCGACCTGGCGGTGAAACAGGCGCAAATCGGCACCATTGAAGCGCAAATTAAGCGCAACCAGGCAACGCTCGACACGGCGAAGACCAACCTCGACTACACGCGGATCCTGGCGCCGATGGCTGGTGAAGTGACGCAAATTACTACCCTGCAGGGACAGACGGTGATCGCTGCCCAGCAGGCGCCGAACATTCTGACCCTGGCGGACCTCAGCACCATGCTGGTGAAAGCGCAGGTCTCCGAAGCGGATGTCATCCACCTCAGACCGGGACAAAAGGCGTGGTTTACCGTGCTGGGCGACCCGCTAACTCGCTATGAAGGCAAGCTGAAGGACATTCTGCCGACGCCGGAAAAAGTCAACGACGCCATCTTCTATTATGCCCGCTTCGAGGTCCCGAACCCGCAGGGAATTCTGCGCCTCGACATGACCGCGCAGGTGCATATCCAACTGGCCGAGGTGAAGAACGTGATCACCATCCCGCTGAGCGCCCTGGGTGATGCGGTCGGTGATAACCGCTACCACGTCCGGCTGTTGCGTACCGGCGAGGTCAAAGAGCGTGAGATTGTCATTGGCGCGCGCAATGATACCGACGTCGCGGTGGTGCAGGGACTTGAAGAGGGGGATGAGGTGATCGTCGGCGAGAGCGCGAGCGGGGCGGCAAAATGACGGCCCTGCTCGAGCTGCGTGATATTCGTCGCAGCTATCCTTCCGGCGACGGCAGCGTTGAGGTCCTCAAGGGGATCACCCTCAGTATCCATGCCGGGGAGATGGTGGCGATCGTCGGCGCCTCCGGCTCGGGTAAATCAACGCTGATGAACATCCTTGGCTGCCTCGATAAACCCACCAGCGGCACCTATCGGGTGGCGGGAACCGATATTGCGCAGCTGGATGGCGATGCGCTGGCCCGTCTGCGGCGGGAGCACTTTGGTTTTATCTTTCAACGCTATCACCTGCTTTCGCATCTGACCGCCGCGCAGAACGTCGAAGTGCCGGCGGTGTATGCCGGCAGTGAACGGCGGGCGCGCCTGGCGCGCGCGCATGAGCTGCTGGCGCGCCTGGGGCTTGGCGATCGCGCCGACTATCAGCCGTCGCAGCTGTCCGGCGGCCAACAGCAGCGGGTCAGTATCGCCCGCGCCCTGATGAACGGTGGGGAAGTGATCCTCGCCGATGAGCCCACCGGCGCGCTGGACAGCCATTCCGGCGAAGAGGTGATGGCGATCCTGCACCAGCTGAAAGCGCAGGGGCACACTGTCATCATTGTGACTCACGATCCGCAGGTCGCCGCTCAGGCGGAGCGGATCGTCGAGATCCGCGATGGCGAAATCGTCCGCAACCCGCCCGCCAGCCGCCAGGGCGGTGGGCTGCGCGCCCGTCAGCAGGAGGAGCCCTCGGCGTGGCGTCAGTTCACCAGCGGCTTTCGCGAGGCGCTGGTCATGGCCTGGCGGGCGATGGCGGCGAATAAAATGCGCACCCTGCTGACCATGCTCGGCATTATTATTGGGATTGCCTCGGTGGTGTCGATCGTCGTGGTGGGCGATGCCGCCAAGCAGATGGTGCTGGCAGATATTCGCGCGATAGGCACCAATACCATTGACGTCTACCCTGGCAAGGATTTTGGCGATGACGACCCGCGCTATCAACAGGCGCTGAAGTATGACGACTTGCTGGCGATCCAGAAACAGCCGTGGGTGCGTTCCGCTACGCCGGCGGTGTCAAAAAGCCTGCGCCTGCGCGCCAACAATATTGACGTTGCCGCCAGCGCGGAAGGGGTCGGGCCGCAGTACTTTAATGTTTACGGCATGACCTTCAGCGAGGGCAATACCTTTAATGAACTGCAGCTCAACAGCCGGGCGCAGGTGGTGGTGCTCGACAGCAATACTCGTCGCCAGCTGTTTCCCAATAAAGCGAAAGTGGTGGGCGAGGTGATCCTGGTGGGTAATATGCCGGCCACGGTGATTGGCGTTGCGGATGAAAAGCAGTCGATGTTCGGCAGCAGTAAAATTCTCCGCGTCTGGTTGCCTTACACCACCATGGCGGGAAGAGTGATGGGCCAGTCGTGGCTGAACTCGATCACCGTCCGGGTTCATGAAGGCTATGACAGCGACACTGCTGAAAAACAGCTGCTGCGTTTGCTGGAGCTGCGGCATGGTAAAAAAGATGTCTTCACCTGGAATATGGACAGCATCTTGAAAACCGCCGAAAGGACCACACATACCTTACAGCTGTTCCTGACATTAGTGGCGGTGATTGCCCTGGTGGTCGGCGGGATTGGCGTAATGAATATTATGCTGGTGTCGGTGACCGAACGGACGCGGGAGATCGGCATCCGCATGGCGGTTGGCGCGCGGGCCAGCGATGTGCTGCAGCAGTTTCTCATCGAGGCGGTGCTGGTTTGCCTGGTCGGCGGTGCGCTGGGGGTGACGTTGTCGCTGATGATCGCGTTTATTCTGCAACTGTTTCTCCCGGGCTGGGAGATCGGTTTTTCGCCGCTGGCGCTGGTGACGGCGTTTCTCTGTTCGACGTTAACCGGGGTGCTGTTTGGCTGGCTGCCGGCGCGCAATGCGGCGCGGCTCGATCCGGTGGATGCCCTGGCGCGGGAGTAGTCGGGATGAGAAATAAAAATGCCAGTCAGAAGGACTGGCATTTTATTAGCAGGATGTACACAATGAAGCAAAAGAGTTATGCAGCCGTTTCCGCTTCCACAGGGACGATCACGCTGGCGTGGTTGCCTTTTGGCCCCTGGTGAACATCAAACCGAACGGCTTGTCCGGCTTTTAGCGTTCTGTAACCATCCATCTGGATGGTGGAGTAATGGGCGAAAATGTCTTCGCCGCCGCCCTCAGGGCAGATAAAACCGAACCCTTTGGCATTGTTGAACCACTTAACAGTACCCATTTCCATACTTCGACATCCTTCGTAAATCTTTATTAGTAAGATGGAATGAACCGGTGGTGGAGTGACGAGTTGTTCAATTGCTCGCCAACTCTCGCCACTACAATTTAGAGAAATACGAAAACGCGTCAAGCGATTGAGGAGGGGGAACGGCGAAAAATGCGTCAAAATTTGAAGCAGTTAACGCTATTGCCGGGGAATGTGACAGCCGTCGCGGATAGAAGCGATAGATGATAGTTATCTATGATCTGTTGTAGATTTGTGATGAGCATAACCTCTGGTCATCGACAGGCCTCCGCCTGTTGGCAACAGCAACCGATGATGAACACTGACGATGAGTAAGAGAGATTGGCTGGACTTCGAGCACCTGGTTGACGACGAAGTTCGTGATGCGATTAAACCGCCATCTATGTATAAAGTGATATTGGTCAATGATGACTACACTCCAATGGAGTTTGTTATTGACGTGTTACAAAAATTCTTTTCTTATGATGTTGAACGTGCAACGCAACTGATGCTCACGGTTCACTATGAAGGTAAGGCGATTTGTGGCGTGTTTACCGCGGAAGTGGCGGAGACCAAAGTCGCTATGGTGAATCAGTACGCGAGGGAGAACGAGCATCCATTGCTGTGTACGCTGGAAAAAGCCTGAATTCAGGCATGAAAATTGGGGGAGGTGCCTATGCTCAATCAAGAACTGGAACTCAGTTTAAATATGGCTTTCGCCAGAGCGCGCGAGCACCGTCATGAGTTTATGACCGTCGAGCACTTGCTGCTGGCTCTGCTAAGCAATCCCTCGGCCCGTGAGGCCCTGGAAGCGTGTTCAGTGGACCTGGTGGCATTGCGTCAGGAACTTGAAGCCTTCATCGAACAAACCACACCCGTCCTGCCAGCCACGGAAGAAGAGCGCGACACCCAGCCGACGCTGAGCTTCCAGCGTGTGCTGCAGCGCGCCGTTTTCCACGTGCAATCTTCTGGCCGCAGCGAAGTGACCGGCGCCAACGTGCTGGTGGCCATTTTCAGCGAGCAGGAGTCGCAGGCCGCCTACCTGCTGCGTAAACATGAAGTGAGCCGACTCGATGTGGTGAACTTCATTTCTCATGGTACACGCAAAGATGAGCCGAGCCAGTCTTCCGATAACAGCGGAAGCCAGCCTGGCAATGAAGAGCAAGCCGGCGGGGAGGAACGTATGGAAAACTTCACCACCAACCTCAATCAGCTTGCTCGCGTTGGCGGCATCGATCCCCTGATCGGCCGTGAAAAAGAGCTGGAGCGCGCCATTCAGGTGCTGTGCCGTCGGCGTAAAAATAACCCGCTGCTGGTGGGGGAATCCGGCGTCGGTAAAACCGCCATCGCCGAAGGCCTTGCCTGGCGTATTGTGCAGGGCGATGTGCCGGAAGTCATGGCTGACTGCACCATCTACTCGCTTGATATTGGTTCTCTGCTGGCCGGGACGAAATACCGTGGCGATTTTGAAAAACGCTTTAAAGCGTTGCTGAAACAGCTGGAGCAGGATACCAACAGCATCCTGTTTATTGATGAAATCCACACCATCATCGGTGCGGGAGCGGCGTCTGGCGGCCAGGTCGATGCGGCTAACCTGATCAAACCGCTGCTTTCCAGCGGCAAGATCCGGGTGATTGGCTCCACCACTTACCAGGAGTTCAGCAACATCTTTGAAAAAGATCGTGCGCTGGCCCGCCGTTTCCAGAAAATCGATATTACCGAACCGTCGGTGGAAGAGACCGTCCAGATTATCAACGGCCTGAAGCCGAAGTACGAAGCGCACCACGATGTGCGTTATACCGCCAAGGCGGTGCGTGCGGCGGTTGAGCTGGCGGTGAAATACATTAACGATCGCCATCTGCCGGATAAGGCGATTGACGTGATTGACGAGGCGGGGGCGCGGGCGCGCTTAATGCCGGTCAGCAAGCGTAAGAAAACGGTCAATGTGGCGGATATCGAGTCCGTGGTGGCGCGCATTGCGCGGATCCCAGAGAAGAGCGTCTCCCGCAGCGATCGCGATACGCTGAAAAACCTTGGCGATCGACTGAAAATGTTGGTCTTTGGTCAGGATAAGGCCATCGAGGCGCTGACGGAAGCCATCAAGATGGCGCGCGCCGGGCTGGGCCATGAGCACAAGCCGGTGGGTTCATTCCTGTTCGCCGGGCCGACCGGGGTGGGGAAAACCGAAGTGACCGTGCAGCTGGCGAAGGCGCTGGGTATTGAGCTGCTGCGTTTTGATATGTCCGAATATATGGAACGTCATACCGTCAGTCGTTTAATCGGGGCGCCTCCGGGCTACGTCGGCTTCGACCAGGGCGGGCTGCTGACCGATGCGGTGATTAAACATCCGCATGCGGTGCTGCTGCTCGATGAGATCGAAAAAGCGCATCCGGACGTGTTCAACCTGCTGCTGCAGGTGATGGACAACGGCACGCTGACCGATAACAACGGACGTAAAGCGGACTTCCGCAACGTGGTGCTGGTGATGACCACCAACGCCGGGGTGCGGGAAACCGAGCGTAAATCGATTGGCCTTATCCAGCAGGATAACAGTCCGGACGCAATGGATGAGATCAAGAAGATCTTTACGCCGGAGTTCCGTAACCGTCTCGACAACATCATCTGGTTCGATCACCTCTCCACCACGGTGATCCATCAGGTTGTCGACAAGTTTATCGTCGAGCTGCAGGTTCAACTGGATCAGAAAGGCGTCTCCCTGGAAGTCAGCCAGGAAGCGCGCGACTGGCTGGCGGAAAAAGGCTACGACCGGGCAATGGGGGCACGTCCAATGGGACGCGTCATTCAGGACAACCTGAAAAAACCGCTGGCGAACGAGCTGCTGTTTGGCTCGCTGGTCGACGGCGGGCAGGTGACGGTCACTCTGGACAGCGCGAAAAATACGCTGACCTACGACTTCCAGAGCGCGCCGAAGCACAAACCGGAAGCCGCCCATTAAGGCGATATCTTCAATGTAAAAAACCGGCCAGGGGCCGGTTTTTTTTTGCCTGCTGGCGGTAGAAATGAAAAGACCGGGAATTATCCCGGCCTTCAGCATCTGACGCCTTAAGGGCGAAAACAATCAGCGACTACGGAAGACAATGCGGCCTTTGCTCAGGTCGTACGGGGTCAGCTCAACAGTCACTTTGTCGCCCGTCAGAATGCGGATGTAGTTTTTACGCATTTTACCGGAGATATGCGCGGTTACCACGTGACCGTTTTCCAGTTCTACGCGGAACATAGTGTTAGGCAACGTTTCAAGTACGGTGCCCTGCATTTCAATATTGTCTTCTTTGGCCATCTAGTCCTCTGGGGTATCACTACCGTAGTTTTGAACCGGCAAGATAATGCCGAAGTTCATCATGTAAGTAAAGTTTTACGTGTCTACCCTGAATCATTCACCTTGCCGCAAGGCGCGCAGTCAGCACGCCGGCAATGGAAATATGACGGGTATGAATCGCCGAAGTAGTTTTGGCGCATTGCCCGGGACACACACGGCCATGCCGCGTGACAGGCGCAAACGTAAAGGGGAGTGACAGAACGATGGGCGTTATCTGACTCTTATTATTCCCAAACGGCGGCGGGGCAACAGGCAGAAGCTACTCTACCGCGCAATTATACCATCCTGACGCAAAATGTGCTGAAAACATTTTATTGTCCGCCCGGAAATAGCACCCGCGGTACCCAAAATCGCTCGGGCAGACGGTAGCCGCGTAATACTGACAGATAGTCCAGATAATCGCGGCGGGGAATATCCACCGCGCCTAATGATGCGGTATGGTTGTTCAGCACCTGACAGTCAATTAATTTACCGCCGCTCTGCGCAAAGTCCTGGCAAAATAACAGCAGCGCGGTTTTGGAGGCATTTTCCGCCCGGCTGAACATCGACTCGCCGCAAAACAGCGCCCCCTGTGCCACGCCGTACATTCCCCCCACCAGAGTATTCTCCTGCCAGACTTCAATGGAGTGGGCATGCCCCAGCTCATGCAGCTGGTGGTAGGCGCGAACGATGCTGCTGGTTATCCAGGTGCCTTCGTCACGATCGCTGGCGCAGCCCTCTATCACCTCGCCAAAGGCGTGATTGAGCGTGACGCGGTAGGGCGAACGCTGATGAAAGCGCTTCATGCTGCGGCTGAGATGGAACTGTTCCGGCCAGAGCACCGCGCGGGGATCGGGCGACCACCAGAGGATCGGGTCGCCGGGGGAAAACCAGGGAAAAATACCACGCTGATAGGCCATCAGCAGGCGCGCGGGGCTCAGATCGCCGCCGAGCGCCAGCAGGCCGTTAGGTTCACGCAGGGCGCCTTCCGGAGAAGGAAAGGCGATAGAATGCCGGGAGAGCTGAACCAGACGCATTTTAACCTCAATACGCATCAGCAAAAATTAGATAATAGCCTACAGACGCTGTTTAAACTGGAAGTACCGGCCCTGTTTAGCGAGCAGCTCCGCGTGACTACCTTGCTCAATTATCTGGCCGTTGTCCATGACTATTATCTGATTAAAACGCGCCAGGCCTCGCAGGCGGTGGGTGACCATCAGCACGGTTTTCTCGCGTAAGACTTCCGCCAGCAGATGCAGGATCTGGCTTTCGGTGGCCGCATCCAGACCTTCTGTCGGTTCGTCCAGCAGCATCAGCGGCGCATCGTGGAGCAGCGCGCGGGCAATGGCCAGCCGGCGCAGTTCGCCGCCGGAAAGCTGGCGTCCGCCTTCGCCCAGCCAGCCGTTGAGTCCGCCATCTTCCAGCAGTTTTTCCAGGCCTACCTTCTCAAGGGTGGCGCAGAGCAGAGTGTCATCAGCCTCAGGCGCCGCCAGCAGCAGGTTGTCGCGCAGGGTGGCGCTGAACAGGTGCACGCGCTGCGGTACCACGCTCATTGACTGCCGCAGGGTGGCTTCGCTGAGCCCGGACAGCGGCTGATCGTTGAGCAATATTTCACCCTGTGTCGGATCCCATGCGCGGGTGAGTAACTGCAACAGCGTCGACTTTCCGCAGCCGGTTCGGCCAAGAATAGCAATATGTTCCCCGGCGGCAATCTGCAGGGAGATGTTCTCCAGAGCGGGGGAGGGCTGCTGCGGGTAGCGGAAGGTGACCTGCCTGAAATCTAAGGCCACCTGCGCAGGCTTGCAGGCCTCGCCCTCGACGAAGGAGACTTCCGGCTGCTGGTCAGTGATCTGCGAGATCCGCAGCGCGGAGGCGATCACCTGACCTAAATGCTGGAAAGCGCCGGTGACGGGCGCCAGGGCTTCGAAAGCCGCCAGGGCGCAGAAGACGAACAGGGCGATCAGCGCCCCGGGCTGACTGTTGCCGCCGACGCCATCTGAGGCCAGCCAGAGCATGGCCACCACGGCGATACCGCCGATCAACAGCATCAGCGCCTGCGAAAGCGCGGTCAGCTCGGCCTGGCGACGCTGCGCCTCCTGCCAACTGAGCTCGGTCTTTTCCATTTGCGCGCGATAGCGGTCGCTGGCGTTAAACACCATCAGCTCCGCCTGGCCCTGCAGCCAGGCGGTAAGCTGTTGCCGATACTGGCCGCGCAGCTGGGTCATACTCTCTCCGGCCGGTTTACCGGCGCGATAGAACAGCGGCGGCATAACCAGCAGGGTCACCAGCATGATACCGCCGAGCGTTAGCGCGAGGGTGACATCGAGCAGGCTTAATCCGCAGGTCACCACCACAATCACCACCAGCGCGCCGACCAGCGGCGAAATGACCCGCAGGTAGAGATGATCCAGGGTGTCGACGTCGGCTACCACGCGGTTGAGCAGTTCACCCTGGCGAAAGCGCGCCAGCCCCGCCGGAGAGAGGGGGAGTAGTTTGCTGAAGGTGAAGACGCGCAGGTGCTGTAGCACGCGGAAGGTGGCGTCGTGGCTGACCAGACGCTCGAAGTAGCGTCCGGCGGTCCGGATAATCGCTGCGCCGCGGACGCCCGCGGCGGGCAGCATATAGTTAAAACTGTAGATCCCGGCGACGCCCACTACCGCAGAGGCGGAGAGAAACCAGCCGGAGAGCGTCAGCAGGCCGATACTGGCCAGCAGGGTCACAATAGCCAGTACGATGCCGAGCAGCAGCATCCATTTGTGGCGTTTGTACAGTGCCAGATAGGGTAAGAGCGCGCGCATTTAAATCTCCTCCTGACGATGGGCCAGCAGCGCCGAGAAGACCCCGCCGGCGCGGGCCAGCGTGGCGTAGTCGCCTTGTTCGATAATCTGTCCGTCCTGCATCACCCAGACGGCATCCCAGTCCGCCAGTCCCTCAAGCTGATGGGTAACCAGCAGCGTGGTTTGCTGGGTGGAGGCGTGGGTCAATGCCTGCATGACCCGTTGTTCGCTATGGGCGTCGAGGCTGGCGGCGGGTTCATCCAGCAGCAGCAGGCGGCACGGCACCAACAGCGCGCGGGCGACCGCGATACGCTGCGCCTGGCCGACCGACAGACGGCCCGCCTGATCGCCCACGGCGGTATGGATCCCATCCGGCAGCAGAGCGATAAACTCGCTCACCCAGGCCTTGTCCAGCGCCAGTCGAAGCTGGGCATCGCTGGCTTCCGGCCACGCCAGCAGCACATTTTCCCGCAGCGTGGCGGCAGGAAGCTGGGGATTCTGCCCCACCCAGCTTAACAGGCGACGCCAGCGATCGGCGTCCAGCTCGCGCAGCTCTGCGCCATTGACCTTCAGCGAACCCTCATAGGGCAAAAAGCCGAGCAGGGTGTTCAGCAGTGAACTTTTCCCTGAGCCGCTCTGCCCCACCAGCACCACCCGCGCGCCTGCAGGCAGTGAAAAGGTCAGCGGCCCGGCGAGGACTTTCCCTTCGGGAGATTTGATCAGCAGATCGCGCGCTTCCACGCCAATCAGATCGTTGTCATTTAAGGTTTTTTCGCCACGCTCCACCTGGGTCAGCGGGGTTTCCATAAACGTTTTCAGACTGTCTGCGGCGCCGACGGCCTGGGCTTTGGCATGGTAGAAGGTGCCCAGGTCACGTAATGGCTGGAAAAACTCCGGGGCGAGGATCAGCGTCAGGAAGCCCGCCATCAGCGTGACGCCCGCCCCATAGTGGCCGAAGTTCAGCTCGCCAAGGTATGAGAAGCCGAAATAAACCGCTACCAGCGCAATGGAGAGCGAGGTGAAAAATTCCAGTACCCCGGAGGAGAGGAACGCCAGGCGCAGGACTTCCATGGTGCGTTGGCGAAAATCCTGCGAGGCGTCGCGAATATTATCGATTTCTGCCTGACCGCGGTGAAAAATACGCAGGGTTTCCATGCCGCGCAGGCGGTCGAGGAAGTGGCCGCTGAGGCGGGCCAGCGCCTTGAAGTTACGCCGGTTGGCATCGGCGGCGCCCATCCCGACCAGCGCCATGAAAAGCGGGATCAGCGGGGCGGTGCCGAGGAGGATCAACGCGGCGGCCCAGTTAATCGGGAAAATAGTGATAACGATCAGCAGCGGTACGCAGGCCGCCAGCGTCATTTGCGGCAGGTAGCGGGCATAATAGTCATGCATATCGTCGATCTGCTCGAGGATAAGCGTTGCCCAACTGCCGGCCGGTTTGCCCTGGATCCACGCCGGGCCCGCCTGCTGGAGGCGGTCGAGCACCTGGCGGCGAATTTCATAGCGAATATGCTGCCCGGCCTGAAAGCCGACCCGTTCACGCAGCCAGACCACCCAGGCGCGCAGCACAAAGGTCAGCACCAGCAGGGTTAGCGGCAGCAGCAGGGCGGTCGCAGGAATATTCTCCATCACCATCCGATGCAGGATCCGCGCCAGGAACCAGGCCTGCGCCACGATCAGCAGACCGCTCGCCACGCCAAGGAGGCGGGAAATCATCAACCAGCGACGGGAGATAATGCTTTGCTGTTTTAACCAGCGGGTTAACTCTTGTTGACGGGTTTTATTCATTGCGCGCTTTGCAGGTGTCGTTATCGGAATATTGGGCACGGCAATGTTACATCGCGGCAAAAATAAAGGCGACTTTTCGTCGCCTTCTTTACCTTTGTTACTGACTTGTAAAGATTATTTGCAGGCGTCAGCCAGACCGTCGAGGTAACGTTCAGCGTCCAGCGCCGCCATGCAGCCGGTGCCGGCGGAGGTGATAGCCTGACGATAAATATGGTCCATGACATCGCCGGCGGCGAACACGCCCGGGATGCTGGTCTGGGTCGCATTGCCATGGATACCGGACTGCACTTTGATGTAGCCGTTCTCCAGCTCCAGCTGACCTTCAAAGATGGCGGTGTTCGGGCTGTGGCCGATGGCGACAAACAGACCGGCTACTTCCAGGAACTCGACGTTGTCGCTGTTTTTGGTATCGCGCAGACGCAGGCCGCTGACGCCCATCTGGTCGCCGGTCACCTCTTCGAGGGTGCGATCGGTATGCAGCACGATGTTGCCGCTTTCCACTTTGTCCATCAGACGTTTGATGAGGATTTTTTCCGCACGGAAGGAATCGCGACGGTGGATGAGGTGTACCTCAGAGGCGATGTTTGACAGATACAGAGCCTCTTCAACCGCGGTGTTGCCGCCGCCGATCACCGCTACTTTCTGGTTGCGATAGAAGAATCCGTCACAGGTGGCGCAGGCGGAAACGCCGCGGCCCTTGAAGGCTTCTTCGGAAGGCAGGCCCAGGTAACGGGCGGAAGCGCCGGTGGCAATAATCAACGCGTCACAGGTGTATTCGCCGCTGTCGCCGGTCAGACGGAACGGCCGGTTTTGCAGATCGACGCGGCTGATATGGTCGAAAATAATCTCGGTTTCAAATTTCGTGGCATGCTCGTGCATGCGCTCCATCAGCAGCGGACCGGTCAAATCGTTCGGATCGCCTGGCCAGTTTTCCACTTCCGTCGTGGTGGTCAGCTGACCGCCTTTTTCCATCCCGGTGATCAGCACCGGCTGCAGGTTGGCGCGTGCGGCATAGACCGCCGCGGTGTATCCCGCAGGTCCAGAACCAAGGATAAGCAGTTTACTGTGTTTGGCTGTGCCCATGAGATCCCCATAATAATTGGCATACATTGGGCTGGGATTGTAGGGAATTTGTTGTCGTAAAAAAAGAGCGCAGCGATTTTGTTAACGATGTGTGCAATAGAAGCGGCCGATGAATTGGCGATTTTCCCGGCAAGGAATATAACTATTTCTACTGTTGGCGGGACAATTATAAGACGAAAAAATGAGAATCAACCAGGGTAGATGATGAATATCTGGCATCTTGTACTAAAAATCGATGTTTTGCTTTGACAATCCCCTGTGCTTTTGCGAAAACATTCAAGGAAGAAGAAAAGCAGTATTTGGCGTGCGGCGAATTTTCATGCACGCAAATGCCATTTTTATCCGGGTTAACGAAATCTACGCATGGTGTGGACAGACGCCATGCGTGATGTCGGTGACTGCCGTCAGGCAACGGGCTTCTCACGTACCCCTGGGTTACCCAATGTCGTACGGGTAATAACAGGATGGGCTCTGGCAGTGAAGGCACAGAGCCGGAACAGGAGTAGGGAAGGAATACAGAGAGACAATAATAATGGTAGATAGCAAGAAGCGCCCTGGCAAAGATCTCGACCGCATTGATCGTAACATCCTGAATGAATTGCAAAAAGATGGGCGAATTTCTAACGTCGAGCTTTCTAAACGGGTGGGACTTTCTCCGACGCCTTGCCTTGAGCGTGTGCGTCGTCTTGAAAGACAGGGTTTTATTCAGGGCTATACGGCGCTGCTCAACCCGCATTATCTGGATGCATCACTTCTGGTATTTGTTGAGATTACTCTGAATCGTGGCGCACCGGATGTGTTTGAGCAATTTAACGCCGCAGTGCAAAAACTTGAAGAAATTCAAGAGTGTCATCTGGTTTCCGGTGATTTCGACTATCTGTTGAAAACCCGCGTACCGGATATGTCAGCGTATCGTAAATTACTGGGCGAGACCTTGCTGCGCCTGCCGGGCGTTAACGACACCCGTACCTATGTGGTAATGGAAGAAGTCAAGCAAAGTAATCGTCTGGTTATTAAGACGCGCTAACACGGAACAGGTGCAAACTCGACGTAGTTTGATTACACTCCTGTTAATCCATACAGCAACAGTGCCGGGGAGACCCGGCGCTGTTGTCCGTTTTAGCAGCAGGCAGGAAACAGCCTGATACCTGGAGAGCCTTTCTTGAGCCAGGAATACACCGAAGACAAAGAAGTCAAACTTACCAAACTCAGCAGCGGGCGCCGACTCCTCGAGGCGATGCTCATCCTTTGCTCCCTCTTCGCCATCTGGCTGATGGCGGCATTACTGAGCTTTAACCCCTCGGACCCGAGCTGGTCGCAAACGGCATGGCATGAGCCTATCCATAATTTAGGCGGCCCCCCCGGCGCGTGGCTTGCCGATACCCTCTTTTTCATTTTTGGCGTCATGGCCTACACCATCCCGGTGATCATCATCGGCGGATGCTGGTTTGCCTGGCGGCATCAGGAAAATGACGAATATATTGATTATTTCGCCGTTTCTCTGCGCCTCATCGGTGCGTTAGCCCTGATCCTGACCTCCTGCGGTCTGGCGGCGATTAACGCCGATGATATCTGGTACTTCGCCTCTGGCGGGGTGATTGGCAGCCTGCTGAGCACCACCCTGCAACCGCTGCTGCACAGCAGCGGCGGCACCATCGCGCTGTTGTGCATCTGGGCGGCCGGCCTGACGCTGTTTACCGGCTGGTCGTGGGTCAGCATTGCGGAAAAACTGGGCGGCGGCATCCTGTCCGTGCTCACCTTTGCCAGCAATCGTACCCGTCGGGATGATACCTGGGTCGATGAAGGCGAATACGAAGACGACGATGAAGAGTACGACGACGAAGAGGCGGCAACCCCCCAGGAGTCGCGTCGCGCCCGTATCTTGCGCAGCGCACTGGCGCGGCGTAAACGTCTCGCTGAGAAGTTTACCAACCCCATGGGGCGTAAAACCGACGCGGCGCTTTTCTCCGGCAAACGGATGGATGACGGGGAAGAGGCAGTGCAGTACAGCGCCAGCGGTGCGCCTGTTGCCGCCGACGATGTACTGTTTTCCGGCGCCAGCGCCGCGCGTCCCGCAGAGAATGATGTGTTGTTCTCCGGCGCCAGCGCCGCGCGCCCGGGCGATTTCGACCCTTACGATCCGTTGCTGAACGGCCAGAGTATCGCTGAGCCGGTGGGCGCAGCGGCGGCGGCCACTGCCGCGCCGCAGCCGTGGGCCGAATCACCGGCTGGTCATCAGGGCGCTGCGCCGGTTTATCAGCCGGAAGCTGGTTACCCGCCGCAGCCCTACCAGCCAGAGCCGGCACCGTATCAGCAGCCTGCTTATGCTCCTCATGCCGGTCAGCCGGCACCGCAGGCGTATCAGCCTGAGCCAGTGCAGTATCAGCAGCCGGTTTACGATCCGTATGCCGGTCAGCCGGCTCCGCAGGGGTATCAACCCGAGCCTGCGCCGTATCAGCAGCCGGTTTACGATCCGCATGCCGGTCAGCCGGCTCCGCAGGGGTATCAACCCGAGCCTGGGCCGTATCAGCAGCCGACTTACGATCCGCATGCCGGTCAGCCGGCACCGCAGGGGTATCAGCCTGAGCCAGTGCAGTATCAGCAGCCGGTTTACGATCCGCATGCCGTCCAGCCTGCGCCGCAGGGGTATCAACCCGAGCCTGCGTCGTATCAGCAGCCGGTTTACGATCCGCATGCCGTCCAGCCTGCGCCGCAAGGGTATCATCCAGAGCCGGCGCCGTATCAGCAGCCGGTTTACGATCCACATGTTGCTCAGCCTGCGCCGCAGGGGTATCAACCCGAACCTGCACCGTATCAGCAGCCGGCTTACGATCCGCATGCCGGTCAGCCTGCGCCGCAGGCGTATCAGCCTGAGCCCGCGCCGGTACCTGCCGCGCAGCCAGAGCCTGAGGTCGTGCAGGAAGAAGTGAAACGTCCGCCGCTCTATTATTTCGAGGAAGTGGAAGAGAAGCGGGCGCGCGAACGCGAGCTGCTGGCTTCCTGGTATCAGCCTATTCCGGAGCAGGAAAGTCCGATCGCCACCAAACCGCTGACGCCGCCCGCCTCGCCGTCCAAACCGCCCGTGGAGTCAACCGTAGTTTCTGCGGTGGCGGCAGGAGTGCATCAGGCAACGGCTGCCAGCGGCGGCGCAGCCGCTGCGAAGACGGCGACCGCCGCGTCCGCAGCGACAGCGCCATTGTTCAGCCCGGCCTCCAGCGGACCGCGGGTCCAGGTGAAAGAGGGCATTGGTCCAAAACTACCGCGGCCAAATCGCGTTCGCGTCCCGACGCGTCGGGAACTGGCCTCCTACGGCATCAAGCTACCGTCGCAGCGGGAAGCTGAACAGCGCGCGCGGCAGGCCGAGCGCGACCCCCATTATGATGATGAGCTGCTCTCGGATGAGGAAGCGGATGCTATGGAGCAGGATGAGCTGGCTCGCCAGTTCGCCGCCACTCAACAGCAGCGCTATGGCCATCGCTGGGAAGACGATAACGCGACTGATGACGATGACGCCGATGCCGCGGCGGAAGCGGAGCTGGCGCGCCAGTTTGCCGCCACCCAGCAGCAGCGCTACGCCTCCGAGCAGCCGCCGGGCGCTAATCCGTTCTCGCCGGCGGATTATGAATTCTCGCCGATGAAAACGCTGGTCAATGAGGGTCCGAGCGAGCCGCTGTTTACGCCGACACCGGAAGTACAGCCGCAGCAGCCAGCCCAGCACTATCAACAACCGGCCGCCGCTCCGCAGCAGGGTTATCAACCTGCGCAGCACCAGCCGGTAAACCCTCAGCCAGTGCCGCAGCAGCCCGTGCAGCCGCAACAGCCGGTTGCCCCGCAGGGGCACCAGCCTGCCGCGCCTGCGCCGCAGGAGAGCCTGATCCACCCGCTGCTGATGCGCAATGGCGATAGTCGACCGCTGCAAAAGCCGACAACTCCGCTGCCGTCGCTGGATCTGCTCACGCCGCCGCCCAGTGAAGTCGAGCCGGTCGATACCTTTGCTCTTGAGCAGATGGCACGACTGGTGGAAGCGCGACTCGCCGATTTCCGCATTAAAGCGGATGTGGTGAACTACTCGCCGGGGCCGGTGATCACCCGCTTCGAACTGAATCTGGCGCCTGGCGTCAAAGCGGCGCGAATCTCTAACCTGTCACGGGATCTGGCGCGTTCGCTGTCCACGGTCGCCGTGCGCGTGGTGGAAGTGATCCCGGGTAAACCGTATGTCGGGCTTGAGCTGCCGAATAAAAAGCGCCAGACCGTCTACCTGCGTGAAGTGCTCGACAACAGCAAGTTCCGTGATAACCCGTCGCCGCTGACCGTGGTGCTGGGTAAAGACATCGCCGGCGATCCGGTGGTGGCCGATCTGGCGAAAATGCCGCACCTGCTGGTGGCCGGTACCACCGGTTCCGGTAAGTCAGTCGGCGTCAACGCCATGATCCTCAGCATGCTCTACAAAGCGCAGCCGGAAGATGTGCGTTTCATTATGATCGACCCGAAAATGCTCGAGCTGTCGGTCTACGAAGGTATTCCGCATCTGCTGACGGAAGTGGTCACCGACATGAAAGACGCCGCCAATGCGCTGCGCTGGAGCGTCAACGAGATGGAGCGTCGCTACAAGCTAATGTCGGCGCTGGGCGTACGTAATCTGGCGGGCTATAACGAGAAGATTGCTGAAGCGGCACGCATGGGCCGTCCGATCCCGGATCCATACTGGAAGCCAGGCGACAGTATGGACGCCGTGCACCCGGTACTGGAAAAGCTACCGTACATAGTGGTGCTGGTGGACGAATTCGCCGACCTGATGATGACCGTCGGTAAGAAGGTGGAAGAGCTGATCGCTCGCCTGGCACAGAAAGCGCGTGCGGCGGGGATCCACCTGGTGCTGGCGACGCAGCGTCCGTCGGTGGATGTCATTACCGGTCTGATTAAGGCCAACATTCCGACGCGTATCGCCTTTACCGTGTCGAGTAAAATTGACTCGCGTACCATTCTCGATCAGGGTGGTGCGGAATCGCTGCTGGGGATGGGGGATATGCTCTACTCCGGGCCGAACTCCACCACGCCGGTGCGCGTCCATGGGGCGTTTGTTCGCGACCAGGAAGTCCACGCTGTGGTTCAGGACTGGAAAGCCCGCGGTCGTCCGCAGTATGTTGACGGCATTACCTCCGACAGCGAAAGCGAAGGCGGCGGCGGTGGTTTCGACGGCGGTGAAGAGCTGGATCCGCTGTTCGATCAGGCGGTCAGCTTTGTGACCGAGAAGCGTAAAGCGTCGATTTCCGGGGTGCAGCGCCAGTTCCGCATTGGCTATAACCGTGCCGCGCGTATCATCGAACAGATGGAAGCGCAGGGCATTGTCAGCGAGCAGGGCCATAACGGTAACCGCGAAGTACTGGCGCCGCCGCCCTTTGAATGAGTGCAAAGTTGGGTAAATAAGCGCAAAATCAGCCAATTCTTCTGTCCCGCCGCCGTCGGCGGTCCTACATTAGGGGCAGAAGAGGCTCCCGCGTCGGGAGTGACGCACATTAAGGAAGAACAATGAAAAAACTCGCAATCACCTGCGCATTACTGTCTGGTATGGTCGTCAGCCAGGTCTGGGCAGATGCGGCCAGTGACTTAAAAAGCCGTCTTGATAAAGTGAGCAGCTTCCATGCCAGCTTCACGCAAAAAGTCACCGACGGCAGCGGTAACGCCGTGCAGGACGGACAGGGCGACCTGTGGGTAAAACGCCCGAATCTGTTTAACTGGCATATGACCCAGCCGGATGAGAGCGTCCTCGTTTCGGATGGTAAAACCCTGTGGTTCTATAACCCGTTCGTCGAGCAGGCCACGGCGACCTGGCTGAAAGACGCCACCAGCAACACGCCGTTTATGCTGATTGCCCGCAACCAGTCCAGCGACTGGCAGCAGTACAATATCAAACAAAACGGCGATGATTTTGTGCTGACGCCGAAAAGCGGCAGCGGCAACCTGAAGCAGTTCACGATCAACGTCGGTCGGGACGGCACCATCCATCAGTTCAGCGCCGTCGAGCAGGACGATCAGCGCAGCAGCTATCAGCTGAAATCGCAGCAGAACGGCGCCGTCGACGCATCTAAGTTCACCTTTACGCCGCCGAAAGGGGTGACGGTGGACGATCAACGTAAGTAGAGGCGAAAGTGAGCAATCTGTCGCTCGATTTTTCCGACAACGCGTTTCAACCTCTGGCCGCTCGCATGCGGCCAGAAAATTTAGCGCAGTATATTGGCCAGCAGCACCTGCTGGCGCCGGGCAAACCCCTGCCGCGGGCGATCGAAGCCGGGCACCTGCATTCGATGATCCTCTGGGGGCCGCCGGGTACCGGCAAGACTACCCTGGCGGAAGTTATCGCCCGTTATGCCAGCGCCGATGTCGAAAGGATCTCGGCGGTGACCTCCGGGGTGAAAGAGATCCGCGAGGCCATTGAGCGCGCGCGGCAGAATCGCAACGCCGGCCGACGAACGATTCTGTTTGTTGACGAAGTGCATCGCTTCAATAAAAGCCAGCAGGATGCCTTTCTGCCGCATATTGAAGATGGCACTATCACTTTTATTGGCGCGACCACCGAAAACCCTTCCTTTGAGCTTAACTCAGCGCTGCTCTCCCGCGCCCGCGTCTATTTACTGAAATCGCTCACTACCGACGATATCGAGCGGGTGCTTGACCAGGCGATGAACGATAAAACCCGTGGCTACGGCGGCCAGGATATCGTTTTGCCGGATGAGACCCGCAGGGCCATCGCCGAACTGGTGAACGGCGACGCGCGGCGGGCGCTGAATACCCTGGAAATGATGGCCGATATGGCCGAGAGCGATGATGCGGGCAAGCGGGTGCTGAAGGCGGAACTGCTGACCGAGATCGCCGGCGAGCGCAGCGCGCGCTTTGATAATAAAGGCGACCGTTTCTACGATTTGATTTCCGCCCTGCATAAGTCGGTGCGCGGTAGCGCGCCGGACGCGGCGCTTTACTGGTACGCGCGGATCATCACCGCCGGGGGCGATCCGCTGTATGTTGCCCGCCGTTGTCTGGCGATTGCCTCGGAAGACGTCGGCAACGCCGACCCGCGGGCGATGCAGGTGGCCATCTCGGCGTGGGACTGCTTCACCCGCGTCGGGCCGGCGGAAGGCGAACGGGCGATTGCCCAGGCTATTGTCTATCTGGCCTGCGCGCCGAAGAGCAATGCGGTCTACACCGCCTTTAAAGCGGCGCTGGCCGATGCGCGAGACCGTCCGGACTATGACGTTCCGGTGCATCTGCGCAATGCGCCGACGAAGCTGATGAAAGAGATGGGCTACGGGCAGGAGTATCGCTACGCTCATGACGAACCTAACGCCTACGCCGCCGGCGAGCAGTACTTCCCGCAGGAAATGGCGCAAACGCGCTATTATCACCCGACAAACCGGGGGCTTGAAGGCAAAATTGGCGAAAAGCTCGCCTGGCTCGCTGAACAGGATCAAAATAGCCCGATAAAACGCTACCGCTAATTGAGGCGTTGCGGTAAGGTTATTACACTATTTCCGTGGCCGTAGCCTGCGGCCACTTTTCTTTTTTTAATTCGATAAGCACAGGATAAGCATGCTCGATCCCAATCTGCTGCGTACCGAGCCAGACGCAGTCGCAGAAAAACTGGCACGCCGGGGCTTTAAGCTGGATGTAGATAAACTTCGCGCGCTTGAAGAGCGTCGTAAAGTTCTGCAGGTGCAAACTGAAAACCTGCAGGCGGAGCGCAACTCCCGATCGAAATCCATTGGCCAGGCGAAAGCGCGCGGGGAAGACATCGAGCCATTACGCCTGGAAGTGAACAAACTCGGCGAACAGCTGGATGCCGCAAAATCCGAGCTGGAAGCGCTGCTGGCGGAAATCCGCGATATCGCGCTGGCGATCCCGAATATTCCTCACGATGACGTGCCGGTTGGCCGTGACGAAAACGACAACGTTGAAGTCAGCCGCTGGGGCACGCCGCGCCAGTTCGATTTTGACGTGCGCGATCACGTGACGCTGGGTGAAATGCACGGCGGGCTGGATTTTGCCGCCGCCGTTAAGCTCACCGGTTCGCGCTTCGTGGTGATGAAAGGCCAGCTGGCCCGTCTGCACCGCGCCCTGGCGCAGTTCATGCTGGATCTGCACACTGAACAGCATGGCTATAGCGAAAACTATGTCCCGTACCTGGTAAACCAGGACACCCTGTATGGCACCGGCCAGCTGCCGAAATTCGCCGGCGACCTGTTCCATACTCGTCCGCTGGAAGAAGAGGCTGACAGCAGCAACTACGCGCTGATCCCGACGGCGGAAGTGCCGCTGACCAACCTGGTGCGTGATGAAATTATCGATGAAGACGATCTGCCGATCAAAATGACCGCCCATACGCCGTGCTTCCGTTCCGAAGCGGGGTCTTATGGTCGCGACACCCGCGGTCTGATCCGTATGCACCAGTTCGATAAAGTTGAGATGGTGCAGATTGTCCGTCCGGAAGACTCCATGGCGGCGCTGGAAGAGATGACCGGCCACGCCGAGAAAGTGCTGCAGCTGCTGGGCCTGCCGTACCGTAAGGTCGCGCTGTGCACCGGCGATATGGGCTTCAGCGCCTGCAAAACCTATGACCTCGAAGTGTGGGTTCCGGCGCAGAACACCTACCGTGAGATCTCTTCCTGCTCTAACGTCTGGGATTTCCAGGCGCGTCGTATGCAGGCTCGCTGCCGCAGCAAGTCCGACAAGAAGACCCGTCTCGTTCATACCCTGAATGGTTCTGGCCTGGCGGTTGGTCGTACGCTGGTGGCGCTGATGGAAAACTATCAGCAGGCCGATGGCCGTATCGAGATCCCGGAAATCCTGCGCCCGTATATGCGCGGCCTCGAATATATCGGTTAATTTTTACCTTCTCCCTTAAAAGCGCCTGCGGGCGCTTTTTTTACACCCTTATTGATACCGGGCAATAATCCCTTCCGCGAATGCAGTGATACTCCCTTTGGATTAAATCAGCATAAAAAACCAATAATATTTCAAAGCATTATATATATGACTATATAGCGCTTATCAGTTTATTGTGAGCAACCAAAGCGAGTATCCATGAAAATTAAAGCCCCCGATGCTTTACTGGCTGCTGAGGTAAGCCGCCGTGGTCTGATGAAAACCACGGCAATAGGCGGCCTGGCGCTGGCCAGCAACGCACTAACGTTACCCTTTTCCCGTATGGCCCATGCCGCCGACACGCCAGCCCCGGCCAGTGAGAAGGTGGTCTGGAGCGCCTGCACCGTCAACTGCGGTAGCCGCTGCCCGCTGCGCATGCACGTGGTGGATGGCGCGATTAAATACGTTGAAACCGATAATACCGGTGACGATAACTATGACGGCCTGCATCAGGTGCGCGCCTGCCTGCGCGGACGTTCTATGCGCCGCCGGGTTTATAACCCCGATCGGCTGAAATACCCCATGAAGCGCGTAGGTAAACGCGGTGAGGGTAAATTCGAGCAAATCAGCTGGGAAGAGGCTTTCGATATCATCGCCAGCACGACGCAGCGGCTGATTAAAGACTACGGCAACGAGTCCATCTATCTGAACTACGGCACCGGCACGCTGGGTGGCACGCTGACCCGCTCCTGGCCGCCGGGGAAAACCCTGATTGCCCGTCTGATGAACTGCTGCGGCGGGTATCTCAATCATTACGGCGACTATTCATCCGCGCAGATTGCTGCCGGGTTGAATTACACCTACGGCGGTTGGGCAGATGGCAACAGCCCGTCGGATATTGAAAACAGCCAGCTGGTAGTGCTGTTCGGCAACAACCCCGGGGAAACGCGGATGAGCGGCGGCGGGGTGACCTACTATCTTGAGCAGGCGCGCCAGAAATCCAATGCCCGGATGATCATTATCGATCCGCGCTATACCGACACCGGCGCCGGACGCGAAGATGAATGGATCCCGATTCGCCCCGGCACCGATGCGGCGCTGGTATCGGGTCTGGCGTGGGTGATGATCACCGAGAATCTGATCGATCAGCCGTTCCTCGATAAATACTGCGTGGGATACGACGAGAAAACGCTGCCCGCCGGTGCGCCAGCCAATGGTCATTACAAAGCTTACATTCTTGGCGAGGGCACTGACGGTATCGCCAAAACGCCGGAGTGGGCCTCGACCATTACCGGTATTCCGCGCGAACGCATTGTTAAACTGGCGCGGGAAATTGCCACCGCTAAACCGGCCTATATCAGCCAGGGCTGGGGGCCGCAGCGTCATGCCAACGGCGAAATCGCCACCCGGGCTATCGCGATGCTCGCCATTCTGACCGGTAACGTCGGGATCAACGGCGGCAATAGCGGCGCGCGCGAGGGCTCCTACAGCCTGCCGTTTGAACGTATGCCGACGCTGGAGAATCCGGTTCAGACCAGCATCTCGATGTTTATGTGGACCGATGCGATTGAGCGTGGTCCGGAAATGACCGCCCTGCGCGATGGGGTGCGTGGCAAAGATAAGCTCGATGTGCCGATCAAAATGATCTGGAACTATGCGGGCAACTGCCTGATCAACCAGCACTCTGAGATCAACCGCACCCACGAAATCCTGCAGGACGATAAGAAGTGCGAGATGATTGTGGTCATCGACTGTCATATGACCTCGTCAGCGAAATACGCCGATATTCTGCTGCCGGACTGCACCGCCTCTGAGCAGATGGATTTCGCGCTAGATGCCTCCTGCGGCAACATGTCCTACGTCATCTTTGCCGACCAGGCCATTAAGCCGCGTTTCGAATGTAAAACCATCTATGAGATGACCAGCGAGCTGGCGAAGCGCCTTGGCGTTGAGGAGAAATTTACCGAAGGCCGTACCCAGGAAGGCTGGATGCGCTATCTGTATGAGCAGTCGCGCAAAGCGATTCCCGACCTGCCGGATTTCGACACCTTCCGTCAGCAGGGCATCTATAAGCAGCGCGATCCGCAAGGTCATCATGTGGCCTACAAAGCCTTCCGTGAGGATCCGCAGGCTAATCCGCTGACCACGCCTTCGGGCAAGATCGAAATTTACTCGCAGGATCTGGCGAAAATCGCCGCCACCTGGGAGCTGCCGGAAGGGGATGTTATCGATCCGCTGCCGATCTACACCCCGGGTTTCGAAAACTACAACGATCCGCTGACGGCAAAATACCCGCTACAGCTCACCGGTTTCCACTATAAATCTCGCGTCCACTCGACCTACGGCAACGTCGATGTACTGAAGGCCGCCTGCCGGCAGGAGATGTGGATTAACCCGATCGATGCCCGCCAGCGCGGCATTGCCAACGGCGATCGCATTCGTATCTTCAACGACCGTGGGGAAGTGCATATCGAAGCGAAGGTGACGCCGCGCATGATGCCGGGCGTCGTCGCGCTGGGGGAAGGGGCCTGGTATAACCCGGACGCCTCGCGCGTGGATCAGGCGGGCAGCATTAACGTGCTGACCACCCAGCGCCCCTCGCCGCTGGCGAAGGGCAACCCGTCGCATACCAACCTCGTCCAGGTTGAGAAGCTGTAAGGAGTAACCGATGACAACTCAGTATGGATTTTTTATTGATTCCGCCCGTTGCACCGGTTGCAAGACCTGCGAACTGGCCTGTAAGGACTACAAAAATTTGACCCCGGAGGTCAGCTTCCGCCGCATCTATGAATATGCCGGCGGCGACTGGCAGGAGGATAACGGCGTCTGGAATCAGAACGTGTTCGCCTATTACCTCTCCATCGCCTGTAACCACTGCGAAGATCCAGCCTGCACCAAAGTCTGCCCGAGCGGTGCGATGCACAAGCGCGAAGACGGTTTTGTGGTGGTCAACGAAGAGGTCTGCATTGGCTGCCGTTACTGCCATATGGCCTGTCCGTACGGCGCGCCGCAGTATAACGCCGATAAAGGCCATATGACTAAGTGCGACGGTTGTCATGAGCGCGTCGCCGAAGGGAAAAAGCCGATCTGCGTCGAGTCCTGCCCGCTGCGGGCGCTCGATTTCGGGCCGATTGCCGAACTGCGCGCTAAGCACGGCCAGCTGGCGGCGGTGGCGCCGCTGCCTTCGGCGCACTTTACCCGGCCGAGCATCGTGATCAAACCTAACGCCAATGCCCGGCCGTGTGGCGATACCACTGGTTACCTGGCGAACCCGAAGGAGGTGTGAGATGGGAAACGGATGGCATGAATGGCCGCTGATGATCTTTACGGTCTTCGGCCAGTGCGTCGCGGGCGGCTTCATCGTCCTGGCGCTGGCGCTGATGACGGGCAAGCTTTCCCGTGAGCAGGAGCAGCGCGTCGTGGGCAGCATGTTCGGCCTGTGGGTATTGATGGGGGTTGGGTTTATCGCCTCGACAATGCACCTCGGTTCGCCGCTGCGGGCCTTTAATTCGCTCAATCGCGTGGGGGCCTCGTCGCTGAGTAATGAGATAGCCAGCGGGGCGATCTTCTTCGCCATTGGCGGGATTGGCTGGCTGCTGGCCGTGTGCAAAAAGCTGCCTGCCGGACTGCGTAGCCTGTGGCTGGTAGTGACCATGGCGCTGGGGGTGATCTTCGTCTGGATGATGGTGCGGGTCTATAACACCATCGACACGGTGCCGACCTGGTATACCGTCTGGACGCCGCTGAGCTTCTTCCTGACGCTGTTTATCGGCGGCCCGCTGCTGGGCTATCTGCTGCTGCGCGTCGCAGGCGTCGACGGTTGGGCGATGCGCCTGCTGCCGGTGGTCACTTTGCTGGCGCTGCTGGCGAGTATTGTGGTGGTCCTGATGCAGGGGATTGAACTCGCCACTATCCGCAGCTCAATTCAGCAGGCCTCCGCCCTGGTGCCGGATTATGGGCTGCTTATGGCCTGGCGCGTGGTGCTGCTGGCGCTGGCCCTGGCCTGCTGGTGCGTGCCGCAGATTCGCGGCCGCAAGCCGGCGCTCTCGCTGCTCGGCCTGGCGTTTGTTCTGGTGCTGGCGGGAGAGATGATTGGCCGCGGCGTATTCTATGGTCTGCATATGACCGTCGGGATGGCTATCGCCAGTTAATCAGCCTCATCATGCCGGCGCAGGCGTGCCGGCATGATGAAAACGTGCTGTTGATAGATGAAATTTTTCGACTGAAATTAACGCCGGGATTTATTAATAAATTAAGAAAAACAATAGCGTATTATTTGTTGCCTCACCTTTCCCCCTTCTGTGGATAAAAAACTTCTATCGTGCCCTGCAAAACCGCGTCAGGCCTGATTTCAGGTGGATTGACAATGTTTTTAGCGGTGGCATGATGCGCTCGCGATCTGAACATTCCTCACGGTTTTTACCCATGACCATCTACACCCGGCCAGTGCAAATGCTGCTCTGTGGCCTGCTTTTACTGACCCTGGCGATAGCGGTGCTGAATACGCTCGTCCCGCTGTGGCTCGCCCATGAAAATATGCCAACCTGGCAGGTCGGCATGGTGGGGTCATCTTATTTTACCGGCAACCTGGCCGGTACGTTGCTTGCCGGCTGGGTGATCAAGCGCCTGGGGTTTAACCGCAGCTATTATCTCGCGTCGTTAATCTTTGCCGTCGGCTGCGTAGGGCTGGGGATCACCGTGGGCTTCTGGACGTGGCTGAGCTGGCGGTTTATCGCCGGCGTAGGCTGCGCGATGATTTGGGTGGTAGTGGAAAGTGCGCTGGTCTGCAGCGGCACTTCTCGCAGCCGCGGTCGTCTGCTGGCGGCGTACATGATGGTTTATTACGTTGGTACCGTACTCGGCCAACTGATGGTCAGTAAACTACCCACTGATTTAATGAGCGTCCTGCCGTGGGTGACGGGCCTGGCGCTGGCGGCGATCCTGCCGCTGCTGTTTACCCGCATTATGGGGCAGGCCGAAGAGCCGCATGAAACGGTACGGATCTGGCCGATGCTTAAGCTGCGCCAGGCGCGCCACGGGGTCAATGGCTGTATTATCTCGGGGATTGTCCTCGGTTCGCTGTATGGCCTGATGCCGCTGTGGCTGAACCATCAGGGCGTCAGCGACGCCGGCATTGGCTTCTGGATGGCGGTGATGGTGAGCGCGGGGATCCTCGGCCAATGGCCGGTAGGGCGGCTGGCAGACCGCTACGGTCGCCTGCTGGTGCTGCGGGTGCAGGTTTTTGTGGTGATTCTGGGATGTCTGGCGATGCTCAGCCAGGCGGCAATGGCGCCGGCGCTGTTTGTACTCGGGGCATCCGGTTTTACGCTGTATCCGGTGGCGATGGCCTGGGCCTGTGAGAAAGTGGAGCACCATCAGCTGGTGGCGATGAACCAGGCGCTGCTGATGAGCTATACCATCGGCAGCCTGCTGGGCCCGACGCTGACGGCGATGCTGATGCAGAACTTCTCGGATAACCTGCTGTTTATCATGATCGCCAGCGTGTCGTTTATCTATCTGCTGACCCTGCTGCGCAAAGCCGGGCATCATCCAACGCCGGTGGCGCATGCCTGATCCTGTAACGCGCAGCGTATGCTGCGCGTCATCCGTTTCAATTACCTATGTTTACTGCTGCAGAACCAACCTGTCGCTTTGCATGAGAAGGCAATGGCTGGACGGACACGGCTTCCCACGCCGTTGCAGGCCGGCATAGGTGCTTCACCGGCCCGGACGGGATTAGTACATCACTTTGTGGCCATACTGCTCAAGGATGCCTTTTACCCGCTCCATGGTCTCTTTCTTCGGCGGATGGACGCCGTCCAGCTTGTATTCTTCGCCCATTGCTACCCATTTGTGTTTGCCCAGCTCATGGTAGGGCAGCAGCTCGATTTTTTCGACATTGCCCATATCGCGGGTAAATTCGCCCAGGCGGTGTGCGGAGTCATCATCGTCTGACCAGCCCGGAACCACCACGTAGCGGATCCAGACATTGATATTCTTCTTCGCCAGATACTGGGCGAATTCCAGCGTACGATGGTTAGAGACGCCGACCAGGTTCTGGTGAATCTCATCATTCATCTGCTTGAGATCCAGCATCACCAGGTCTGTTACCTCCAGCAGTTCGTCGATAACCGGATCGTAGCGACGGACAAAGCCGTTGGTATCGAGACAGGTATGAATACCTTCTTTCTTACAGGCGCGGAACCAGTCGCGAACAAACTCCGCCTGCAGGATCGCCTCACCGCCCGATGCGGTGACGCCGCCGCCGGAAGCATTCATAAAGTGACGATAGGTCACCACCTCTTTCATTAGCTCTTCAACGGTGATTTCTTTGCCGCCGTGGGTATCCCATGTATCACGGTTATGGCAGTACAGGCAACGCATCAGGCAGCCCTGGAAAAAGGTAATAAAGCGGATGCCCGGGCCATCAACGGTGCCACAGGATTCAAAGGAGTGAATGCGACCAATAACTGACATTGCGGTGTTTTCTCCAGATGTGGCCCATCCGGGGCCGTGTTGGTGCACAGCTCAGCGGCTGTGTCGAGTCTGTTTTGACAGATACCCAAAGTATAGATAACTGGCAAAGCAGGCTAGGGCGGGGATTGCTTGTTAAAAAGGCCCCACTGATGTGGGGCCTTTATTGTACGCTTTTTCAGTCAGACAGGGAATTACATGGTCTGAGTGAAGGTACGGGTAATAACGTCCTGCTGCTGTTCTTTAGTCAGGGAGTTAAAACGTACAGCGTAGCCAGATACGCGGATGGTCAGCTGCGGATATTTTTCCGGGTTTTCCATCGCGTCGAGCAGCATTTCGCGGTTCATCACGTTCACGTTCAGGTGCTGACCACCTTCGATGGACGCTTCGTGGTGGAAGTAACCATCCATCAGACCCGCCAGGTTGGTCTTACGAACTTCGTCATCTTTACCCAGTGCGTTCGGTACGATAGAGAAGGTGTAAGAGATACCATCTTTCGCGTAAGCAAACGGCAGTTTCGCTACGGAGGTCAGAGAGGCAACAGCGCCTTTCTGGTCACGACCGTGCATCGGGTTAGCACCTGGTCCGAACGGCGCGCCAGCGCGACGACCGTCTGGGGTGTTACCGGTTTTCTTACCATATACCACGTTAGAGGTGATGGTCAGAACAGACTGAGTCGGGATCGCGTTGCGGTAGGTGTGCAGTTTCTGAATTTTCTTCATGAAACGTTCAACCAGGTCAACGGCCATGTCATCGACGCGAGCATCGTTGTTACCAAACTGCGGATATTCGCCTTCGATTTCGAAGTCAACAGCCAGACCGTCTTCGTCACGAATCGGTTTAACTTTCGCATATTTGATAGCAGACAGGGAGTCAGCAGCAACGGACAGACCCGCGATACCACACGCCATGGTGCGGATAACGTCACGGTCGTGCAGCGCCATCAGAGAGGCTTCGTAGCTGTACTTGTCGTGCATGTAGTGGATGATGTTCAGCGCAGTGACGTACTGTTTAGCCAGCCAGTCCATGAAGTGATCCATGCGCTCCATGACTTCGTCGAAGTTCAGGACGTCGCCTTTGATCGGTTCAGATTTCGGACCCACCTGCATTTTCAGTTTTTCATCCACGCCGCCGTTGATAGCGTACAGCATGGTTTTCGCGAGGTTGGCGCGAGCACCGAAGAACTGCATTTGCTTACCAACAACCATCGGGCTTACGCAGCATGCGATAGCGTAGTCGTCGTTATTGAAGTCCGGACGCATCAGGTCATCGTTCTCATACTGCAGAGAAGAGGTATCGATGGACACTTTAGCCGCGAATTTCTTGAAGCTCAGCGGCAGTTTTTCAGACCACAGGATAGTGATGTTCGGCTCCGGAGACGGCCCCATGGTGTACAGGGTGTTCAGGAAGCGGAAGCTGTTTTTGGTCACCAGAGTACGGCCGTCAACGCCCATACCGCCGATGGATTCCGTTGCCCAAATCGGGTCGCCGGAGAACAGTTCATCGTATTCCGGGGTACGCAGGAAGCGAACCATACGCAGTTTCATGACCAGGTGGTCAACCATTTCCTGCGCGTCTTGCTCGGTGATTTTACCCGCCTGCAGGTCACGTTCGATGTAGATATCCAGGAAGCTGGAGGTACGACCGAAGGACATTGCCGCGCCGTTCTGAGATTTCACGGCAGCCAGGTAACCGAAGTAGGTCCACTGGATAGCTTCCTGAGCGGTGGTTGCCGGACCGGAGATGTCGTAGCCATATTTAGCCGCCATCTCTTTGATCTGGCCCAGCGCACGGTGCTGTTCAGCGATTTCTTCACGCAGACGGATGGTCGCTTCCAGATCTTCGCCGCTTTCCAGTTTCGCTTGCAGAGAGTTGAACTGGGCGAATTTGTCTTTCATCAGGAAGTCGATACCGTACAGCGCAACGCGACGGTAGTCACCGATGATACGACCACGGCCGTAAGCATCCGGCAGACCGGTCAGTACGCCGGATTTACGGCAGCGCAGGATGTCCGGAGTATAGACGTCGAAAACGCCCTGGTTGTGAGTTTTACGGTACTCGGTGAAGATTTTTTTCAGCATCGGGTCCAGTTCGCGATTGTACGCTTTGCAGGAACCTTCAACCATTTTAATACCACCAAACGGGATGATCGCACGTTTCAGCGGCGCTTCGGTCTGCAGACCAACGATTTTTTCCAGACCTTTCTCGATATAGCCTGCGTCGTGAGAGGTGATGGTGGAAGCCAGGGCAGTGTCAAAATCAACAGGCGCGTGAGTGCGGTTTTCCTGTTTTACACCTTCCATTACGGTGTCCCACAGCTTGGTGGTCGCTTCAGTCGCGCCAGCCAGGAAGGATTCGTCGCCTTCATATGGGGTGTAGTTTTTCTGAATAAAGTCACGGACGTTGACTTCATTCTGCCAGTCACCTTTCGCAAAACCTTCCCAGGCTGTGGCTAACTTTTCATTAAGCTCGGACATGTAACACCTACCTTCTTAAGTGGATTTTTTATTTACTGCCTGAAACAACCCTTAGTGATGGTCGTTGCCACGCAGGTAAATGACCCAGTATGTCAACCCGACCAGCAGACCCCCGCCGATAATGTTCCCGATAGTTACCGGAATCAGGTTATCAGTGATGAAGTTCATAACGGTCAAGTGAGAGAAACTTTCCGGAGTCGAACCGATTGCGGTCCAGAATTCCGGGCTTGCAAAGTTGCGGATTACGATACCCATCGGGATCATAAACATGTTGGCGATGCTGTGCTCAAAGCCGCTGGCAACGAACATCGCTACCGGCAGGACCATGATCATCGCTTTATCCATCAGGCTACGACCGGAATAGCTCATCCATACGGCGAGACAAACCATCAGGTTAGCGAGGATACCCAGGCTCACGGCCTCCACAAAAGTATGGTGCATTTTGTGGTCAGCGGTCTGCAGGACATTGAGCCCCCAACCGCCGTTGGCAGTCATATATTCGCCTGATAACCACATCAGCAGCACAAACAGCAGTGCGCCCACCAGGTTACCAAAATAGACGTTGAGCCAGTTTTTTGCCAGTTGCCCCCAGGTAATTCGACCGCTGGCTTTCGCCACCACGATCAATACCGTAGAGGTAAAGAGGTCAGCGCCGCAGATAACGCACAGAATCAGACCCAGGGAAAAACAGACCCCACCGATAAGCTTGGCAATCCCATAAGGCATCGCGGCAGTGCCGGTGGTCGCGGTGATATAGAATACGAAAGCGATGGAGATGAAAACGCCAGCGGTGATCGCCAGATAAAAGGTCTTCATCGGATGCTTCGTTGCTTTATAGACACCTGCTTCTTCGGCGACTTTCGCCATCGCGGCAGGGAGCAAAAGATCAAAAGGGTTGTCAGCTTTCACACTAACTCTCTCTTTATATAAGTTGGCGGTGAGATACTAACAAAGCATTATAGAAGGGAAATTGATATAGATCATATCTCACCGGAACTATATGCCTTTTTAGTGTGTGGTTTTTGTGATTTATTGAATTAAGTAATTGAATGTTATGAGGAAAATAAATTTTAAAATTTATAAATTATGTTGAATTTTTTCGTTTTCACGCCATTTCTTGAGTTAATTAATATGGAGTATTTTATTTAAAATTAACGAATGGTAAATGTTATATGCGCGTTATTTACTATTAATTAACTTTACAACTACAAACTATAGTGGCCACCTCGTCAGGTGAAATCAACGGAGCCACATTGGGCTCCGTTGTTGGCAACCACGATGGCGCGCTTAGGGCTTATTTTGCCCAGAACGCTGCCTTCGCCCGCTGCAGTTTTTCATAAGCCTTCAGTAGAGACTGATGGGCCGGGAAGGCCTGCAGATCGCTGTCGACAGCCTGGAGGCCATAGAACGGCGCTTCCCCGCTCAGCGCCGCGCTGGCGGCTTCGACCGCCTCGGCGCCGTACATACGGATGAAGGCGTTCAGGTATTGCAGCGGCTGACGCTCCTCTTCCTGGCTCAGCAGCAGCAGGGTCTGCAGGCAGCGATAGTAGTTAGCACGTTCGGCGCTGAAGACCGAAGCGTTGAATTCCATGGTCCACTCGGTCCAGATCAGCGCCTGCTCCAGATCGCCGCCGGCCAGGGCCAGCATGGCTTTCAGCTCCCCGACGCGCAGGGTATACCAGCCGTTGTCTTTGCCGGTGGCGAGGCCCAGCAGTTCGCGAACGCGGGTGAAATCATCCAGACCCTCATCGTCCATCTGCTCGATCAGCGCCAGGTAATCTTCTTTTTCCCACTCGCTGCCCGGCAGGGACAGAATGGTGTCGCGCAGATGAGCGCCCATGCTGTTGTTCGCCAGCCACAGATCTTCCGCTGGGTAAATATCCGACATCCCCGGGACGATGATACGGCAGGCGTAAACGCCCAGGTGCTCGTAGTCGGCGATATACACTTCTTTATCTTCGGCCTTGAAGATGGCCATCAGGGTGGCGAACTCTTCTTCTGTTGTGCCGGAGAAGCTCCAGTCAACGAACGGATAGTCGGCATCCTGCTTGAACATATCCCAGGAAATCAGTCCGCTAGAGTCGATAAAGTGGGTTTCAAGGTTAGCGTGCTCGGCGACCTCTTCATCGTCGAAGGTCGGCGGTGTGAAGACGTCGAGATCTTTCAGGCTACGGCCCTGCAGCAGTTCGGTGACCGTACGCTCCAGCGCCACGCCGAAGTCCGGGTGGGCGCCGAAAGAGGCGAAGCAGGTGCCGTTTGCCGGGTTAAACAGCACGACGCAGATAACCGGATACTTGCCGCCCAGCGAGCCATCATAGGCAAAGATCGGGAAACCTTCGGCTTCCAGTTTGGCGATCGACTCCACGACGCCCGGATAACGCGCCATGACCTCCGCCGGGATCTCCGGCAGGCTGATGCTCTCGGCGATGATGCGGTTTTTGATGTGGCGCTCAAAGACTTCGGACAGGCCCTGCACGCGAGCTTCATTACGGGTGTTGCCGGCGGACATGCCGTTGGAGACATACAGGTTGCCGACGATATTCATAGGAATATAGACCGTTTCGCCGTCGGACTGGCGGGTAAAGGGCAGGCCGCACACGCCGCGCTCATCATTACCGGATTGCAGATCCACCAGCATGCTGGCCGTCAGCTGATCGTCCGGATCGTAGAACGCGCGCAGACGAGCATCCAGCAGGCCTTCCGGGACCTCGTCGTCTTCGGTCAGCGGGAACCACTTTTCGTTCGGGTAGTGAACGAACGGGCCATTAGCGATAGTGTCGCCTAACCAGAAGTCAGCGAAAAAATAGTTGGTGGACAGGCGCTCGAAATATTCGCCCAGCGCGGAGGCGAGGGCTGCCTTTTTGGTGGCGCCTTTACCATTAGTAAAGCACAGCGCGCATTCCTTATCGCGAATGTGAACGGACCACACGTGCGGCACCGGGTTCAGCCACGAGGCCTCTTCGATATCAAATCCGAGGTCGAGCAATTTTTGCTGGAAGCGAGCGATGGAATCTTCCAGGGCGGCATCTTTGCCGGGAATAAACGTTTGGGTCATGGCGATCACTTTTGTCGTACGGAAAGCGCGCAATGATACGGCTTTTATCTGACAGGTGCTATCTCCATCATCTGGCTATGCTTAGAGACATCTTTTAATGCTCAGGGAGATGATAATGAAAGCCTTTGACTGGCAGCGGATGGCGCTCGATAAAGTGCCGGTGGAATTTCTCGGCGAGGTGGCGCTGCGCAGCCTCTACACCTTCGTTCTGGTCTTTATTTTCCTCAAAATTACCGGACGGCGCGGCGTGCGGCAGATGTCGCTGTTTGAGGTGCTGATTATTTTGACCCTCGGTTCGGCGGCGGGAGACGTGGCGTTTTATGACGATGTCCCGCTGTTGCCGGTGCTGGTGGTCTTCGTCACGCTGGCGCTGCTTTATCGCGGCATCATGTGGCTGATGGGGCATAGCGAAAAGCTGGAGGATCTGCTGGAGGGGAAACCTATCGTGGTGGTGGAGGAGGGGCAGTTGGCCTGGGAGAAACTGCATGCGGAAAATATGACCGAATTCGAATTTTTTATGGAGCTGCGGGTCAACAGCGTCGAGCAGCTCGGCCAGGTGCGGCTGGCGATCCTTGAAACCAACGGCCAGATCAGCGTGTTTTATTATCCCGATGACGAGGTGAGGGCCGGGTTGTCGATCCTCCCGACGCACTGCACCACGCGCTATACCACTATTCCTCAGGAAGGGATCTACGCCTGCGTACGCTGCAGCATCGTGATGGCGATGCAGGCGGGAGAAAAGCGAATATGTCCCCGCTGCGCAAATGCAGAATGGTCGAAGGCCAGCCGGGCGAAACGGCTCACCTGACAGCAAATATGTCGGTTTTATTACGTCAAGCCGATAGATTCTGTTGTGTGACGGCCGCCGCGTTTTGCCGTCGGCGAGTTTTAGCCATTGCGGACCGTGTCACTGAATGATAAAACCGATAGCCACAGGAATAACTTATGCCCGCGGCGGTTCGCGGGCAAAACAACATAGCAACGTGGTGAGGGGAAATGGCTCAGGTCTATAACTTCAGTTCGGGCCCGGCAATGCTGCCGGCGGAAGTACTCAAACTGGCTCAGCAGGAACTGTGCGACTGGCACGGTCTGGGTACGTCGGTCATGGAAATCAGTCACCGTGGTAAGGAATTCATCCAGGTGGCAGAAGAGGCAGAACAGGACTTCCGTTCTCTGCTGAACATCCCTTCCAACTATAAAGTGTTGTTCTGCCATGGCGGCGGCCGCGGCCAGTTCGCCGGGATCCCGCTGAACATCCTCGGCGATAAAAACGTCGCTGACTATGTGGACGCCGGCTACTGGGCGGCCAGCGCGGTCAAAGAGGCGAAGAAATACTGCACGCCTAACGTCATCGACGCGAAAATCACCGTCGACGGCAAGCGCGCGGTCAAGCCAATGAGCGAGTGGCAGCTGACGCCGGGCGCGGCGTATCTGCACTACTGCCCGAACGAAACCATTGACGGTATCGCGATTGACGATACGCCGAACTTCGGCGACGACGTCATCGTGACCGCCGATTTCTCCTCCACTATTCTGTCTCGCGAAATTGACGTCAACCGCTACGGCGTGATCTACGCTGGCGCGCAGAAGAATATCGGCCCGGCAGGGTTGACGCTGGTTATCGTGCGTGAAGATCTGCTGGGTAAAGCCAGCGTGGCCTGTCCGTCAATCCTCGACTACACCGTGTTAAGCGAGAATGACTCGATGTTTAACACGCCGCCGACGTTCGCCTGGTATCTGGCCGGTCTGGTGTTTAAGTGGCTGAAACAGCAGGGCGGCGTCGCCGCGATGGACAAGATCAACCAGCAGAAAGCCGAACTGTTGTATGGCGTGATCGATAACAGCGGCTTCTATCGTAACGATGTGGCGCAAGCCAACCGCTCCCGCATGAACGTGCCGTTCCAGCTGGCGGACAGCGCGCTGGATAAACTGTTCCTTGAAGAGTCGTTTGCCGCCGGGCTGCACGCGCTGAAGGGCCACCGGGTGGTGGGCGGCATGCGTGCCTCCATCTACAACGCGATGCCGCTGGACGGCGTGAAGGCGTTAACCGACTTTATGCTGGACTTCGAACGCCGCCACGGTTAATCGCCCGTTTCTTTCTTCCTCCCCGCGGCCTGTCTGCGGGGTTTTTATTCTGTTTGTTTGAGAGTGAAGTTTGATGGAATCCCTGACGTTACAACCCATCGCACGCGTAGAGGGCACCGTGAACCTGCCTGGTTCGAAAAGCGTCTCCAACCGCGCGCTGCTGCTGGCCGCCCTGGCCCGCGGCACGACGGTGCTGACCAACCTGCTGGACAGCGACGATGTGCGCCATATGCTGAATGCCCTGAGTGCGCTGGGGGTTCAATACACCCTGTCTGCTGACCGTACCCGCTGTGAAGTGACCGGCAACGGCGGCCCGCTGCATGCCGCAGCGGCGCTGGAGCTGTTCCTCGGCAACGCCGGTACCGCGATGCGCCCGCTGGCGGCAGCTCTGTGCCTTGGCAGCAACGATATCGTGCTGACCGGCGAGCCGCGAATGAAAGAGCGCCCGATTGGCCATCTGGTGGATGCCCTGCGTCAGGGCGGCGCTCAGATCGACTATCTGGAGCAGGAAAATTATCCGCCGCTGCGCCTGCGCGGGGGGTTCCAGGGGGGCAACGTCGACGTTGACGGCAGTGTCTCCAGCCAGTTCCTGACCGCGCTGCTGATGGCCGCGCCGCTGGCGCCGCAGGATACCGTTATCGCCATTAAGGGCGATCTGGTGTCGAAACCCTATATCGACATCACCCTGCACCTGATGAAAACCTTCGGGGTTGAGGTGGACAACCAGTCTTATCAGCGCTTTGTGGTGCGCGGCAAGCAACAGTATCAGTCACCGGGGGATTACCTGGTGGAAGGAGATGCTTCATCGGCCTCGTATTTCCTCGCCGCTGGCGCCATTAAGGGCGGCACGGTGAAGGTCACCGGTATTGGCCGCGGCAGCGTACAGGGCGACATTCGTTTCGCCGACGTACTGGAAAAAATGGGCGCCACCGTCACCTGGGGCGACGATTTCATCGCCTGCACCCGTGGCGAGCTCAAGGCTATCGATATGGATATGAACCATATTCCGGACGCCGCGATGACCATCGCCACCGCCGCGCTGTTCGCGCAAGGCACTACCACGCTGCGCAATATCTACAACTGGCGGGTCAAGGAGACGGACCGTCTGTTCGCCATGGCGACAGAACTGCGTAAAGTAGGCGCCGAGGTGGAAGAGGGTGAAGATTATATTCGCATCACCCCGCCGGCGACGCTGAAGTTTGCTGAAATCGGCACCTATAACGACCACCGGATGGCGATGTGCTTCTCGCTGGTGGCGCTGTCTGATACGCCGGTGACTATCCTTGATCCCAAATGTACGGCGAAAACGTTCCCCGACTATTTTGAGCAACTGGCGCGGATCAGTACCCTCGCCTGAGTAAAACTTTGTCATCCCGCGGGCTGATGTCCTGTCAGCCCGCTATAATTGCGCAAAACTTCTGCTTTTCATTTCCTGTAGTCCGTAATTTACAAGCAATGCTCACTTTCCGGCGTATTGATGCGTATAATGCGCGGCGTTTATATTCCATGCGCCTTGCTGAAGGAGAAAAAGATGACGGCGAATATTCCGGTAATCACCATTGATGGGCCTGGCGGTGCGGGTAAAGGTACGTTGTGCAAGGCAATGGCGGAAGCGCTGGGCTGGCATCTGTTAGATTCAGGCGCGATCTACCGCGTTCTGGCGCTGGCGGCGCTGCATCATCATGTTGACGTGGAGTCCGAAGAGGCGCTGGTGCCCCTGGCTGCCCATCTTGACGTGCGCTTTATTTCTACTGACGGCAACCTGGAAGTGGTGCTGGAAGGGGAAGATGTCAGCGGCGAAATTCGCACCCAGGAGGTCGCGAACGCTGCCTCGAAGGTGGCGGCTTTCCCTCGCGTTCGCGAAGCGCTGCTGCGCCGCCAGCGCGCCTTCCGTGAACTGCCAGGGCTTATCGCCGACGGGCGCGATATGGGCACGGTGGTTTTCCCGGACGCGCCGGTGAAAATTTTCCTCGATGCCTCGGCCGATGAGCGAGCGCATCGCCGCATGCGGCAGTTGCAGGAAAAGGGCTTTGATGTTAACTTTGAACGTCTTTTGTCCGAGATAAAAGAGCGTGACGATCGCGATAGAAATCGCGCCGTGGCGCCGCTTGTCCCGGCTGCCGATGCATTAGTTCTCGATTCAACCGAACTAAACATTGAGCAAGTGATTGAAAAAGCGCTACAATATGCGCGCGAAAAATTGGCCGTTGCGTAAGCCTTAACCGGTAACGCGCCGAAGCCTCCGAATTATAGCAGTACCCCGCGGCAATGGATGGTCAGCGGGTATGTGAAACAACCCCATCCGGCACGGAGCCAGGTGGACGTTAATATTAACCTGAAGATTAAACATGACTGAATCTTTTGCTCAACTGTTTGAAGAATCCTTAAAAGAAATCGAAACCCGCCCGGGTTCCATCGTTCGTGGTGTTGTTGTTGCTATCGACAAAGACGTAGTACTGGTTGACGCCGGTCTGAAATCTGAGTCCGCCATCCCGGCTGAGCAGTTCAAAAACGCCCAGGGCGAGCTGGAAATCCAGGTTGGTGACGAAGTTGACGTTGCTCTGGATGCAGTAGAAGACGGCTTCGGTGAAACTCTGCTGTCCCGTGAGAAAGCTAAACGTCACGAAGCTTGGATCACGCTGGAAAAAGCTTACGAAGACGCTGAAACTGTTACCGGTGTTATCAACGGCAAAGTTAAAGGTGGCTTCACTGTTGAGCTGAACGGTATTCGTGCGTTCCTGCCGGGTTCCCTGGTAGACGTTCGTCCGGTGCGCGACACGCTGCACCTGGAAGGCAAAGAGCTTGAGTTCAAAGTCATCAAGCTGGACCAGAAGCGTAACAACGTTGTTGTTTCTCGTCGTGCCGTTATCGAATCCGAAAACAGCGCAGAGCGCGATCAGCTGCTGGAAAACCTGCAGGAAGGCATGGAAGTCAAAGGTATCGTTAAGAACCTCACTGACTACGGTGCATTCGTTGATCTGGGCGGCGTTGACGGCCTGCTGCACATCACCGATATGGCCTGGAAACGCGTTAAGCATCCGAGCGAAATCGTAAACGTTGGCGACGAAATCACTGTTAAAGTGCTGAAGTTCGACCGCGAGCGTACCCGTGTATCCCTGGGCCTGAAACAGCTGGGCGAAGATCCGTGGGTAGCTATCGCTAAACGTTATCCGGAAGGTACCAAACTGACCGGTCGCGTGACCAACCTGACCGACTACGGCTGCTTCGTTGAAATCGAAGAAGGCGTTGAAGGCCTGGTTCACGTTTCCGAAATGGATTGGACCAACAAAAACATCCACCCGTCCAAAGTTGTTAACGTTGGCGACGTAGTGGAAGTGATGGTTCTGGATATCGACGAAGAACGTCGTCGTATCTCCCTGGGTCTGAAGCAGTGCAAATCTAACCCATGGCAGCAGTTCGCGGAAACCCACAACAAGGGCGACCGTGTTGAAGGTAAAATCAAGTCTATCACTGACTTCGGTATCTTCATCGGCCTGGACGGCGGCATCGACGGCCTGGTTCACCTGTCTGACATCTCCTGGAACGTTGCAGGCGAAGAAGCAGTTCGTGAATACAAAAAAGGCGACGAAATCGCAGCAGTTGTTCTGCAGGTTGACGCAGAGCGTGAGCGTATCTCCCTGGGCGTTAAACAGCTGGCGGAAGATCCGTTCAACAACTACGTTGCTCTGAACAAGAAAGGCGCTATCGTTGTTGGTAAAGTCACTGCAGTTGACGCGAAAGGCGCAACCGTAGAACTGGCTGACGGCGTAGAAGGTTACCTGCGTGCTTCTGAAGCATCCCGTGACCGCGTTGAAGACGCAACTCTGGTTCTGAGCGTTGGCGACGAAGTTGAAGCGAAATTCACTGGCGTGGATCGTAAGAACCGCGTAGTGAGCCTGTCTGTACGTGCGAAAGACGAAGCGGAAGAAAAAGACGCTATCGCTACCGTGAACAAGCAGGAAGACGCGAACTTCTCCAACAACGCCATGGCTGAAGCGTTCAAAGCAGCGAAAGGCGAGTAATCTTTGTCATTCAGGTAATAACAACCTGAATAGTGACGAGTTTACTTGACAGATTGCAGGATTCGTCCTGTAATCAAGCACAAAGGGCGGCTACGGCCGCCCTTGTTTAAGCTGTTAGCTAATTTTTGCCTTGAAGGAAACCGGAGGAATAATGACCAAGTCAGAATTGATTGAAAGACTTGCCAGCCAGCAATCTCACATTCCGGCGAAAGCGGTGGAAGATGCTGTTAAAGAAATGCTGGAACATATGGCCTCAACGCTTGCTCAAGGTGAGCGCATTGAAATCCGCGGTTTCGGCAGCTTCTCTCTGCACTATCGTGCACCTCGCACCGGACGTAACCCGAAAACTGGTGATAAAGTCGAACTGGAAGGTAAGTACGTTCCGCACTTTAAGCCCGGGAAAGAATTACGTGACCGCGCCAATATTTATGAAGGGTGAGTTGCACGACGTGCAACCGGCCTGACGATAAAAGCACCTTCGGGTGCTTTTTTTGTGCCCGCCATTTACGTCCCGCTTCGCAAAAAAAAAGCGCCTGACTGCAAGCGTGACGATTGTCTGGAACGCTGCACGCGCGCCTGAATTCTACCCGAGGACGTCAGCTTCGCTTTGCGTAACACTGCCCGCTCACAGGGAGGTGTTTATGCGTCTACCATGGCTTGCCGGATGCGCCATCATCGCGATACTGCCGCTACTCTGGCTACCCGCGTTGCCGGGCCCGGGCATTCTGGCGTTCGCCGGCGTACTGGGGCTGTTGCTGACCCGTCTGCGCGGGACGGTCATCGCCGTTGTGGCGATGACGCTTCTGCTGATGGTCTGGGGAGTATTGAGCGCATATCAGGCGCTGTGGCCAACGCAGCACCTCACCGGCGCCGCCCGGCAGGCGGAAGTGTTCCTCCACGAGACGGATGGCCAGACTCTGCACCGCGGACAGATTGTGCGCCTGGCGGACCGCTTCCTGTTCCCCCCGGTTGGCGTGACGTTATACGGGGAACTTGCACCAGCCCCCGTCTGTGCGGGGCAGCGCTGGATGATGACGCTGCGCCTGCGGCCGGTGCATGGGCAGCTCAATGACGGAGGCTTCGACAGCCAGCGCTATGCGCTGGCCCAGCATCGGCCGCTGAGCGGGGGGATCGTCGCCGCTTCCGCGTTGGATACCCGCTGCAGTCTGCGCGCCCGCTACCTGGCGTCGCTGACCCGGCGATTGCAGACTTATCCCTGGCATCCGGTGATGCTGGGCCTGGGGATGGGGGAGCGGCTGGTGCTGCCGGCGGAGATCAAAGTCCTGATGCAGAACACAGGCACCTCCCACCTGATGGCTATCTCCGGTTTGCATATTGCTCTTGCGGCTTCCCTGATCGTGCTCCTGCTGCGCGGTTTACAGTCCCTTTTCCCGGGGCGCTGGATCGGCTGGCGGCTACCGCTGCTGGCTGGGCTGGCGGGCGCAGTCGGCTATGCCTGGCTGACCGGTATGCAGCCACCGGCCCTGCGCACTTGCGTAGGGCTTGCAGTCTGTTGTGCTTTACGTTTGTCGGGTCAACGCTGGACGGCGTGGCAGGTGTGGCTCTGCTGTCTGGGGGCGATTCTGGTTGCTGATCCGCTGGCGGTGTTGTCGCAAAGCCTGTGGCTATCCGCCTTCGCGGTGGCGGGGCTGATCTTCTGGTTCCAGTGGTTACCGCTGCCTGACAGTCGCTGGCGCTGGCCGTGGAAAGCGCTGTTCGCCCTCGTGCATTTGCAGGCTGGCGTGACGCTGCTGCTGATGCCACTGCAGCTGCTGCTCTTCCATGGCATAAGCCTGACGTCGATGGCCGCTAATTTGCTGGCGGTACCGTTAGTGACCCTGCTGGCGGTGCCGCTCATTCTCGCCGGAATGCTCCTGCATCTCACTGGACCGGAAGTGGTGGCGTCGCTGATCTGGCTGGCAGCCGATCGCGTGCTGGCGGTGTTGTTCTGGGGGTTACGACGTTTACCGGACGGCTGGCTGACGCTGGATGCCCGCTGGCTCTGGATCAGTAGCCTGCCGTGGCTGCTGGTGATGGGCTGGCGTTTTCAGAGCTGGCGGTATACTCCGGCGCTGTGCCTGAGTGTGCTGTTTTTGCTGGCGCGGCCATTCAGCCGGCAACCGCCCGCGGACCAATGGCGGGTGACGATGCTGGATGTCGGACAGGGGCTGGCGATGGTGATCGAACGTCACGGCAAGGCGTTATTGTACGATACCGGGCCGGCATGGCCGCAGGGCGACAGCGGTCGACAGGTGATTATCCCTTGGCTGCGCTGGCACCATCTGCAGCTGCAGGGGATTATGCTGAGCCACGAGCATCTTGACCATCGCGGCGGCCTCGAATCTGTGCTGCAGGCTTGGCCGCAGGCGTGGGTGCGCAGCCCTTTAGGCTGGGCGCGTCATCTGCCGTGCCATCGCGGCGAACGCTGGCAGTGGCAGGGACTCACTTTCCAGGCGCTGTGGCCGCTGCCGGGCAGCGCGGCAAAGGGAAACAATCACTCCTGCGTGGTGCGAATCGATGACGGTCGCTCCAGCATCCTGCTGACCGGCGATATCGAACGTCAGGCGGAGCAGGCGATGATCAGCCGCTACTGGCAGCATCTGGCGTCTACACTTATTCAGGTTCCCCATCACGGCAGCAACACCTCTTCCAGCGAACTGCTGGTCCGGCGGGTGGATGGCGCGGCCGCGCTGGTTTCCGCTTCGCGCTACAATGCGTGGCGGATGCCCTCGCACAAGGTCGTTCAGCGCTATCGCCAGCGGGGGTATCGCTGGTTCGCCACGCCGCAGCAGGGGCAGATAACGGTGGTTTTTTCTTCAGAAGGGTGGCAAATCCATAGCTTACGGGATCAAGTTTTACCTCGTTGGTATCATCAGTGGTTTGGCGCGCCCGCCGATAACGGGTAGAATATGCGGCTATTTCAACACAAGCTGGTTTATTGAATGCAGAACGATAAAGATCTCTCCACGTGGCAGACCTTCCGCCGACTTTGGCCGATTATTGCACCGTTTAAAGCCGGGCTAATCGTAGCGGCGGTGGCGTTAGTGCTTAACGCGGGCAGTGACACCTTCATGTTATCGCTTCTTAAACCGTTATTGGATGATGGTTTTGGTAAAACGGATCGCTCAGTGCTGCTATGGATGCCGCTGGTGGTTATCGGGCTGATGGTGCTGCGTGGGATCACCAGCTACATCTCGAGCTATTGTATCTCCTGGGTTTCCGGCAAAGTGGTGATGACCATGCGTCGTCGCCTGTTCGGCCACATGATGGGCATGCCGGTGGCTTTCTTTGACAAGCAGTCTACCGGGACGCTGCTGTCACGTATCACCTATGATTCTGAACAGGTCGCTTCCTCCTCTTCCAGCGCGCTGATCACCGTGGTCCGCGAAGGGGCATCAATTATCGGCCTGTTCGTGATGATGTTCTATTACAGCTGGCAGCTGTCGTTGATCCTAATTGTACTGGCGCCGATCGTGTCGGTAGCAATCCGCGTGGTCTCCAAGCGTTTTCGCAATATCAGTAAGAATATGCAGAACACGATGGGGCAGGTCACCACCAGCGCTGAGCAGATGCTGAAAGGGCACAAAGAGGTGCTGATGTTTGGCGGCCAGGAAGTGGAAACCAAACGTTTTGATAAGGTCAGCAATAAAATGCGCCTGCAGGGGATGAAAATGGTTTCCGCCTCGTCTATCTCCGACCCGATCATTCAGCTTATCGCCTCCCTGGCGCTGGCCTTTGTCCTGTATGCCGCCAGCTTCCCGAGCGTGATGGACACCCTGACCGCTGGGACCATTACCGTGGTCTTCTCCTCCATGATTGCGCTGATGCGTCCGCTGAAGTCGCTGACCAACGTCAATGCCCAGTTCCAGCGCGGGATGGCGGCATGCCAGACGCTGTTTGCGATCCTCGATTCCGAGCAGGAGAAAGACGAAGGTACCCGCGTCATTGAGCGGGCGAAAGGCAATCTCAAGTTCGAGAACGTCACCTTTACCTATCCGGGTCGCGAAGTGGCCGCGCTGCGCAATATCAATCTCGATATCCCGGAAGGGAAAACTGTGGCGCTGGTGGGACGCTCCGGTTCGGGTAAATCTACCATCGCCAGCCTGATCACGCGCTTCTACGATGTCGACGATGGGCAGATCCTGCTGGATGGCCATGACTTGCGCGAGTACAAGCTGAGCTCGCTGCGCGACCAGGTAGCGCTGGTTTCACAGAACGTGCACCTGTTCAATGATACCGTCGCCAATAACATCGCCTATGCCCGTACTGAAGAGTACAGCCGCGAGCAGATTGAAGAGGCTGCGCGAATGGCCTACGCCATGGACTTCATCAACAAGATGGACAATGGCCTGGATACCATCATCGGCGAAAATGGCGTGATGCTGTCCGGCGGCCAGCGCCAGCGTATTGCTATCGCCCGTGCGCTACTGCGTAACAGCCCGATCCTGATCCTCGATGAAGCCACCTCGGCGCTGGATACCGAGTCCGAGCGTGCGATTCAGGCGGCGCTGGATGAGCTGCAGAAAAACCGCACCTCGCTGGTTATTGCCCACCGTCTGTCAACCATTGAGCAGGCTGATGAGATTGTGGTGGTTGAAGACGGGCGGATCGTGGAGCGCGGAACGCACCACGACCTGCTGGAGCATAAAGGCGTATACGCCCAGCTGCATAAGATGCAATTCGGCGAATGATCGCGCGCATCTGGTCCGGTGAGTCGCCGCTGTGGCGCCTGCTGCTGCCGCTCTCCTGGCTGTATGGCCTGGTGAGCGCGTTGATTCGCCTCAGCTATCAGCTGGGGTGGAAAAAAGCCTGGCGCGCGCCGGTGCCGGTGGTGGTGGTCGGTAACCTGACCGCCGGCGGCAACGGTAAAACGCCGGTGGTGATCTGGCTGGTGGAGCAACTGCAGCAGCGCGGCATTCGCGTTGGGGTGGTCTCTCGCGGCTACGGCGGTAAAGCCGAACGCTACCCGCTGGTATTAACTGACCGGACCAGTACGGCGCAGGCAGGCGATGAACCGGTGCTCATCCATCAGCGCACCGGCGCGCCAGTGGCGGTCTCTCCGCTGCGCAGCGACGCGGTGAAAGCGCTGCTCAGCGCGCACGAGCTGCAGATTATCGTCACCGACGATGGGTTGCAGCACTATAAGCTGGCGCGGGACCGGGAAATTGTCGTCATCGACGGCGTGCGCCGCTTTGGCAACGGCTGGTGGCTGCCTGCCGGGCCGATGCGTGAGCGGGCATCGCGCTTGCAAAGCGTTGATGCGATTATCGTCAACGGCGGCGTGGCGCGTCCGGGAGAGATCCCGATGCAGCTGCGTCCCGGGATGGCAGTCAACCTGCTCACCGGCGAACGTCGCGATGTCTCTACCTTCACTAACGTAGTGGCAATGGCCGGCATCGGCCATCCGCCGCGCTTTTTCGCCACCCTCGAAAGCTGTGGCGTCCAGCCGGTCAAAACCGTGGCGCTGGCGGACCATCAGGCGCTGAGCCAGGCCGATGTCGCCGCTCTGGTAACCGCCGGGCAGACGCTGCTGATGACCGAGAAAGACGCCGTGAAATGTCGCGATTTCGCCGCTGCGAACTGGTGGTATTTACCGGTCGACGCCATAATGGCCGATGAACGCGCACAGCGGTTGCTTGCGGACTTAGCGACGTTGGCGCAACGTTAACCGACGCGCCGGCTTTGCTCGCCGCTGTGCTGGAATTCCTGACGGAGAACCTGCATGTCGGTATTGCAACTATCGCTTAATGAGGCGCGCCACCTCCATCTCGCGGCGCAGGGGTTATTAAAAAAGCCCCGGCGTCGCGCTCGCCCGAATGACATCCTTTCCACCATCCAGCAAATGTCGCTGCTGCAAATCGATACCATCAACGTGGTGGCCCGCAGCCCCTACCTGGTGTTGTTCAGCCGCCTCGGCAGCTATCCGCAGCACTGGCTGGATGAGTCATTGCGCAGCGGCGAGCTGATGGAATACTGGGCGCATGAAGCCTGTTTTCTGCCGCGCAGCGATTTCGCCCTTGTGCGCCACCGGATGTTGAACCCCGACAAGATGGGCTGGAAATATCATCGCGCGTGGATGGAGGAGCATGCCGGAAGTATTGCAGAGCTGGTGGCGCATATCGGACAAAACGGACCGGTTCGCTCGGCGGATTTTGCCCACACACGCAAAGGCGCCAGCGGCTGGTGGGAGTGGAAACCGCATAAGCGCCACCTGGAAGGGCTGTTTACCGCCGGTGAAGTGATGGTGGTGGAGCGGCGCAACTTTCACCGCGTGTATGATTTAACCCGGCGGGTGATGCCGCACTGGGACGACGAGCGCGATGCGCTGCCCCGCGACGCTGCGGAGGCCATCATGCTGCGCAACAGCGCCCGCAGCCTCGGCATCTTTCGCCCCCAGTGGCTGGCGGATTACTATCGTTTACGTCAGCCGGCGCTACCGGGTTTGCTGGCGGCCTGGCAGGAAGAGGGCCTGGTTGTGCCAGTCGACGTGGAGGCGCTTGGCGAGATGTGGCTGCATCGCGACGCGCTGGCGCAGCTGGAGTCCGCGCCCGGCGGTAAACTTACCGCCAGCCATAGCGCCGTGCTCTCGCCTTTCGACCCGGTGGTCTGGGATCGGAAGCGCGCTGAGCAACTGTTCAACTTCAGCTATCGCCTGGAGTGCTATACCCCGGCGCCGAAGCGTCAGTATGGCTACTTCGTACTGCCTCTGCTGCACCAGGGGAAACTGGTCGGGCGGATGGACAGTAAAATGCATCGCAAAAGCCGGGAGCTGGAGATCTTCGCCCTGTGGCTGGAGGATGAGGTGAAGATCACCCGTGGTCTGGAGCAGGGGCTGCGCCGGGCGATCAACGACTTCGCACGCTGGCAATCGGCAGACCGGATCCTGTGTCGAGGCCTGCCGGAAGGGCTGTTTGTCGGCCAGGAGCAAGGGTGGGAAATCGATGCCGATTGATCCCGGCGCCGACCTTCCTGTGTTATGCTGCTGAGAAATCTATCCGGTCCATCAGGAGGAAACATGGATCACCGTTTACTTGAAATCATCGCCTGCCCGGTCTGTAACGGTAAGCTGTATTACAGTCAGGATAAGCAAGAACTTATTTGCAAACTTGATAGTCTGGCGTTTCCGCTGCGCGACGGTATCCCTGTGCTGCTGGAGACAGAAGCGCGTCCGCTGGCGGTTGAAGAGAGTCACTCATGAGTTTCGTGGTCATTATTCCTGCGCGTTTCGCCTCCACGCGCCTGCCGGGAAAACCACTGCAGGACATTAACGGCAAGCCGATGATTGTCCATGTGCTGGAGCGCGCCCGCGAATCCGGCGCGGATCGCATTATTGTCGCCACCGATCACGAAGAGGTCGCCCGGGCGGTTGAAGCCGCCGGCGGCGAGGTCTGCATGACCCGCGCCGACCATCAATCCGGCACCGAACGGCTGGCGGAGGTGGTGGAGAAGTGCGCGTTCAGCGATGACACCATCATCGTCAATATCCAGGGCGATGAGCCGATGATCCCCCCGGCTATCGTCCGCCAGGTGGCGGAGAATCTGGCTGCCAGCACCAGCGGAATGGCGACGCTGGCGGTACCGATCCACGATGCGGAAGAGGCGTTTAATCCAAATGCGGTCAAAGTGGTGATGGATGCGCAGGGCTATGCGCTCTATTTCTCCCGCGCCACCATTCCCTGGGATCGCGATCGCTTTGCCCACTCCCGCGACGCCATTGGTGATTCTCTGCTGCGCCACATCGGCATCTATGGCTATCGCGCCGGCTTTATTCGCCGCTATGTCAGCTGGGCGCCAAGCCCGCTGGAGCAGATAGAAATGCTCGAGCAGCTGCGGGTGCTGTGGTATGGCGAGAAGATCCATGTCGCCGTGGCGGCCGAAGTGCCCGGCACCGGCGTCGATACCCCTGAAGATCTGGCGCGCGTCCGCGCTGAACTGCGTTAGTCCTCTGTCCCCTCCTTGCAGGAGGGGATATTCCCACCGGTTTTATGCTTTTTTTGCCCATTTTTGATCTTATCCGATGACAACCCTGGTGCGGGCGCTCATTATGAAATCAGTAGTGTTCATAGGGGTAATCGACAATGGAACAGTTGCGAACCGAACTGAGTCACCTGCTTGGCGAAAAGCTGAGCCGGGTGGAGTGTGTCAGTGAAAAAGCCGCTACGGCGCTGTGGTCCCTGTATGACGCGCAGGGAAATCCGATGCCGCTGCTGGCGCGAAGTTTCACCACCCCCGGCGTGGCGCGGCAGCTGGCCTGGAAGATCTCCACTCTGGCGCGCAGCGGTACGGTGCGCATGCCGGTGGTCTATGGCGTGATGACGCATGAAGAGCATCCCGGGCCGGACGTGCTGCTGCTTGAGCGTCTGCGCGGCGTCCCGGTGGAGGCGCCCACCCGCACCCCGGCGCGCTGGGAGCAGCTGCAGGAGCAGATCGTCGAGGCGCTGCTGGCCTGGCATCGTCAGGACAGCGGCGGCTGCGTGGGGATGGTCGATAATACCCAGGACAATCTGTGGCCGAACTGGTACCGGCAGCGGGTGGCGATGTTGTGGAGCACCCTGAACCTGTATCAGGACACCGGTCTGACCATGCAGGATAAGCGGGTTTTGTTCCGCTCCCGCGAGTGTCTGCCGGAGCTGTTCCGCGATTTCAATGATAATGCCGTACTGGTGCACGGCAATTTCACCCTGCGCAGCATGCTGAAAGATCCGCGCAGCGATCAGCTGCTGGCGATGGTTGGTCCGGGGATGATGCTGTGGGCGCCGCGGGAGTACGAACTGTTCCGTCTCGCGGAGGGGGGCCAGGCCGAGCAGCTGCTATGGCGTTACCTGCAGCAGGCGCCGGTCTCCGAGGCCTTTGTCTGGCGGCGCTGGCTTTATCTGCTGTGGGATGAGGTGGATAGTCTGGTCAATACCGGGCGCTTTGACCGCGCCCGTTTCGACCTCGCCGCAAAATCACTCCTGCCCTGGCTCGCCTGAGCTGCCTTTCAGCCATTGCCAGACGCGACCAAGCGTTTCATAGCCGACCCGGTCGCTGTGCATCAGCCACACCGGTGAAGGAATGACCCGCTCCCACGGATTGAGCGGTGATGTGACCGCCATCTGATTAGCCGGCGCGGGCAGCGGATCCAGACCGGCATGGCGAAAGAAGATCATCGCCCGCGGAAGATGCGACGCCGAGGTGACCAGCAGGAAGGGGGCGTCGCCGATGGCACCCTTCACCGCCAGCGCTTCCTCTTCCGTATCTTTCGGCTTATCGAGCACGATGATATCGCTGCGCGGTACGCCGAGGCTTTCCGCCACTCTCGCCCCGGCCTCCGCCGTGCTGACGGGGTTGGTTTTTGCCGCCGCGCCGGTAAAGATCATTTTCGATCCCGGATTCTCCTGCCACAGGCGAATGCCCTCCGTCAGGCGCGGCAGGCTGTTGCTGATAAGGTTAGAGCTAGGCGCCCACTCCGGGTTCCAGGTATAGCCGCCGCCCAGCACCACCACGTAGCTCACCGGCTGCTCGCCGCGCCAGGTGGGATAGCGATCTTCTATCGGTTTAAGCAGGCTGTCTGCCACGGGCTGCAGGCTCAGCAGCGTCAGCAGCAGCCAGCCGAGGCTCACGCAAAACTTCCCGGTACGTTGAAAGCGGCTGAACCATAACAGGGCGATCCCGATACCGATCAGCAACAGCAGGGCAGGAAGCGGTAGCAGCAGACCGCCGACAATCTTTTTTAGCGTGAAAAGCATGCCAGATGGTTCCTTTTTTAACCATATAACCAAAGTTATGTTCGGATCTTATAACAGATCGCTTCATTCTCGGCGTGGGTATGACAAAATAGCGGTTTTGTGTTGGCTTGTGGAGTCGCCCGTGCAGGATCGCAATTTCGATGACATTGCTGAAAAGTTTTCGCGCAATATTTACGGCACCACAAAAGGCCAGCTGCGCCAGGCGATCCTCTGGCAGGATCTGGAGCCGCTGCTGGCGCAGCTGGGGCCGGGGCCGCTGAGGGTACTGGATGCCGGCGGCGGAGAAGGGCAAACGGCCATTAAAGTGGCGCAACTGGGTCATCACGTGACGCTGTGCGATCTCTCCGCTGAAATGGTGGCCCGCGCCCGCCAGGCTGCTGTCGATAAAGGTGTGATCGACAACATGCATTTTGTACAATGCGCGGCTCAGGATATTGCGCAGCACTTGGAAAGCCCGGTCGATCTGGTACTGTTTCATGCGGTGCTGGAGTGGGTGGCGGAGCCCCAGGCGGTGCTGCGTACCCTGTGGTCGACGCTGCGTCCTGGCGGCGGCTTGTCGTTGATGTTCTACAATGCTAACGGCCTGCTGATGCACAATATGGTTGCCGGTAATTTCGATTACGTACAACTGGGCATGCCAAAAAAGAAAAAACGCACGCTGTCGCCGGATTATCCGCGTGAGCCGCAGCAGGTTTATCACTGGCTGGAAGAGATTGGCTGGCAGATTGTCAGCAAAACCGGCGTGCGGGTGTTTCATGATTATCTGCGTGAAAAACGCCAACAGCATGACAGCTATGCGGCGCTGCTGGAGCTGGAGACGCGCTACTGTCGTCAGGAGCCGTACCTCAGCCTGGGCCGTTATATTCATGTCACCGCGCTTAAGAGCCAGGCTCATAGCCGCAGATGCAAGGATAAAGTATGAGTGAATTTTCCCAGACAGTCCCCGAACTGGTTGCCTGGGCCAGGAAAAATGATTTTTCTATCTCGCTGCCGGTCGACAGACTCTCTTTCCTGCTGGCGATCGCCACCCTGAATGGCGAACGGCTGGAAGGGGAAATGAGCGAGGGAGAACTGGTGGATGCGTTCCGCCACGTGAGTGATGCGTTTGAGCAGACCAGCGAAACCATCAGCCAGCGCGCCAATAACGCCATCAACGATTTGGTGCGCCAGCGTCTGCTGAACCGCTTTACCAGCGAAATTACCGAAGGCAATGCAATCTATCGTCTGACGCCGTTGGGGATCGGGATCACCGATTATTATATCCGGCAGCGCGAATTTTCGACGCTGCGTCTCTCGATGCAGTTGTCGATCGTCGCCGGCGAGCTGAAGCGCGCGGCGGATGCCGCGGAAGAGGGCGGCGATGAGTTTCACTGGCATCGCAACGTTTTTGCCCCGCTGAAGTATTCGGTAGCGGAAATTTTCGACAGCATCGACCTGACGCAGCGCATCATGGATGAGCAGCAGCAGCTGGTGAAAGACGATATCGCGCAGCTGTTGAACAAAGACTGGCGCGCGGCGATTTCCAGCTGTGAACTGTTGCTGTCGGAAACCTCCGGCACCCTGCGTGAACTGCAGGATACGCTGGATGCGGCGGGGGATAAGCTGCAGGCGAATCTGCTGCGCATTCAGGATTCGACCATGGCGCGCGACGATCTCCATTTTGTCGACCGGCTGGTGTTCGACCTGCAAAGCAAGCTGGACCGCATCGTCAGCTGGGGCCAACAGGCGATTGACCTGTGGATCGGCTATGACCGCCACGTGCACAAGTTTATCCGTACCGCTATCGATATGGATAAGAACCGCGTCTTCGCCCAGCGTCTGCGCCAGTCGGTACAGACCTATTTTGATGAGCCGTGGGCGCTGACTTACGCCAACGCCGACCGTCTGCTGGATATGCGCGACGAGGAGATGGCCCTGCGCGATGAAGAGGTCACCGGCGAGCTGCCGGCGGACCTCGAATTTGAAGAGTTTAACGAAATTCGCGAGCAGCTGGCGGCGCTGATCGAAGCGCAGCTGGCGGTCTATAAAGAGAAAGGAATACCGCTGGATCTCGGCCTGGTGGCGCGGGAGTTCCTGGCGCAGTATCCGCGCGGGCGTCACTTCGACGTGGCGCGGATCGTCGTGGATCAGGCGGTACAGCTGGGCGTCGCCCAGGCAGATTTCACCGGACTGCCAGCCAAATGGCAGCCGATTAATGATTACGGAGCCAAGGTACAGGCGCATGTCATTGACAAATATTGAACAAGTGATGCCGGTTAAGTTGGCGCAGGCGTTAGCCAATCCGTTATTTCCGGCGCTGGACAGCGCCTTGCGCGCGGGCCGACATATCGGCCTCGACGAGCTGGATAATCACGCATTTTTGATGGACTTCCAGGATTATCTGGAAGAGTTTTACGCTCGCTATAACGTCGAGCTGATCCGCGCGCCGGAGGGGTTTTTCTACCTGCGCCCGCGTTCCACAACCCTGATTTCACGCTCGGTGCTGTCCGAACTGGATATGATGGTGGGCAAAATTCTTTGCTATCTCTATCTCAGCCCGGAGCGCCTGGCAAACGAAGGAATTTTCACCCAGCAGGAGCTGTATGACGAGCTGCTGACCCTGGCGGATGAAGCCAGGCTGCTGAAGCTGGTCAACAACCGTTCCACCGGTTCGGATCTGGACCGTCAGAAGCTGCAGGAAAAAATGCGCGCGTCGCTAAACCGCCTGCGCCGTCTGGGGATGGTGTGGTTTATGGGCCACGACAGCAGTAAGTTCCGCATTACCGAATCGGTATTCCGCTTTGGCGCCGATGTACGCGCCGGCGACGACCCGCGCGAGGCGCAGCGCCGCCTGATCCGCGACGGGGAAGCGATGGCCCTGGAAAATCACCTGCAGCTCAATGATGAGAATGAAGAGAACCAGCCGGATAGCGGGGAGGAAGAGTAATGATTGAACGCGGTAAGTTTCGCTCGCTGACGCTGGTTAACTGGAACGGCTTCTTTGCCCGGACCTTTGATCTTGATGAACTGGTCACTACCCTCTCCGGGGGGAACGGCGCCGGTAAGTCGACGACCATGGCGGCCTTCGTCACGGCGCTGATCCCCGATTTAACCTTGCTGCACTTCCGTAACACCACTGAAGCGGGGGCCACCAGCGGCTCACGCGATAAAGGCCTGCACGGTAAGCTGCGCGCCGGCGTCTGTTACTCAGTGCTCGACGTTATCAACTCCCGCCATCAGCGCGTGGTGGTCGGCGTGCGCCTGCAGCAGGTTGCCGGGCGCGATCGCAAAGTCGATATCAAGCCTTTCGCCATTCAGGGGCTGCCCACCTCTATCCTGCCGACCCAGCTGTTAACCGAAACGCTGAACGATCGCCAGGCGCGCGTAGTCAGTCTCAATGAGCTGAAAGAAAAGCTCGAGGCGATGGAAGGGGTCCAGTTTAAGCAGTTCAACTCGATCACCGAGTATCATTCGCTGATGTTCGATCTGGGCGTGGTGGCGCGCCGTCTGCGTTCCGCCTCCGATCGAAGTAAATATTATCGCCTGATCGAGGCCTCGCTATACGGCGGGATCTCCAGCACCATTACCCGCTCGCTGCGCGACTACCTGTTGCCGGAAAACAGCGGCGTGCGTAAGGCATTCCAGGATATGGAAGCGGCGCTGCGGGAAAACCGCATGACTCTCGAGGCGATCCGCGTCACCCAGTCCGATCGCGATCTGTTCAAACATCTGATTAGCGAAGCCACCAACTACGTGGCGGCGGACTATATGCGTCACGCCAACGAGCGGCGTATTCATCTTGATAAGGCGCTGGAGTTTCGTCGCGATCTCTTTACCTCGCGTTCGCAACTGGCGGCGGAGCAGTATAAGCACGTCGACATGGCGCGCGAGCTGCAGGAGCATAACGGCGCAGAAGGCGATCTGGAAGCGGATTACCAGGCCGCCAGCGATCACCTGAACCTGGTGCAGACCGCGCTGCGTCAGCAGGAAAAAATCGAGCGCTACGAAGCGGATCTCGACGAGCTGCAGATCCGTCTGGAAGAGCAGAACGAAGTGGTGGCGGAAGCCATCGATCGCCAGGAAGAGAACGAAGCCCGCGCCGAGGCTGCCGAGCTGGAAGTGGATGAGCTGAAAAACCAGCTGGCCGACTATCAGCAGGCGCTTGACGTGCAGCAGACCCGCGCCATTCAGTATCACCAGGCGCTGCAGGCGCTGGAGCGCGCGAAGGCGCTGTGTCATCTGCCGGACCTGACGCCGGAGAGCGCCGACGAGTGGCTGGAAACCTTCCAGGCGAAAGAGCAGGAAGCGACGGAGAAAATGCTGTCGCTGGAACAGAAAATGAGCGTGGCGCAAACCGCGCACAGCCAGTTTGAACAGGCCTACCAGCTGGTGGCGGCGATTAACGGCCCGCTGGCGCGCAATGAAGCCTGGGACGTGGCGCGCGAATTGCTGCGCGACGGCGTGAACCAGCGCCACCAGGCCGAGCAGGCGCAGGGGCTGCGCAGCCGCCTCAACGAGCTGGAGCAGCGCCTGCGCGAGCAGCAGGACGCCGAGCGCCAGCTGGCTGAGTTCTGCAAACGCCAGGGCAAACGCTACGATATCGACGATCTGGAAACGCTGCATCAGGAGCTGGAAGCGCGCATCGCTTCGCTGGCCGACAGCGTTTCTAACGCTCAGGAACAGCGCATGACACTGCGCCAGGAGCTGGAGCAGCTGCAGTCGCGCACTCAGACGCTGATGCGCCGGGCGCCAGTCTGGCTGGCGGCGCAGAACAGCCTTAACCAGCTGTGCGAGCAGAGCGGCGAGCAGTTTGAATCCGGCCAGGAGGTTACCGAATACCTGCAGCAGCTGCTGGAGCGCGAGCGCGAAGCTATCGTTGAACGTGACGAGGTCGGCGCCCGCAAGCGCGCCATCGACGAAGAAATCGAGCGTCTCAGCCAGCCGGGCGGTTCGGAAGATCCGCGCCTCAACGCGCTGGCGGAACGGTTCGGCGGTGTTCTGCTGTCCGAGATCTACGATGATGTTAGCCTTGACGATGCGCCGTACTTCTCCGCGCTGTACGGTCCGTCGCGCCACGCCATCGTGGTGCCGGATCTGTCGCAGGTTGCCGAGCAGCTTGAAGGGCTGGAAGATTGTCCCGAAGATCTCTATCTGATCGAAGGCGATCCGCAGTCCTTTGACGATAGCGTATTCAGCGTGGACGAGCTGGAAAAAGCGGTGGTGGTGAAGATTGCCGACCGCCAGTGGCGTTATTCGCGCTTCCCGTCGCTGCCGCTGTTTGGCCGCGCCGCGCGTGAAAACCGCATTGAAACCCTGCATGCCGAGCGTGAATCGCTGTCCGAGCGTTTTGCGACCCTGTCTTTCGATGTGCAGAAAACGCAGCGCCTGCATCAGGCTTTTAGCCGCTTCATTGGCAGCCATCTGGCGGTGGCCTTCGAGGACGATCCGGAAGAAGAGATCCGCAAACTCAACAGCCGCCGCGGCGAGCTGGAGCGCGCGCTGAGCGCCCATGAAAGCGATAACCAACAGAACCGCGTGCAGTATGAGCAGGCGAAAGAGGGCGTGTCGGCGCTTAACCGCCTGCTGCCGCGCCTGAATCTGCTGGCGGATGATACGCTGGCCGACCGCGTGGACGAGATCCAGGAACGTCTGGATGAAGCGCAGGAGGCCGCGCGCTTTATTCAGCAGCACGGCAATCAGCTGGCGAAGCTGGAGCCTATTGTTTCGGTGCTGCAGAGCGATCCGGAGCAGTTTGAGCAGCTGAAAGAAGATTACGCCTATGCGCAGCAGACCCAGCGCGATGCGCGCCAGCAGGCTTTTGCCCTGGCGGAGGTCGTCCAGCGCCGGGCCCACTTCAGTTACTCCGATTCGGCGGAAATGCTCAGTGGCAACAGCGATCTCAACGAGAAGCTGCGCCAGCGTCTGGAGCAGGCGGAAACCGAACGCAGCCGCGCGCGCGACGCGATGCGTGCCCATGCGGCGCAGCTTAGCCAGTACAATCAGGTGCTGGCCTCGCTGAAGAGCTCGTATGACACCAAGAAAGAGCTGCTTAACGATCTGTATAAAGAGCTGCAGGACATTGGCGTGCGCGCCGATGCCGGCGCGGAAGAGCGGGCCCGTGTGCGTCGCGATGAGCTGCACATGCAGCTGAGCAATAACCGCTCCCGTCGCAATCAGCTGGAGAAAGCGTTGACCTTCTGCGAAGCGGAAATGGACAACCTGACCCGCAAACTGCGCAAGTTAGAGCGCGATTATTGCGAAATGCGCGAGCAGGTGGTGACCGCCAAGGCGGGCTGGTGCGCGGTGATGCGCCTGGTGAAAGACAACGGCGTCGAGCGTCGTCTGCACCGCCGCGAGCTGGCCTATCTTTCCGCCGACGAGCTGCGCTCCATGTCGGATAAGGCGCTCGGTGCGCTGCGTCTGGCGGTCGCTGATAACGAACATCTGCGCGACGTGCTGCGTATCTCGGAAGATCCGAAGCGTCCGGAGCGCAAAATTCAGTTCTTCGTTGCCGTCTACCAGCATCTGCGCGAGCGTATCCGCCAGGATATTATCCGCACCGATGATCCGGTGGAAGCGATCGAGCAGATGGAGATTGAGCTCAGCCGCCTGACCGAAGAGCTAACAAACCGCGAACAGAAGCTGGCCATCAGCTCCCGCAGCGTGGCCAACATTATTCGCAAAACCATTCAGCGCGAGCAGAATCGTATCCGGATGCTCAATCAGGGATTGCAGAGCGTCTCCTTCGGCCAGGTCAACAGCGTGCGTCTGAACGTCAATGTGCGTGAGACCCATTCGATGCTGCTCGATGTGCTCTCCGAGCAGCATGAACAGCATCAGGATCTGTTCAACAGCAACCGCCTGACCTTCTCGGAAGCGCTGGCTAAGCTCTATCAGCGCCTGAATCCGCAGATCGACATGGGGCAGCGCACGCCGCAAACCATCGGTGAAGAGCTGCTCGACTACCGCAACTATCTGGAGATGGAAGTGGAAGTTAACCGCGGCTCCGACGGCTGGCTGCGCGCGGAGTCCGGCGCGCTGTCCACCGGGGAAGCGATCGGTACCGGGATGTCGATTCTGGTGATGGTCGTCCAGAGCTGGGAAGATGAATCCCGCCGCCTGCGCGGCAAGGATATCTCGCCTTGCCGTCTGCTGTTCCTCGATGAAGCGGCGCGTCTCGATGCCCGCTCCATCGCCACGCTGTTCGAGCTGTGCGAACGTCTGGAGATGCAGCTGATTATCGCGGCGCCGGAGAACATCAGTCCGGAGAAAGGCACCACCTATAAACTGGTGCGTAAAGTGTTCAATAATCACGAACACGTCCACGTGGTGGGGCTGCGCGGGTTTGCCGCGCCGCTGCCGGAAGCGCTGCCGGGAACGGCCGACGCCTCCTGAGGCTGCGGCTACATTCTGGCGGTTAAGCGGTGAAGAGGGCAACGTTAAGTTGCCCTTTTTTTCTATCCAGCCCGGCATGCCAGGGTGGTATAATCTTTAAACTTCTTTACATTAGGTAAGGCAAAAGCCTTTTCGTCTTTATATACTGAAAAAGAGCCCCAATTTTGTGGGCTGCAATGTGTGACAACAGGGGGCAAGGGATGTTGCTAAAGAAACGGTATGGTCGTCCATTGTCAGCGCTCAGCCTGAGCCTGGCACTGGCATTTGCTCCGCTGTTCAATGTCCAGGCCGAAGAGCCTGAAGTCGTACCCGGCGACAGTTCCGCGACGCCCGCTGAGGTCTCTGTCGCGCTGGCGCAAAGCGATGGGCAATCGCCGGCGGTCGCGAAGCTGGCCGGTGAGCAGCCGCTGTCGATGGTGACGGCGGCAAACAGTCGCGCCCAGATCGAGGCGCTGTTGCCGGCAGGGTATAAACCCGTCTTTATGAATCCGCTGGTGTCGCTTTACGCCGCCAGGGATATGAAACCGATGTGGGAAAACCGCGAGGCGGTGCAGGCGTTCCAGCAGCAGCTGGCGGAGATCGCCATCGCCGGTTTTCAGCCGCAGTTTACCACCTGGGTCAGTCTGCTGACCGATCCCGCCGTCAGCGGCATGGCGCGCGATGTGGTGCTGTCGGACGCCATGATGGGCTATCTGCACTTTATCAGCGGCATCCCCACCCAGGGGACCCGCTGGTTGTACAGTTCAACGCCGTACAAGATGGCGACCCCGCCGCTGTCGGTGATTAACCAGTGGCAGCTGGCGCTGGACAATGGCTCCCTGCCGGCGTTTATCGCCGGCCTGGCGCCGCATCATCCGCAGTATGAAGCCATGCATCAGTCGCTGCTTGCGCTGGTGGCTGATTCTCGCCCGTGGCCGCAGATGACCGGCAGCGGCTCGCTGCGCCCCGGCGAATGGAGCAATGATATCGGTGCCCTGCGCGAGATCCTCCAGCGTACCGGGATGCTGGACAATACCGCCAATATCGTTCTGCCTGGCGATGTGGTGAGCCCGTCGGCGAAGAAAAAGAGCAAACCCGCGGCGCGCGGCGTGTACGATCGCCAGCTGGTGGAGGGGGTTAAGCGCTTCCAGGCGATGCAGGGGCTGGGGGCGGATGGCGTCATCGGCCAGTCGACTCGCGACTGGCTCAACGTCTCTTCCGCGCAGCGCGCAGGGGTGCTGGCCCTGAACATTCAGCGTTTACGCTTACTGCCGGGCAAACTATCCACCGGCATTATGGTCAATATTCCGGCGTTCTCGCTGGTCTATTACCAGGACGGCAGCCAGGTGCTGGCCTCGCGGGTGATTGTGGGGCGTCCGGACCGCAAAACGCCAATGATGAGCAGCGCGCTGAATAACGTGGTGGTCAATCCGCCGTGGAACGTGCCGCCAACCCTGGCGCGCAAAGATATCCTGCCGAAGGTGCGTAACAATCCAGGCTATCTGGAGCAGCATGGCTACACCGTGATGCGCGGCTGGAACAGTAAAGAGACCATCGATCCTTATCGGGTTGACTGGTCGACCATCACCGAGAACAACTTACCGTTCCGCTTCCAGCAGGCGCCCGGGGCGCGTAACTCGCTCGGACGCTACAAATTCAATATGCCGAGCTCCGATGCCATCTACCTGCACGATACGCCGAACCATAATCTGTTCCAGAAGGATGTTCGTGCGCTCAGTTCCGGCTGTGTGAGGGTGAATAAGGCTTCGGAGCTGGCCAATATGCTGCTGCAGGATGCGGGCTGGAATGACTCGCGTATTTCTGATGCCCTGAAGCAAGGGGACACGCGCTATGTCAATATTCGGCAAAATATACCGGTGAATTTATATTACTTAACGGCGTTTGTGGACGCTGATGGACGTACACAATATCGAACAGATATTTACAATTACGATATCACTGCGCGATCCAGCGCACAAATTCTGACGAAAGCTGAACAATTAATCAGGTAAATGAAGTAGTTCAATGGATTTTGTTGTCCTAGCACTGGGTAAAAAAGGGCGCTGCTCCTCTGCAGCGCCCGATTTTCCTGGGGTGAGGCTGCCTTGACGTTGGCAATAATGCCCGGTAAGGTGCCTTTCGTGCGCCAGAAGTGCATATACATATCATTCCGCTCAATGCGTGGCGCGGTCAGCGCGAACGCTCTCTTTTGCCAGGCTGCATCAAGGCTGTGGCGAGCGATGGCGTGCTGAGGTTCTGCATCGCGCAAGGCGGAAAAAGTATATAACGATTCATTGACTGTAGACCTGATTATCATGGACAAATTTGACGCTAATCGCCGCAGATTGCTGGCGTTGGGTGGTGCTGCGCTGGGTGCTGCCGCCATTCTCCCTGCGCCGGCATTTGCCACCCTCTCGACCCCCCGTCCGCGTATTTTGACGCTGAATAACCTGCATACTGGTGAATCACTCAAGGCGGAGTTTTTCGATGGCAGAGGCTATATTCAGGATGAATTAGCAAGACTTAACCATTTTTTCCGTGATTACCGCGCGAATAAAATTAAGTCCATCGATCCAAATCTGTTCGATCATCTTTATCGGTTGCAGGGGCTACTTGGCACCAACAAACCTGTCCAGCTTATCTCTGGCTATCGTTCCCTCGATACCAATGATGAGCTTCGCGCACGAAGCCGTGGTGTAGCAAAACACAGCTATCACACCAAGGGGCAGGCAATGGATTTCCATATTGAAGGTATTTCGTTAAGCAATATTCGCAAAGCGGCGTTATCTATGCGCGCAGGTGGTGTAGGATATTACCCACGTAGTAACTTTGTGCATATTGATACCGGTCCCGTAAGGCACTGGTAACGAAAGGAGCGTCATGAACTATCGTATTATTCCGGTTACCGCGTTCGCGCAGAACTGTTCTCTTATCTGGTGCGAACAAACCCGGCTGGCGGCGCTGGTCGATCCTGGCGGCGATGCTGAACGTATCAAAGCGGTGGTGACGGAGGCTGGCGTCACGCTGATGCAGATTCTGCTGACGCATGGCCACCTCGATCACGTCGGCGCCGCTGCGGAACTGGCGGAGCATTATGGCGTGCCGGTTATTGGTCCGGAAAAAGAAGATGAGTTCTGGCTGGAAGGCTTACCGGCGCAAAGCCGGATGTTCGGCCTGGAGGATTGCCAGCCGCTGCGTCCGGATCGCTGGCTTAATGAAGGCGACGTGGTTAATGTGGGGAATGTGGCGCTGCGGGTGCTGCACTGCCCAGGCCATACTCCTGGTCATGTGGTCTTCTTTGATGACGCTTCCCGACTGCTCATTTCCGGGGATGTGATTTTCAAAGGCGGGGTGGGGCGCAGTGATTTTCCACGCGGCGACCATGGGCAGCTGATCGCGGCCATTAAGGATAAGCTGTTGCCGTTGGGCGATGACGTGACCTTTATTCCCGGCCATGGTCCGCTGTCGACGCTGGGTGAGGAACGCCGCAACAACCCGTTCCTGCAGGATGAGATGCCGGTCTGGTAACCCACCTGACGCGAACATAAAAAAGGCCGCATTCGCGGCCTTTTTCTTGATATCGAATAATATTGCTTACAGCACGGCGACGATGGCTTCGCACAGCGGCGCCATGTTGTCAGGCGTCATGCCGGCCACGTTGATACGGCCGGACGCGACCGCATAGATGGCGAACTCTTCACGCAGACGCAGCACCTGCTCTTTCGTCAGGCCGCTGAACGAGAACATACCGTTCTGTTTGCTGATAAAGCTGAAGTCGCGGCTCGCGCCTTTCTCCTGCAGGGTGTTGACGAACAGCAGTCGCATGCGCTGAATGCGCTGGCGCATATCGGTCAGCTCCTGCTCCCAGATCGCCCTCAGCGCATCGTTGCTCAGAATGGTCGCGACCACGGACGCGCCGTGCGCAGGCGGGTTTGAGTAGTTAGCGCGGATCACCGACTTCATCTGGCTGAATGCGCGGTCTACAGTCTCCTGATCGGCGGCGACCAGAGTGCAGGCGCCGACGCGCTCGTTGTACAGGCCAAAGTTTTTCGAGTAGGAGCTGGCGACCAGCAGCTCTTTATGCAGAGCAGCAAAGGCGCGCAACCCTTCAGCATCTTCTTCCAGGCCGCGGGCGAAGCCCTGATAGGCGAAATCGAACAGCGGCAGCCAGCCTTTCTCGGCCGACAGCTGCGCCAGCGTCTGCCACTGATCGAGCGTGGGATCGATACCGGTCGGGTTGTGGCAGCAGCCGTGGAACAGTACCACGTCGCCCGCCTGGGCTTCGTTCAGGCTGGCCAGCAGACCATCAAAGTCCAGCGCGTGGTTAGCCGCGTCGTAGTAGGCATATTCACGCACTTCCAGCCCGGCGGAGGTAAACACACTCTTATGGTTTGGCCAGCTCGGATTGCTTACCCACACGCGTTTCACGTCGGTGTTTTTGGCGAGGAAGTCTGCGGCGACGCGCAGCGCACCGGTACCGCCCGGGGTCTGCGCGGTGCGGGCGCGTTTATCGGCGATAATCGCATTGCCTTTACCGAACAGCAGCTCCTGAGTGCAGCGACCAAATTCAGGAATACCATCGATGCCCAGATAGTTTTTAGTCGTTTCATTTTCCAGCAGGTACTGCTCTGCTTTTTTGACGCTGGTCAGAACGGGGGTTTTACCAGTTTCATCCTTGTAAACACCAATTCCGAGGTTAATCTTTTCAGGGCGGTCATCGGCACGAAACAGATCGGCCAGACCTAAAATCGGGTCGGCTGGGGCGGCGGTAATGTTCTCAAACATGACGAGGTTCCATTGTGATTACTGAAGGGAAATCCGCTATCAGGTTAACGGGAGAACAACGAATTGCCAACCGTTTGCGACAAAAAGCGCGAAGGTTTTCGAAAGATACGATCTTTGCCTCACGAATAGAGAAAAGCAGGACCGAAGTCCTGCTCTGAAGGCATATCACGAAGGGGTGTACTGCAAATTAGAACTGGTAAACGATACCCACGGCCGCCTGGTCGTCGGTCGCTACGCCAGCTTCACGCGTATAAGCGTTGTCGTCCAGTTGGTTGAACTTGTACGCCGCATAGACGTTCATGTTCTTGTTGAAGTAGTACCAGGTACCCACTTCGACGTATTTAACCAGATCCGCATCGCCGCCGGAGAAGCCGCCGCGCGCCTGCAGGTCTTTGCCTTTGGTCTGTACGTAGCCGATGGACGGACGCAGGCCGAAGTCGAACTGATACTGTACAACGGCTTCGAAGTTCTGGGTTTTGCCCGCGAAGTAGTTACCCTGGTTTTCCGGGGTCATGTTGTAAGTCTGGGAGTACATGACGGCCGCGTAAACGTTGTTGGCGTCATATTTTGCAGAGGTTGCCCAGGCTTCGGCTTTGTCGCCATTGCCGTCAGCTTTCTGAGCTACGCTACGGTTGGAACCGGAGTAGCCAGCGGACAGCGCGATACCGTTGTCGAACGCGTAGGTCGCCGCGGTGCTGAAGCCGTCGCCATTCTGCTTGTGGATCGAACGGTCGTGGTCGTTTTTACCCTGGTACTGCAGCGCGAAGCTCAGGCCGTCAACCAGACCGAAGAAGTCAGAGTTACGGTAGGTTGCCACGCCGTTGGTACGGCCGGTCATGTAGTTGTCGGTGTAGTTCCAGCCGTCGCCGCCCCATTCAACCAGCATATCGGTTGCTGCTTCGACGTCGTAGATTGCGCCGTAGTTACGGCCGTAGTCGAATGAACCATACTCGCCCGCTTTCAGACCTGCGAACGCCAGACGGGTTTTGGTCGGCTGGGAACCTTCAACGTTGGAGGCGTCCATGTTGTATTCCCACTGACCGTAGCCGGTCAGCTGATCGTTGATCTGGGTTTCGCCTTTCAGGCCGATACGGGCGTAGGTGGTATCGTCGCTGCTGGTGTCGCCATTGGTGGTCCAGACGTGCTCGCCGACCATTTTTCCATAGAAGTCCAGTTTGTTGCCGTTTTTGTTATAGATTTCTGCAGCGTTAGCTGCACCGGCTACCAGCAGGGCAGGGATCACCACTGCCAGAATATTGCGCTTCATCATTATTTATTACCCTCATTAATATTTTTTATATGAACACGTGCCACTGCCGTCAATAAGTTCTGTCAATAAAAACTTACAGAACCATTGATGAGAGTTTGGTGTCTGAAGGCATCTTTCCATCCGCGACAACGTTTCGCTAGCCGGAAAATGCTACTAATATCTCATATGAGTAACAAAACGAAAAAACATGTAACTGAATATGTATTTTTGGGAACTTTGTGAACTTAGTCAAAATTCCGTTCCACATGGTGAGGTAAATCCCCCTTCCATATCTATCTATATGAAATATTTATGATTAATTTGGATAAAGGTAAATTTGCTCATTTTATGTGTTGAATTAGCCTTCTTTTTATTCAGCCTTTGTCTTGGCAAGACGTGCGGCGCATGGTTAAAAAATGAGCAAATTTATCAGGGGTTTTGCTCTCTTATGAACAAAAAGTGCGATCTGTATCACCAGGATGCACCGAAACAGTGCGTAACATAAATGTGAATTCGAGGCCTTGATGTTTAAGTTTGTTGAATTTTGATAACAGTAATTGACATAAAAAAAGGCCAGCTTGCGCTGGCCTTTCAGGTTTATGTCAGAAAAATTTAGAATGTCGCGTTGCGTGGGGTCCGCGGGAACGGAATGACATCGCGGACGTTCTGCACGCCGGTCACGTAGGCGATCAGACGCTCGAAGCCCAGGCCAAAGCCGGAGTGTGGAACGGTGCCATAGCGGCGCAGATCGCGATACCACCAGTAGTCTTCTTTATTCAGGCCCATCTCGGCCATACGCGCGTCAAGCACGTCGAGGCGCTCTTCACGTTGGGAACCACCGATGATCTCGCCAATACCCGGCGCCAGGACGTCCATTGCCGCGACGGTTTTACCGTCTTCGTTAAGGCGCATGTAGAACGCCTTAATATCTTTCGGGTAGTTTTTCACCACCACCGGCGCTTTGAAGTGTTCTTCAGCCAGGTAACGTTCGTGCTCGGAGGAGAGATCCACGCCCCAGTACACCGGGTTCTCGAATTGCTTGCCGCAGTTTTCCAGAATGGTGACGGCGTCGGTATAATCCACCTGCGCAAAATCAGCGGTGATAAAGCGCTGCAGACGGTCGATAGCGTCTTTATCAACGCGCTCGGCGAAGAACTGCATGTCGTCCGCGCGCTCTTCCAGTACCGCTTTAAAGACGTACTTGAGCATCGCTTCCGCCAGGCCGGCAACATCGTTCAGATTGGCGAAGGCCACTTCCGGCTCCAGCATCCAGAACTCCGCCAGGTGGCGGCTGGTGTTGGAGTTTTCCGCGCGGAAGGTCGGGCCGAAGGTGTAAATCTTCGACAGCGCGCAGGCATAGGTCTCGCCGTTCAGCTGGCCGGAAACGGTCAGGAACGACTCTTTACCGAAGAAGTCTTTGTCGAAATCGACTTTGCCCTGATCGTTACGCGGCAGGTTTTCCAGATCCAGCGTCGACACGCGGAACATTTCGCCGGCGCCTTCGGTATCGGAGGCGGTGATCAGCGGGGTGGAGACCCAGAAGAAGCCCTGCTCATCAAAGAAGCGATGCAACGCCTGCGCCAGGGTGTGACGCACGCGGGCAACCGCGCCGATCAGGTTGGTGCGCGGACGCAGGTGGGCCACTTCACGCAGATACTCGATGCTGTGGCGCTTGGCCGCCATCGGGTAAGTGTCCGGGTCTTCCACCCAGCCGGTCACTTCCACGTTGGTCGCCTGGATCTCAAAGCTCTGACCCTGGCCCTGGGAAGCCACGACTTTACCGGTGACAATCACCGAGCAACCGGTGGTCAGACGCAGCACTTCCTGATTGTAATTGGGCAGAGAATTATTAATAACGGCCTGTACAGGATCAAAGCAGGAACCGTCATAGACGGCGAGGAATGAAAAGCCAGCTTTTGAATCTCGGCGGGTACGCACCCATCCGCGGACCGTGACTTCGCTGTCAACGGCAACGCGGCCCTGGAGTACGTCGGCTACAGGCACAACGCTCATAATAATCTCTCTATATAGTCCAATAAAAAAGTCTCTTCCCCCTACAGCGGGGGGATATCTATGTTACCTGTCATCTTCCATCAGACAAGTAGATTTCGCATCATAAGCGGATAATTCGGCAATAAATAATAAAGAAAAAGGAGCCTGAAAGGCTCCTTAAGAAAATTAGCTCGCTTTTTTAATCGGCGGCAGGTCGAACGCTTCGCGCAGGGCGCGGACGAAGGCCTTATCGTGGCAGATGGTTTTCCCCGGGCTGTCGGAGAGTTTCGCCACCGGCTTGCCGTTACATTCCACCAGCTTAATCACGATATTGAGCGGTTTAACCTGCGGCAGATCGCAGGTTAAACGGGTGCCGATCCCAAAGCTGAGTTTCACCCGCGAGGCGAAGTGGCGATACAGGTCGACGGCTTTCGCCAGATCGAGATTATCGGAGAAGACCAGCACTTTGCTCAGCGGATCGATGCCCAGCTTCTGATAATGGGCGATGGCTTTTTCACCCCATTCCACCGGGTCGCCGGAGTCGTGGCGCAAACCCTGATAGCGGGTGGCGAATTCCGGACCGAAATCGCGCAGGAACGCATCCATGGTGATGCAGTCGGTCAGTGCGATGCCCAGTTGGTCAGGATACTCTTCCAGCCAGGCGGCGAGGGCCGCCCGCTGGCTGCTGGCCAGGTTCGGGCTGATCTGCTGATGAGCCTGGAACCACTCATGGGCCTGGGTGCCCATCGGGGTTAAGTTGAGACGGCGCGCCAGATCGTAGTTGCTGGTGCCGACAAACCATGGCTCCTGCTGCAGGCGTTGCACAATAGCTTCCTGCACCTCGCGTGAAAAACGACGGCGGGTGCCGAAATCCATCAGACGGAAGGCGCTCATGTCGAGGCCAGAGGTCATGGTGGCGAAGTCGCCTAGCTTATGTTCCAGCGCGTTTAGCGCTTGTTCCACGCCCGTCTCGGGGGAACGGTAGCGATGGACCAGCTCGCTTATCACCGCCAGCAGCGGGACTTCCCACATGATGGCTTCCCGCCATGGGCCGGTAAGGCGAATGTTCAGCTTGCCATTGTCATTGGTGACCGTGACCTGGCGTGGGTCATAGCGAAAATCGCGCAGCCAGTCGAGGTAATCCTGGCGAAAAAAAGGAAGGGTGGACAGCCAGCGATATTCATCATCCCGCAGCCTCAGGTCGCGCATGGACTCCACCTGCTCGCGGATCGCGTCGGCATAGATGCCGAGCAGGTCGTCTCCGCGGCAGCGAAACTCCGCCGCCACATGTACATCGCCGTAGCGGTGGAAGACAGCCTGCTGCATGTGCAGCTTGTAGGCATCCGTATCAAGCAGCGAGTGCAGTACAGGAGAAGTGAATTGTGTCATGGTGCGCAGTAGCATCCTCTCACTGGAGCGTTCCATCGAAACCAACGCGGAAAAAGGAGGCGGAGTATACCTTTATTACCCGGCTCTGTCCCGCGATGGCGAGCAATGGCGACGCTGACGGTCATTTGCGAGGCCTAGTTTAATATATTGAACATGGATCACACCACAAGCTTTGCGTCGGGTCGAGGGCATTTCGTGCCGCGAGTGTTAACAAAATGTAGCGATTTCCGTGTTTCACGTTGAAAAGATGAAGATTCTGCATAGCGCGATTGACACAACGGGAATAGACTGGGACGACACTTTACCGAAGATGCGAAAGGTTTTTTATGACACAACAGCCCCAAGCCAAATACCGCCACGACTATCGTGCGCCGGAGTATCTGATTAGCGATATCGATTTGACCTTTGACCTGGATGCCGCAAAAACCGTTGTTACGGCCGAGAGCAAGGTCTCCCGCCACGCGGCAGCGTCTGATGTGCCATTGCGCCTGGACGGCGAAGATCTGACCCTGATTTCGCTGCAGGTGAACGGACAGCCGTGGAGCGACTATAAAGAAGAAAACAATCAGCTGGTGATCGGCGGCCTGCCGGAGCATTTCACCCTGACCATCGTCAATGAGATCAGCCCGGCGGCGAACACCGCGCTGGAAGGCCTGTATCAGTCAGGCGAAGCGCTGTGCACCCAGTGTGAAGCGGAAGGTTTCCGCCACATCACCTGGTATCTGGACCGTCCGGACGTGCTGGCGCGCTTTACCACCAAAATTATCGCCGATAAAGCCAAATATCCGTTCCTGCTCTCCAACGGCAACCGTATGGCGGAAGGGGAACTGGAGAACGGTCGTCACTGGGTACAGTGGCAGGATCCATTCCCGAAACCGTGCTACCTGTTTGCGCTGGTGGCCGGTGATTTCGACGTCCTGCGCGACACTTTTACCACCCGCTCCGGGCGTGAAGTGGCGCTGGAGCTGTACGTCGATCGCGGCAATCTCGACCGCGCGCCGTGGGCGATGACGTCGCTGAAAAACTCCATGAAATGGGATGAGGAGCGCTTTGGCCTCGAGTATGACCTCGACATCTATATGATTGTCGCCGTCGACTTCTTTAATATGGGTGCCATGGAGAACAAAGGGCTGAACGTCTTTAACTCCAAATATGTCCTGGCGCGGACCGATACCGCCACCGATAAAGACTACCTTGATATTGAGCGGGTGATTGGTCATGAGTATTTCCATAACTGGACCGGCAACCGCGTTACCTGCCGCGACTGGTTCCAGCTCAGCCTGAAAGAGGGGCTGACCGTGTTCCGCGATCAGGAGTTCAGCTCCGACCTCGGCTCGCGGGCGGTGAACCGCATCAACAACGTGCGCACTATGCGCGGGCTACAGTTTGCCGAAGACGCCAGCCCGATGGCGCACCCGATCCGCCCGGATATGGTTATCGAGATGAACAACTTCTACACCCTGACGGTCTACGAAAAGGGCGCCGAAGTGATCCGCATGCTGCACACTCTGCTGGGTGAAGAAAACTTCCAGAAAGGGATGCAGCTCTATTTTGAACGTCATGACGGCAGCGCCGCCACCTGCGACGATTTCGTCCAGGCGATGGAAGATGCCTCGAACGTCGATCTGTCGCACTTCCGCCGCTGGTACAGCCAGTCCGGTACGCCGATTGTCACCGTCCATGACGACTATAACCCGGAAACCGAGCAGTATACGCTGACCATCAGCCAGCGCACGCCGCCGACCGCCGAGCAGGCCGAGAAGCAGCCGCTGCATATCCCGTTTGCCATCGAGCTGTACGATAACGAAGGTAAGGTGATCCCCCTGCAGAAGGGCGGCCATCCGCTGCACCCGGTGCTTAATGTGACTCAGGCTGAGCAGACCTTCGTCTTTGATAATGTCTATTTCCAGCCGGTACCGGCCCTGCTGTGCGAGTTTTCAGCACCGGTGAAACTGGAATACAAGTGGAGCGATCAGCAGCTCACCTTCCTGATGCGCCATGCGCGGAATGATTTCTCGCGATGGGATGCGGCGCAGAGTCTGCTGGCGACCTACATCAAGCTGAACGTTAACCGTCATCAGCAGGGACAGCCGCTGTCGCTGCCGGTGCACGTGGCGGACGCCTTCCGCGCGATTCTGCTCGACGAGAAGATTGACCCGGCGCTGGCCGCCGAGATCTTAACCCTGCCGTCGGCCAACGAAATCGCCGAGATGTTCGCCATTATCGATCCTATCGCCATCGCCACCGTGCGCGAGGCGCTCACCCGCACCCTGGCGAACGAGCTGGCGGACGAATTCCTCGCGGTATATAACGCCAATAAGCTCGACAGCTACCGGGTGGAGCATGCCGATATCGGTAAGCGCGCCCTGCGCAATACCTGCCTGCGCTATCTGGCGTTCGCAGAACCGACGCTGGGCGATAAGCTGGTGGCGGCGCAGTATCACCAAGCGGATAACATGACCGACGCGCTGGCCGCGCTGTCGGCGGCGGTTGCCGCTGAGCTGCCGTGCCGCGATGCGCTGATGCAGGGGTATGACGACAAATGGCATCAGGACGGCCTGGTGATGGACAAGTGGTTTATCCTGCAGTCCACCAGCCCGGCGGCCAATGTGGTCGAAACGGTACGCGGTCTGCTGAACCATCGTTCGTTCAGCATGAGCAACCCGAACCGCGTGCGGTCGCTCATCGGCGCTTTCGCCAGCAGCAACCCGGCGGCGTTCCATGCGGAAGACGGCAGCGGCTACCAGTTCCTGGTGGAGATGCTGACCGAGCTTAACCAGCGCAACCCGCAGGTCGCATCGCGACTGATTGAGCCGTTGATTCGCCTCAAGCGTTACGATGAGAAACGCCAGGCGCTGATGCGCGCCGCGCTGGAGCAGCTGAAGGGTCTGAAGGATCTCTCAGGCGATCTGTACGAGAAAATCAGTAAGGCGCTGGCGTAAAAGTGGCGTAAACCCGGATTGCGGCGCACATTGCGCCCTGTCCGGGTTACCTGGTGCCGCGGTGATGTTGTCGGGTGGCGCGATGCTTACCCGGCTTATAAAACCTGCAAAACAGCGCCGATTGTCGGCCCGCGCAAGCGGAGCGCCGCCGGGCAGGAGAGGTTTGGGGGCGTATCCGCCTTTGTGCCGGATGGCGGCTTCGCCTTATCCTGCCTACTTTCTATACCTCTATTTTGTCAGGTGGGGCGATGCTTACCCGGTCTGGAATACGCGGCTGACTTGTCGTTGGTCGCCCAACTAAGCAAAGCGCGAGCCGGGGACATGTCGGATGACGATATGCCCCCGTTCTGACAGCAGACCGTTACTACGGTCAGCCATGACTAAATAAACGCGGCACGCTCTCGCTCTTGCCGCGCTTCATCACCCGATCCAGTACCTCCGCCTCCAGCTCGGCCAGCTTCGCCGAACCGGTGCGCCGCGGTCGCGGAATATCCACGTTCAAATCGAGACCGATCTTCTTCTCTTCAATTAACAGCACCCGGTCGGCCATCGCCACCGCTTCGCTGACGTCGTGGGTCACCAGCAGGACCGTAAAGCCATGCTCCTGCCACAGGGAGACGATCAGCTCCTGCATCTCCAGACGGGTGAGGGCGTCCAGCGCCCCCAGCGGCTCGTCCAGCAATAGCAGGCGCGGGCGATGGATCAGGGCGCGGGCCAGCGCAACGCGCTGCTTTTGCCCGCCCGACAGCGCCGCCGGCCACTCCTGCGCGCGACTCTCGAGTCCGACGCTGGCCAGTGCCTGCAGGGCGGCTTCGCGCCAGGCGCCTTTTAACCCCAGCCCCACGTTATCAATCACCGTTTTCCACGGCAGCAGGCGCGCATCCTGAAACATCATCCGGGTGTCGTCCTGGATCGCCGCCAGCGGCGTTGCGCCCGCCAGCAGCTCGCCAGCGTTCGGGGTTTCCAGGCCCGCCAGCAGGCGCAGCAGGGTACTTTTGCCGCCGCCGCTGCGGCCCACCACCGCCACAAACTGGCCGCTGGGGATATGCAGATCCAGCTCGTTAAGAATGGTGTTGTCGCCATAGCGTTTAGTCACCCCGTTCAGCAGCAGCGGGATACCTGGGTTTAGACGGGCAGTGTTCATGCGTTCGCCTCCTGAAGATGATACGCCGGGTTCCAGCGCAGCCAGAGCCGCTCCAGCAGCTGGGCGCTGACGTCGGCCAGTTTGCCAAGAATGGCGTAAAGAATGATGGCGACCACCACCACGTCGGTTTGCAGAAATTCACGCGCATTCATCGCCAGGTAGCCGATACCGGCGTTCGCCGAGATGGTTTCGGCGACAATAAGCGTCAGCCACATCAGACCGAGGGCGAAACGCACGCCGACCATAATCGAGGGTAGGGCGCCGGGCAAAATCACGTGACGGAAAAGAGCAAAGCCGGATAAACCATAGCTGCGCGCCATCTCCACCAGTCCACGGTCGATATTGCGGATCCCGTGCCAGGTGTTGATATAGATCGGGAACAGGGTGCCCAGCGATACGAGGAAGATCTTGGCGGTCTCATCGATGCCGAACCACAAGATCACCAGCGGGATCAGCGCCAGATGCGGCACATTGCGCAGCATCTGGATCGACGTGTCCAGCAGGCGCTCGCCCCAGCGTGACAGACCGCTGATCAGGCCTAGCACCAGCCCTATGGAGCCGCCGATGGCGAAGCCGACCAGCGCCCGCCACGAGCTAATGGCCAGATGCTGCCACAGCTCACCGCTGGCCGAGAGCGTCCAGAACGCTTTCAATACGCCCTCCGGCGAGGGCAGCACCCGCGTCGACAGCCAGCCGACGGACGAGGCCAGCTGCCAGACAATGACCGTTCCCACCGGCAGCAGCCAGGGGGCGAGGCGTAATAACAGGGGATGGGTTGATTTTGCCATCACGACCTCCTCAGCTCTGCGCCACTTTACGCGGGATAAACTCGTTAGCGACGGCTTCTCCCTGCAGGCGCAGGCTTTGCGGCTGCGGGACAGACGGCACCGCGACGTCGAGCAGCGGGAACAGCAGCTCGCCGACCCGATACGCCTCTTCCAGATGCGGATAACCGGAGAAAATAAAGCTATCGATACCCAGCGCGGCGTACTCATTGATCCGTTCGGCCACGGTGGCGGCATCGCCCACCAGCGCGGTCCCGGCGCCGCCGCGCGCTAAACCGACGCCAGCCCACAGGTTGGGGCTGATTTCCAGCTTATCGCGTCGGCCATTGTGCAGGGCCGCCATCCGCTGCTGGCCGACGGAGTCGGTTCTGGCGAAGGCTGCCTGGGCGCGGGCGATAGTCTCATCATCAAGATGAGAGATAAGGCTGTCCGCTGCCTGCCAGGCTTCCTCATTGGTTTCCCGCACGATCACATGCAGGCGGATGCCGAAACGCACCCGGCGACCGTGCCGGGCGGCTTTCTCCCGCACCTGAGCAATTTTCTCTGCCACCTGGGCCGGTGGTTCCCCCCAGGTAAGATAGAGATCGACCTGCTCAGCGGCCAGATCCTGCGCCACCTCAGACGAGCCGCCGAAATAGAGCGGCGGACGCGGCTGCTGGAGCGGCGGAAACAGCAGTTTAGCGTCGCGAACGCGCTGATGCTTACCGTTAAAGGTGACAGTTTCCCCTTCCATCAGCTTGCGCCAGATGTGGGTAAATTCAGCCGAGGCCTCATAGCGCTCGGTGTGGTCGAGGAAGACACCGTCGCCAGCCAGCTCGGCGGGATCGCTGCCGGTGACCAGATTGAACAGCGCCCGGCCGTTTGACAGTCGGTCCAGGGTCGCCGCCTGGCGCGCGGCCACCGTCGGCGACACCACGCTTGGCCTGAGGGCGACAAGAAATTTCAGCCGCTGCGTTACCGGGATCATCGAGGCCGCAACCAGCCAGGCATCTTCACATGAGCGCCCGGTCGGGATCAGCACGCCGGTGAACCCCAGCCGATCCGCCGTCTGCGCGATTTGCTGCAGATAGCCATAATCGACCGGACGGGCTCCCTCTTCGGTACCCAGATAACGACCATCACCATGGGTCGGTAAAAACCAGAACATATTCAGACTCATGATTTCGCTCCTTGTGCGGCGGCGGGCTGCCAGATGCGGGCCCGGATATCAACTTTTTTCGGCACCAGCTTGTTCTCATAGAACAGGTCGGCCGTCTGCTGCTGGCGAGCGGCGGTTTCGGCGCTCACCGGGGTAACCGAGGTGGGGGGACGATGGTCCAGGTAGCTGGCGATCACCGCCTCCGGTAACCCCATCGTTTTCGCCAGCAGCGTAATGCTTTGCGCGCGCTGGCTATGGGTCAGGGCATCGGCCTGCGTAAAGGTATCGAGTACACCCTCAATAAAGGCGCCATTGCGTTCAGCGTAAGGGCGGGAAGCGAGATAGAAGGATCCTGTCTGTTTCAGGTCGGTTCCGTCGGTTAGCACCCGGGCGCCGCCCTGCAGCAGCGCGGCGGAGTAATACGGATCCCAGATCGCCCAGGCGTCGACATTGCCCTGCTGGAAGGCGGCTCGCGCATCGGCGGGGGCGAGATAGACCGGCTGAATGTCGCTAAACTTCAAACCTGCCAGCTGCAGGGCGCGCAGTAGCAGATTGTGGGAGCTGGAGCCTTTCTGAAAAGCGACCTTTTTTCCTTTCAGCTCAGCAACGTTATGAATCGGGCTGCCCTGCGCCACCAGAATCACTTCCGCTTTGGGCTTGGGCGGTTCCGAACCGATATACACCAGATCGGCGCCCGCCGCCTGCGCAAAGATAGGCGGAATGTCGCCAGTGCTGCCGATATCGATGCTGCCAACGTTCAGCGCCTCCAGCATCTGCGGACCGGCCGGGAATTCTATCCACGAGATATGGGTCTTTGGGTAGCGCTGCTCCAGCAGCTGATGGCTTTTCGCCAGCACCATGCTGACGCTGCCTTTCTGATAACCGATGCGCAGGGCGTCAGGCGCCGCCGGGGCGGCGTGGCCCAGGGTGGAAAAGAGTAGCAGTCCGCCGAGGGTCAGAGCGCGGAGAGGATTAAGCATGTTCCACCCCACGCAGAGACGTTAATGACGGCGCGCGGCTGCTGGGGCGGTGCAGCGCCTGCCAGAAGGTCTCGAGGGCTTCATCGAGGCGCCGCTGCAGGTTCGGGGTAAACTGCGGCTTGTGCTGGTAATCGGTCACCTGGCTGTCGTCGGCGAAGACGCCGTGGAGGATCTCCTGAGCCTTGAGGGCATTCAGCACCGGCTTCAGGGCGTAGTCCACCGCCAGCATGTGGGCGATGGTGCCGCCGGTGGCCAGCGGCAGTACGATTTTGCCCTCCAGCGCCCGCTCAGGAAGCAGGTCGAGCAGCGTTTTCAGGGCGCCGGAAAACGAGGCTTTATACACCGGCGTGGCGATGATCAAGCCGTCAGCCCCGACAAGCTGCTCATTGAGCGTCTGCAGCGCCGGGTTGTCAAAGCGAGCGTAGAGAAGGTCTTCCGGGGCAAAGTTCTGCAGATGCCAGTGGCAGACTTCGATATCGGCGGCGGTGAGCGTCTCTCTGGCATATTCCAGCAGGGCGCTGGAACGGGAAGGGTAACGCGGGCTGCCCGCAAGCGTAATGACGCGCATCTCTCTCTCCTTATAACTAAATGTTTGCATTTATCTATAATTGATAACATTTATAGTGAGTGTGACAGAGGGCCATTATTTCCCTAAATGATTTATCCACCGTTAGATAGCCGAAAAGCGCATAACGGCGCGCGGGGAGGTAATCGTTTGCGCTGATGGGGGATTTTTTGTCGCAGGTCAATTCCCTTTCCGCAACAGATCGCACATAATACGCCCCCGGTTTGCACACCGGGAATCCAGGAGAGTTCATGTACTACCCCTTCGTTCGTAAAGCCCTTTTTCAGCTCGATCCTGAGCGCGCTCATGAAGTTACTTTTCAACAATTACGCCGTGTCACCGGGACGCCGCTGGAAATCCTGGTTCGCCAGAAGGTGCCGGCCAGGCCTGTCACCTGCATGGGGCTGACCTTTAAAAACCCGCTGGGTCTGGCGGCCGGGCTGGATAAAAACGGGGAATGCATTGACGCGCTGGGCGCGATGGGTTTTGGCTCCATTGAGATCGGCACCGTGACGCCGCGTCCGCAGCCGGGCAACGATAAGCCAAGGATCTTCCGTCTGGTGGATGCTGAGGGGTTGATCAACCGCATGGGCTTTAATAACCATGGCGTCGATAACCTGGTCGAGAACGTGAAAAAGGCGCATTTTGACGGCGTGCTGGGCATCAATATCGGTAAAAATAAAGATACGCCGGTTGAGCACGGGAAAGATGATTACCTGATTTGTATGGAAAAAGTCTATCCCTACGCTGGCTATATCGCCATTAATATCTCCTCGCCGAACACCCCGGGGCTGCGCACGCTGCAATACGGCGAAGCGCTCGACGATTTACTCTCCGGTATTAAAAATAAGCAGCTTGAGCTGCAGCAGAAGCATCAAAAATATGTTCCGGTCGCCGTGAAGATCGCGCCGGATCTTTTGCCTGAGGAATTGATCCAGGTTGCCGATAGCCTCGTGCGTCATAATATTGATGGGGTGATTGCCACCAATACTACTCTCGATCGTTCTCTGGTCCAGGGAATGAAACATTGCGATGAGACCGGCGGGCTTAGCGGTCGTCCATTACAATTAAAGAGTACCGAAATTATTCGCATGCTCTCCGCAGAGTTGAATGGCCGTTTGCCTATCATTGGCGTGGGCGGTATTGATTCCGTGATTGCCGCGCGGGAAAAGATGGCCGCTGGGGCATCGCTGGTGCAGATTTATTCCGGATTTATTTTTAAAGGTCCGCCGCTGATTAAAGAAATTGTTACCCACATCTAATCTTTTACCCCTTTGAATCCCCCCAGGGCTTTATTTCCGGCCCTGGTTGTTTTATATTCCCTCACTGTTGCTTATTTAAACATTTTAGACTTTTCTTAATTTTAGAAAATATTCTGCGGTAAGTCGCAACAGCTTTGCAGAGGCGTATGAAAGGGGACAGGGGGAAAAATGCGGATTAAACCTGACGATAACTGGCGTTGGTATTACGATGAAGAGCACGACCGCATGATGCTCGATCTGGCCAATGGCATGTTATTTCGCTCGCGCTTCGCCCGGCGCATGCTGACGCCGGACGCCTTTGCCCCATCGGGATTCTGCGTTGATGACGCCGCGCTCTATTTCTCTTTTGAAGAAAAATGTCGCGATCTCGAGCTATCGAAAGAGCAGCGTGCGGAATTAGTCCTTAACGCGCTCACCGCCATCCGTTTTCTCAAACCGCAGATGCCGAAAAGCTGGCACTTTATCGCCCATACCCATCACTGGCAGCCGAGCGGCGGCGACGCGGCCTGCGTCTGGCTGAGCGATACCGGCGAGCAGGTGAATTTACTGGTGGTGGAGCCGGGCGATAATGCCGCGCTCTGTCTGTTGGCTCAGCCGGGTCTTACGCTTGCCGGCCGGGTTATGCAGCTGGGCGATGTCATTAAAATCATGAACGACAGGCTGCAGCCGGCGCAGAGCGCGGTCAGCTACAGCCTGGGGCAGGCGGTTTAAGGCGCCAGGCGCAGCGCCGTTTTCGGCACGCAGCTGCAGGCGAGAATGGTGCCATCTCCGGCGACCGCGTTTTTCTTTAACGGACTCACTTCCCCCTCTTCAAGACGGATGCGGCAGCTGCCGCAGATCCCCGCCCGACACGAGTAGGGTACGCGAATGCCCTGTTGCTCCAGTTGTTCCAGCAGCACCTGCTGGTTATTGCCGGTAAATTGTTGACCCTGCCATTCAATGGCAACCGTGGCCTGCTGCTGCGCCTCGGGAGCCGGGGTATCGTCGCTTTCGCCGGCGCCGTAGGCTTTCGCCGGGCCGCGGGCGAGGATTTCCACTTCATCCCCCACCCGGATCACGCCGCTGTTACGGGCAATCAGGTTCTGACCAAAGTCGACTTCGCCATTATCCTGCGCGGTGCGGAAGCGCTTTAAAGTTTCCAGCGGCTCTCCGCTGGGATGCTTCTGCCCGCGCTCCGGACTGACGGTGGTAAAAATGCAGCGGCTGCACGGTTTGGCGACGTCAAATACCACCTCGCCGACGCGGATCACTTTCCAGCTGTCTTCATCCCAGGCCGCCGCGCCGGTGACCACGAGATTAGGGCGAAACTGTTCTATGCTTACGCTGGCCGGGCAGCGCTGCTGCAGATCGCGCAGGGAGGCCTCGTTCGCCAGCAGGTAAGGGTAGCCGTCGGCGAAGGAGAGCGGTACCGCATCGTGGCGCTTCACCCGGCGGGTTAACTGTGGCCCCAGCCAGCGCAGCTGGACATCGCGATTGAAAAAGCCGCTGAGCCACTGATTAACCGCTTCAGGCGCTATAAGGGCGGTAAAATGGTTGCCCCAGACTTCTGTCGGTTCGGCCTGAGGGGCGAAATCGTTAAAACGCACCACGGCGCTGCTGCCGTCCGGTGCGGTCAGGTGAAGGCCATCATGCAGCGGCGCCGGAATAAATTTCACCATTTGCGGAAACTGACGGGCGGTAATAAAGGTGCCGTCGGTTTCGGTGACCATAAACAGGCGATCGAAGGCCAGGCCGCTGATATCGGCAAAGGCGTGGGTCAGGCCTATGCCGCGCATGGATTTAACGGGATGAATAAAAAGACGCGAGAGCGTTACCATACGCTGCCTCCGGGTTCCAAAAATAAGCCTATAACTTTATGACATAGGGCACATATTGGCTATAATGCGCACCAATTTTCTTTAAGTAAAAGTGACGATATGAATTCTCTGTTTGCCAGTACGGCTCGTGGGCTGGAAGAGCTGTTAAAAACTGAACTGGAAGGGCTTGGCGCGACGGACTGCCAGGTAGTCCAGGGCGGGGTCCATTTTCAGGGGGATACGCGCCTGCTGTATCAGAGCCTGATGTGGAGCCGGCTGGCTTCGCGCATCATGCTGCCGCTGGGCGAGTGTCGCGTATACAGCGATCTGGATCTGTACCTCGGCGTACAGGCCATTCCGTGGACGGAGATGTTCAACCCTGGCGCCACCTTCGCGGTGCATTTTAGCGGTCTCAATGAGGAGATCCGCAACAGCCAGTACGGCGCGCTGAAGGTCAAAGACGCTATTGTCGACAGCTTCACCCGTAAGAATCTGCCGCGCCCGAACGTCGATCGTGAGTCGCCCGATCTGCGGATCAACGTCTGGCTGAACAAAGAGACGGCGCACATCTCGCTGGATCTGAGCGGCGAAGGCCTGCACCTGCGCGGCTACCGCGATGGCACCGGTATGGCGCCGATCAAAGAAAACCTCGCGGCGGCGATCGTGATGCGCTCCGGCTGGGTGCCGGGCACCCCGCTGCTCGATCCGATGTGCGGCTCCGGTACCCTGCTGATTGAGGCGGCGATGCTGGCGACCGACCGCGCGCCGGGCCTGCACCGCGGCCACTGGGGCTTCGGCGGCTGGGCACAGCACGACGACGTCATCTGGAAAGAAGTGAAAGCGGAAGCGCAAACCCGCGCCCGTCAGGGACTGGCTTCATATGGTTCACGCTTCTATGGATCCGATGTCGACGCACGCGTCATTGACCGCGCCCGCCGCAACGCCCGTCGGGCCGGCATCGGCGAGCTGATCGATTTTGAAGTCAAAGACGTCGCCCAGCTGAATAATCCGCTGCCGAAAGGCCCGTACGGCACCGTGATCAGCAACCCGCCGTACGGCGAGCGTCTGGAAAGCGAGCCGGCGCTGATCGCCCTGCACAGCTTGCTGGGCCGGATCATGAAAAGTCAGTTTGGCGGCTGGAACCTGTCGGTGTTCAGCGCCTCGCCGGAGCTGTTAAGCTGCCTGCAGCTGCGCGCCGACAAACAGTTTAAAGCCAAGAACGGCCCGCTGGACTGCGTGCAGAAGAATTATCACCTGGCAGAGAGCGAAGGCGGCAAGCCGGCGATGCTGGCGGAAGATTTTGCTAACCGTCTGCGTAAGAACCTGAAGAAGTTTGAAAAATGGGCCCGTCAGGAAGGCATTGAATGCTATCGCCTGTACGATGCTGACCTGCCGGAATACAACGTGGCCATCGATCGCTACGCCGACTGGGTGGTGGTCCAGGAGTATGCCCCGCCGAAAACCGTCGATGCGCACAAAGCGCGCCAGCGCCTGTTCGATATTATCGCCGCGACTATCGCGGTGTTAGGAATCGCGCCGAACAAGCTGGTGCTGAAGACCCGCGAGCGGCAAAAGGGGAAAAATCAGTATCAGAAGATGGCGGAGAAAGGCGACTTTATCGAGGTGCAGGAGTACAACGCGCGTCTGTGGGTCAACCTCACCGACTACCTGGATACCGGTCTGTTCCTCGACCACCGGATCGCCCGCCGTATGCTTGGCCAGATGAGCAAAGGCAAGGATTTCCTCAACCTGTTCTCCTATACCGGCAGCGCCAGCGTCCACGCCGGCCTCGGCGGCGCTCGCTCCACCACCACGGTGGATATGTCGCGCACCTATCTGGAGTGGGCGGAACGCAACCTGCGTCTCAATGGCCTGACCGGCCGCGCGCATCGCCTGATGCAGGCGGACGTCCTGGGCTGGCTGCGGGAGAGCACCGAGCAGTTCGATCTGATCTTTATCGATCCGCCGACCTTCTCCAACTCCAAACGAATGGAGGATGCTTTCGACGTCCAGCGCGATCACATTCGCCTGATGACCGATCTGAAACGTCTGCTGCGTAAAGGCGGCACCATTATGTTCTCGAATAACAAACGCGGTTTCCGTATGGATCATGACGGGCTGGCGGCGCTTGGCCTGAAGGCGCAAGAGATTTCGCAAAAAACGCTGTCGCAGGATTTTGCCCGCAACCGTCAGATCCACAACTGCTGGCTGATTACCGCAGCCTGAAAGGAATAAAGAATGTCACTGATTAGTATGCACGGCGCCTGGCTTTCCTTCAGCGATGCGCCGCTGCTGGATAATGCCGAGCTGCATATCGAAGATAACGAGCGCGTCTGCCTCGTCGGACGCAACGGCGCCGGTAAATCGACCCTGATGAAGATCCTCAATCGCGAGCAGGGGCTGGATGACGGGCGCATTATTTATGAACAGGATCTGATTGTGGCGCGTCTGCAGCAGGATCCGCCGCGTAATGTCGCTGGTACGGTGTACGATTTTGTCGCGGAAGGCATCGCCGAGCAGGCGGCCTACCTGAAGGCCTACCATGACGTATCACATCAGGTCATGACCGATCCGAGCGACAAAAATTTAAATGAACTGGCGCGCCTGCAGGAGCAGCTCGATAACCTGGGGCTGTGGCAGCTGGACAGCCGCATTAACGAAGTGATTGAGCAGCTTGGCCTTGACGCCAATGCGCAGCTGGCCTCCCTGTCCGGCGGCTGGCTGCGTAAAGCGGCGCTGGGCCGCGCGCTGGTCAGCGGGCCGCGCGTGCTGCTGCTCGATGAACCTACCAACCACCTGGATATCGAAACCATCGACTGGCTGGAAGGGTTCCTGAAAACCTTTAAAGGCACCATTATCTTTATTTCGCACGACCGCTCCTTTATCCGCAATATGGCGACGCGCATCGTCGACCTCGATCGCGGCAAGCTGGTGACCTACCCGGGCGATTACGATCAGTATCTGCTGGATAAAGAAGAAGCCCTGCGGGTTGAAGAACTGCAGAATGCGGAATTCGACCGCAAGCTCGCTCAGGAAGAAGTGTGGATCCGTCAGGGGATCAAAGCGCGCCGCACGCGTAACGAAGGCCGCGTTCGCGCCCTGAAGGCGATGCGTCGTGAGCGCGGCGAGCGCCGGGAAGTGATGGGCAGTGCCAGGATGCAGGTTGAAGAGGCTTCGCGCTCCGGCAAAATCGTTTTCGAAATGGAGAACGTCAACTATCAGGTTGATGGCAAAGTGCTGGTGAAAGATTTCTCCGCGCAGATCCAGCGCGGCGACAAGATTGCCCTGATTGGCCCCAACGGCTGCGGGAAAACCACGCTGCTGAAGCTGATGCTTGGCCAGCTGCAGGCCGACAGCGGGCGGATCCACGTCGGTACCAAACTGGAAGTCGCCTACTTCGACCAGCACCGCGCAGAGCTGGATCCGGACCGGACGGTGATGGATAACCTTGCGGAAGGTAAGCAGGAGGTGATGGTTAACGGTAAGCCGCGCCATGTGCTGGGCTATCTGCAGGACTTCCTGTTCCATCCGAAACGGGCGATGACTCCGGTGCGGGCGCTCTCTGGCGGGGAACGTAACCGCCTGCTGCTGGCGCGGCTGTTTTTGAAACCCAGCAACTTGTTGATTCTCGATGAACCGACAAACGACCTGGATGTCGAAACGCTGGAGCTGCTGGAAGAGCTGATCGATGGCTATCAGGGCACCGTGATGCTGGTGAGCCACGATCGTCAGTTCGTGGATAACACCGTAACCGAATGCTGGATCTTCGAAGGCGGCGGTCGCATCGGCCAGTATATCGGCGGCTATCACGACGCCCGCGGACAGCAGGCCCAGTCGTTGGCGCAGAAGCAGCCGGCAGCGAAAAAAACGTTGGAAGTCGCTCAGCCAAAAGCAGAAACTGTCAAACGCGGCGGGAACAAACTAAGCTATAACCTGCAGCGCGAGCTGGAACAGCTGCCGCAGAAGCTGGAAGCCCTCGAGGCCGAACTGCAGACGCTGCAGGAGCAGGTGGCCGATCCCGACTTCTTTGGACAACCGCACGATCGCACGCAGCAGGTGCTGGCAAAGCTGGCCGAAGCGGAACAGGCGCTGGAAGCGGCCTTTGAACGCTGGGAATATCTCGAAGGATTAAAGAACGGCGCCTGAGCCGAGGAGTTGTCATGTGCGATCATCATCATGCTGCGCGACATATTTTATGTCCCCAATGTGATTTGCTGGTGGCTTTGCCGCAGCTTGAGCATCGCCAGAAAGCCGCTTGTCCGCGCTGCGGTACAACATTAACCACCACGTGGGACGCGCCTCGCCAGCGTCCCACGGCGTATGCGCTGGTTGCGCTGTTTATGCTGCTGTTGGCCAACCTCTTTCCGTTCATCTATATGAAAGTGGGCGGGATCAGCAGCGAAATAGAGCTACTGGAAATTCCCAATGTGTTATTTACCGAGGATTACGCCAGCCTCGGCACTTTCTTTTTACTCTTTGTGCAGCTGGTACCGGCGTTTTGCCTGGTCACCATTCTGCTGCTGGTCAATCGGGTCAGAATGCCCGCTGGTCTCAAGGCGTTCCTTGCGCGTATTCTGTTCCACCTGAAAACCTGGGGCATGGCGGAGATCTTTCTTGCCGGCGTGCTGGTGAGCTTCGTCAAGCTGATGGCCTACGGCGATATCGGCATTGGTCTGAGTTTTGTGCCGTGGTGTATGTTTTGCCTGCTGCAGTTACGTACTTTTCAGTGCGTCGACCGCCGCTGGCTGTGGGATGATATCGCCCCCATGCCGGCCATTACCCAACCGCTGAAGGTCGGTGTGGCCGGTATCCGCCAGGGGCTGCGCTCCTGCGCGTGCTGCACGGCGGTGTTGCCGGCCGATCTGACGATCTGCCCGCGCTGTCACAGTAAAGGAACGGCGCGGCGTAAAAACAGCCTGCAGTGGACGCTGGCGCTGCTGGTGACCTCATTTATCCTTTATCTTCCTGCCAATATTATGCCGATCATGATCACCGATCTGTTGGGCGATAAAATGCCGTCGACCATTATGGCTGGGGTCGTTTTACTGTGGAGCGAAGGTTCTTATCCGGTGGCGCTGGTGATCTTTATCGCCAGTATTATGGTGCCGACGCTGAAGATGATCGCTATTGCCTGGCTGTGCTGGAACGCCAATGGCAACGGTGAGCGCGATTCGGAACGTATGCATCTGATCTATGAAGTGGTGGAATTTGTTGGCCGCTGGTCAATGATTGATGTTTTTGTCATCGCCGTACTCTCTGCGCTGGTGCGCATGGGAGGGTTGATGAATATCTATCCCGCTATCGGCGCGGTGATGTTTGCGCTGGTGGTGGTGATGACCATGTTTTCAGCCATGACGTTTGATCCCCGTTTACTGTGGGATCGTGAGCCAGATTCAAGCCATGAGGAAATACAACAACATGGAAAATAAGAGCGGAGAAGCGAAAGTGCAGAAGGTGAAGAACTGGTCACCGGTGTGGATCTTTCCTATCGTCACTGCGCTGATCGGGGCGTGGATCCTGTTCTATCATTACAGCCATCAGGGCCCTGAGGTCACGCTGATCACCACCAACGCGGAAGGGATTGAAGGGGGAAAAACCCGCATCAAGAGCCGCAGCGTGGACGTTGGGGTAGTGGAGAGCGCGACGCTGACCGACGATTTAACCCACGTGGAAATCAAAGCCCGCCTCAACTCAGGGATGCAGAAATTACTGCACAACGATTCCGTCTTTTGGGTGGTGAAACCGCAGGTAGGTCGCGAGGGGATCAGCGGTCTTGGGACATTGTTGTCCGGGGCCTATATTGAACTGCAGCCGGGGACGAAAGGTTCAGTGCCAGCGCAGTATCCGCTACTGGATTCTCCGCCGCTGGCCTCGCCGGATGCCAAGGGGATCCGTATTCTGCTGGAAAGCAGCAAGGCGGGGCAGCTGTCGCCGGGCGATCCGGTGCTGTTCCGCGGCTATCGCGTGGGGTCGGTGGAAACCAGCACCTTCGACACCCAGAAACGTCGTATCACTTATCAGTTGTTTATCAATGCGCCCAATGACCGCCTGGTGACCACCAATGTCCGCTTCTGGAAGGACAGCGGCATCGCTGTAGATTTGACTTCGGCGGGGATGCGCGTCGAGATGGGTTCGCTGTCGACGCTGTTTGGCGGCGGCGTGAGCTTCGATATTCCTGAAGGATTGGATCTCGGCGAGCCGGTGGCAAATAAAACGGAATACCATTTATTTGACGATCAGAAGAGCATCCAGGATTCGGTCTTTACCGAACATATTGACTATGTGATGTTCTTCAAAGACTCGGTTCGCGGCCTGCAGCCGGGCGCGCCGGTAGAGTTCCGCGGCATCCGTCTGGGAACCGTCGGCAAAGTGCCGTTCTTCATTCCCGGTCTGAAGCAGCGTTTGAACGACGATTATCGCATTCCGGTGGAAGTGCGGGTTGAACCGCAACGTCTGATTAACCAGCTGGGCGGCGATCCGAATATTCGTGCCCATATTGACGATCTGATCAACCGCGGACTGCGCGGCTCGCTGAAAACCGGTAACCTGGTGACCGGCGCGCTGTATATCGATCTCGACTTCTATCCGAAGGCGCCGCCGCGCGGGAAAATTCAGGAGTTTAACGGCTATCCGATTATCCCGACCATCAGCGGTGGTCTGGCGCAGATCCAGCAGCGTCTGATGGATGCGCTGGATAAGATTAATAACCTGCCGCTCAATCCGTTACTGGAGCAGGCGACCAGCACCCTGGCGCAGAGCGAGAAGACCATGCAGCACGTGCAGACCACGCTGGATAGTCTGAATAAGATCACCTCCAGCCAGTCGATGCAGCAGTTACCTGCGGATATGCAGACGACGCTGCGCGAGCTGAACCGCAGCATGCAGGGCTTCCAGCCGGGCTCCGCGGCCTACAATAAGATGGTGGCCGATATGCAGCGTCTGGATCAGGTGCTGCGTGAATTGCAGCCGGTCCTGAAAACGCTCAATGATAAGAGCAATGCGCTGGTATTTGAGGCGAAGGATAAAAAAGACCCACAGCCGAAGGGAGCGAAATAATGAAAAAATGGTTACTGGCGGCAGCCGTATGCGTGCTGACGGCGTGCAGTAGCGGCGGCGAAAGCAAAACGTATTACCAGCTGCCGGTGGCGCAGGGCGGCGCACAGAGCGCCGCCAGCCAGGGGGCGCGTCTGCTGTGGGTTGAGCAGGTCAGCATCCCGGATTACCTGGCGGGTAACGGGGTGGTCTATCAGACCACCGACGTGCAGTATGTGATCGCCAATAATAATCTGTGGGCCAGCCCACTGGACCAGCAGCTGCGCACCACGCTGGTGGCGAACCTGAGCCAACAGCTGCCGGGCTGGGTGGTGTCATCCCAGCCGCTGGGTAGCGAGCAGGATACGCTCAACGTCGCGGTCAATGGCTTTCACGGACGGTACGACGGGCGTGTTATCGTCAGCGGTGAGTGGCTGCTGAAGCATCAGGGACAGCTGATCAAGCGCCCGTTCAACATCGTGCTTAAGCAGGATAACGATGGTTATGACGCGATGGTCAAGACCCTGGCGCAGGCGTGGAGCCAGGAGGCGGCGGCCATTGCCAGCGAGCTTAACCGTCTGCCATAAGTAAAATTCATCACGCTGATCTGCCGTGCGGTTCATCTGAGCCGCACGGCTTTTTTTTGTCAGGTCAGTTCGTTACCGGCCGGTGTGTCAGATGAACAAAAAATGAACTCTTATATAGGTCACAAATATGACAATGGCGTGAATTTTGCGCATTGACGTTGCCTTCATTTCGCGGTATTCGTAACCCGTGGCTGCATAATTTGCGACCACTGTTTTCTTTTCCACCAGATCAAAGAATGAGGGAAACGAGGCATGAAGAGACAAAAACGAGATCGCCTGGAACGGGCACATCAACGCGGATATCAGGCGGGTATCGCAGGAAGATCGAAAGAAATGTGTCCATACCAGAGCCTTAATCAACGCTCATGGTGGCTGGGAGGCTGGCGAGAAGCCATGGAGGACAGGGTACTAACGGCCTGACACTGTCTCTTTAAAAAAGAAGCCTCCGCATAGCGGGGGCTTCGCCTTTTAATCGCTGCTGAACGTTATCAGAAAGCGGAAGTATCCTGGAACAGACCCACTTTCAGATCGCTTGCGGTGTAGATCAGGCGATCGTCAACCAGCACTTCACCATCCGCAAGGCCCATAATCAGACGACGGTTAACGATGCGCTTGAAGTGGATGCGGTAGGTCACTTTTTTCGCGGTCGGCAGAACCTGACCCGTGAATTTCACTTCGCCAACGCCCAGCGCGCGGCCTTTGCCTTCGCCACCGAGCCAGCCGAGATAGAAACCCACCAGCTGCCACATGGCATCCAGGCCCAGGCAGCCCGGCATCACCGGATCGCCGATAAAGTGGCAACCGAAGAACCACAGGTCCGGGTTGATGTCGAGTTCGGCCTCAACATAACCTTTGTCGTAGTTACCACCGGTTTCGGTCATTTTGATGACGCGGTCCATCATCAGCATGTTTGGCGCCGGCAACTGCGGGCCTTTCGCGCCGAACAGTTCACCACGACCAGAGGCAAGAAGATCTTCTTTTGTATAGGATTCGCGTTTATCTACCATGTTTTCAGTAAGCCTTATTTTAAGTTCGGGACGCAGGATAGCTAACACGTGTAAGCTGAACAAGTCCGATCAGTTAGAACTTGTCCCACCTAACCAGCGTAGCGGCCACGGAAAACGATGGCGAGTCTCCTGCTGGGTCGCCTGCGCTATCCGCTCCTGAATGGTTTGTCGCAGCGTCTGTCCTTCACCGTCCCACATCAGCTGGGTCAACATCGGCAGCGCTTCGCTAATATCGTCTATTGCCCAGATAGCAAACTGGTTGTCGGCAACGGCCTGACGTAGCTCGTGGCTCAGGCTAAGATGGCGAACGTTGGCGGCAGGGATAATCACTCCCTGTTTGCCGGTTAAACCGCGCTGCTGGCAGATAGTGAAGAAGCCTTCAATTTTCTCGTTCAGACCGCCGACCGGCTGCACACGACCAAACTGGTCGACAGAGCCGGTGATCGCGATGCTTTGATTAATCGGCACGTTGGCCAGAGCGCTGATTAAGGCGCAGAGTTCAGCCATGGAGGCGCTGTCGCCATCCACTTCACTGTAGGACTGCTCAAAGGTCAGCGAAGCGGAGAAGGGGAGTTGTTGCTCCAGCTCCAGCTCGGACATCAGAAAAGCCTGCATGATCATCATGCCTTTCGCATGAATGTTGCCGCCCAGCTCGGCTTTACGCTCGACGTCGATAAACTCGCCGTCGCCAATGTGCACGACGCAGCTGATGCGCGAAGGTTCGCCGAAGGCGCGTGGATGACCGGGGAATTCAATGACCGAGAGGGCGTTAATCTGCCCGACGCATTCGCCTTCGGTTTCAATCAGGATCTGTTCCTGCAGGATTTCATCCTGCATACGCTCCGCCAGGTAGCCCTCACGCCACTCACGGCGCGCCAGCATCGTCTGCATCGCTTCGCCGGTAATCTCTTCGCCTTCGCAGAAGGCGGCAGACTCACGCAGCTGGCGGGCTATCCATAGCGGGCTGAGCGGCAGGGTCTCCTGGTCGCCGGTGTAGCGCGTCCCTTCATCGATCAGCAGTGGCCAGGCATCGCTCGCCGGGCCCGGTAGTTCCAGCTGCTGTGCATTCTGCCATACCCACTGGCACCAGGCCTTCAGCGTATCGGCGTCTGCAAACTGCAGGGTGTCTTCATACTCACTATAGATGGCCTGGGCAGAGAGCTCTGGCTCCATTTCCTGGAAATCGGCCAGAGATTCGCGTTCGCCCACCAGCATGACTTTCAGGCTCAGCGGCATGGAAGGGATGCTGACCGGCAGCGGCCGTGATTCATCGATGGAGAGCCAGTCAAAGCGTTGACGGGTCACCATATTTTTCAGGCGCACCCACAGTAGCGGTTGTGCCAGTAGTGTGCGTAGTGAAAGCACCAGCACGCCGCCGTTGGCCTGATGGACCAGGCCAGGCTGAAGTGTGATTTCACCGTTAAACTGGCGTACGCAGCCAAACAGCTGTTCCGCCTCCAGCCAATCGGCCGCCACGACCGGAGCGGTACTGGCAAAATTATCTTCAGCGCGTTGCGCCGGCGCGAGCGTCACGTGAGCGCCGTTAACCTCATAGCGGACTCCGTGAAGCGGTGCGGCAGGTTCGTGCAGCGTACGAGTTTCAGCCGCCAGCCATTGCAGATATTCCGGCTCCTCAGGGGCTTTCACCAGCATGAAGGAGGAGACTGCCGGGGTGCACAGCAGCTGCTCAAGCGCATAGAACAAACGCGGCTGAAGATCGCCCGAGAGGGAGGGGGCCGGATGAGAGAGTTCCGCTTGAGCAAACAGCGCCTGGTAAGGTTCCAGATCAGGCGCAAGGTCGGTTCGGGTCAGTTTCGTAATGGTCAAAGTCGCTGTTTTTTAGTTAGATGTAAAGCGCGCAATTATACCTGATGCCGCGTCAGAGCACACGGAGGATTATGAGTACCCCGATGATTACCCGGCCATCCACATCACGAATAATGATTTATATTCAGCACATCAGGAAAAAACTGATATCCTGAAATGAGTTACACGGTCACATTGAGATCGCAATGAAATATCAACAACTGGAAAATCTTGAAAGCGGCTGGAAATGGAAATATCTGGTAAAGAAGCACCGGGAAGGTGAGCTGATTACCCGCTACATTGAGGCCAGCGCTGCGCAAGCTGCGGTAGATGACTTGCTGACGCTCGAGAATGAACCTGTGCTGGTGCATGCCTGGATTGAGCAGCATATGAATCCGGCGCTGATGAACCGCATGAAGCAGACTATCCGCGCGCGACGGAAACGCCATTTTAACGCCGAGCATCAGCATACGCGTAAGAAGTCGATCGACCTTGAGTTTGTCGTCTGGCAGCGCCTTGCCGGTCTGGCGCAGCGGCGGGGGAAAACCTTGTCCGAAACCATTGTTCAGCTGATTGAGGATGCTGAGCATAAAGAGAAATATGCCAGTAAAATGTCGAGCCTGAAGCACGATCTGCAGGTACTGCTGGGTAAAGAGTAACCGGCATGCCCGATTAGCGGTTGCTAAGGCGCAGGTCGCAGCGCACGGTCGACAATGCACAATCCATCGCTCACGGTCTTTAGCTATCAGCTATCAGCTATCAGCTATCAGCTATCAGCTTTCAGCCCTCAGCCGCTAAAGCGAGCGAGAAGGCATAAAAAAACCCGCCGAAGCGGGTTTTTTCATCAGTGATAACTTAAGCCGCAGGCTGAGTTACAACTTCTTTGTAGCCTTTAACTTCGATCTCTACACGACGATCCGGAGCCAGGCAGTCGATCAGGGCAGCGCGAGCTTTCACGTTGTCACAGGTGTTGCCAGTAACCGGATTGGATTTACCCATGCCGCGAGCGGAGATTTTGCCAGCCGGGATGCCTTTAGCAACCAGGTAGTCAACAACGGACTGAGCACGTTTCTCAGACAGCTGCTGGTTGTAAGCTTCGGAACCGATACGGTCGGTGAAGCCCATAACAACTGCGGAACCGTCTTTCGGATCCATGTTGCTCAGCTGGGTGTACAGCTGATCCAGAGCCTGCTGACCTTCCGGTTTCAGGGTCGCTTTGTTGAAGTTGAACAGTACGTCAGACTTCAGGGTGAAGTGCTTGGTAGCCACTTCCGGAGCCGGAGCCGGAGCCGGAGCTACAACCGGTGCAGCATCTTCCTGACCGAAACGGTAGGAAACACCCAGGCTCAGCATGCCGTTATCAGGACGGGTACCAACAGTGCCAGCGTCGCCGATGTTGTTAACCCACTGGTATTCCAGACGGGTAGCGATGTCACGAGTAACAGCCCACTCTACGCCGCCAGCAAATACTGGGGAAACGCCAGTGTCGTGTTCGCTACGGGAAACGCCGGTGGAAGCGTAGTTGCCTTTGGAGTCAGCGCGCCAAACCATGCCGCCCAGACGGGTGTAGATATCCAGATCGTCAGTGATCGGGTAACCCAGTTTAGCGGTCAGCTGAACGCCCTGAGCTTTGAAAGCACCGTTATCAACGCTGCCTTTATATGCCATACGGCCCAGCCAGTCATAACCCATTTCGAAACCGAGGTACGGGTTAACCTGGTAACCACCGAACGCACCAGCACCAAGCTGATCGTTACGGGTCGGACCATTGTTGTTCTGGAAACCGTTACCGTAGAAACCGGTATCGTGATACTGGGACCAACCCAGTTTACCACCTGCATACCAGGTGTTATCTTTCGGAGCGGCCTGCGCTACGGTAGCGAAGCCAGCCAGTGCCACTGCAATCGCGATAGCTGTCTTTTTCATTTTTTGCGCCTCATTATCATCCAAAATTCGCCATGAAGTTACAAAAGACCTCACGGTTAAATCCTTCACCGGGGGCGTGACTTGTTGTTAACTATGCTGATACATGCAGCGTAAGCCGATCACCCCTGGCGATGTAAAGTCTACAACTTAGTTCAAAACTTACAAGTGTGAACTCTGTCAGGCATATGAAAAAAAAGGGTTGTGTACACAATATTTAACAAATATGGTTGATTTTCGTACACGAAAAAAAGGCACAAATCCCCGTGTGGCAGGCATTCCGCGAAAAAGACCCTAAAAAACACAACGCCTTTACCACCGGTAAAAAAAATTCCAGGAATAATCCTAATTTCACTCAATGATACAAATTTGAGTGAATTTTTAGCCCGCTGAGTTGTCTGCCGAGCGTGCCCTGATTTCGGACCGGGCGCATGATGAACCCCATCGCGCAGCCTTCCTGGGCGGCATTGACCAGACGCTCATGTTCGTCAGCGGTTAACTCCTCCGCCAGCCAGCAGATAACCACACTATAATTACCGGTGCGCAGGGCGCGGATCATAGAGTCTACGGTATGGCAAGGAGAGAGCTGGCTAATTTGCATGACTTTAGACAGCGGCAGACCGGCAGACTGAACCCACTCGCGGCTAAGCTTTTGTTGCGGCGTAAGCCACAGCTGCCAGCGAGACTGTTGACCCAGCTGCTGTAATAAAGGTAGCAACAACAACTGTGTCATCATGGGTTGATCTTCACGATAGACAATTTCACTGATCAGCCCATTGGCGGCCTGTTCGCCAGAACGATGAGCGTAGTGGCCTGCCGGAGCAGAAGCCTGTGCTGAACGGTTTGCGTGAGCTGAAGTAAACATAGTCTATCCCGCCTGTAGTTACTGTATGCATATACAGTATATCCACCAGGGGAAAAGATCAACCGCAATTTGTCATTTTGCTGATGGAAATTTAATCACTTTCAGCCACCCTGACTGTCCGGCTTTGCGGCTGACCTCAACACTATCCTTAACGCCGGCTAATCCTTTCTCTCCTGTCTTCCAGTTGCAGCAACAGCTGCAATTTTCTGAAAGCGTCTCGCAAAACCGCACTCTGGTGGCAAAGCAGGCAAAAATCATCTTGCTGCTGCCAGGGAAGTCCCTTATGTTTTCTCTTAGCGGATCCGTTAACAACTTAAGTTTAATTACATGATTCACAAAGGAATGATCATGAAAAAACTTGTATGTCCGCGGCTCCCGCAATTTCAGGCCTGCGTCTCACCGCTGGGTCAACTTCACTCTCGCCCCCTGTTTGGCGGCTACAGCCTGGCTATCGAAGATACCGTGTTTGCGATGGTGGCAGAGGGAAATATTTATCTGAAAGCCTGCGAGCAGAGCGCTGCCTATCGGGTAGAACACCATAATCCTTTATTGATGCTGCGCCGACATGGGCGCATCGTGCCGCTAAAGTATTATCAAATTGACGATGCCTTGTGGCGCGATGAGAAACAGCTTTTCCGCTTATCGCTGATGTCGTGGCAGAGCGCCCAGCGTGAAAAATGTCGCCGCCGGTCGTCGGGACGCCTGAAGGATTTACCTAATATCAGCTTTCATATGGAATTGCAGCTGATTCACTCGGGCATACCAGACGTGTTAGCACTACGGGAGGTGGGCGCCCGCCAGGCTTGGCTAAAGCTGCGTGAGAACAATGCTTCCCTATCACACAACGTCTTGCTGGCGCTGGAGGGGGCTATCGTTGGCGTCCATGCCGCCGCGCTCCCGACGCCACGGCGTCAGGAGCTTCTGGAATGGGCGGCTGCCCGCTAGTGGACAACGGTTATTCCGTTTGAGCGTGTACCCGCTGCTGCAGGCGGCAGATTTCAGGCAACAGCGCCAGCAGCAGGCCAATCTGTTGTAACACAAGGGGCTCTTTACTGTCCGCGCGCGGCTCCAGATGGTGGATCCGGTCTTGCAGGCTGGCCAACGCCTTCTGCACTCGCTGTTCATCCGCTGGGGTATGATGTAAGGCATCATCCACATAGCAGACCGCATCATCCAGCAGGGCGAGGATGTCCGGCGTGGACAGTTTTTCCCGATGCGCGCCGAGGGCGGAGATGTAGCTGGTGAAGGTATGATTGAGACACAGCAGGCGAAAGGCGGTCTCGCGCTGTGCGGCATCCGCCCGTGGTTCCGTCGACAAGTTCGAGACGACGGAAGCCAGCTCAGCATCGCGGTTGTAGGCGTCACGGCGTGCGACACGGTAGGCCAACCGGTTGTCGCGGCCCTGGTGGTACTGCTCCAGGATGGCATCCAGATAACGGCAGTTCGCGTTCATCGCGCGATCCAACACCCGTGGCAGGTTGCGGAATTTCCAGTCCGGCCAGATGAAGCTCACCGCCGCCCAGGCGATGGCGCAGCCGATCAGCGTATCAATGATGCGCGGCAGGGCGACTTCAAAACCTTCGCCAAGCAGGTTAAAGCACAGCAGCACCAGCAGCGTAATAAACATCGTGGCATGGGCGTACTGCACGTTACGGAAGGCAAAGAACAGCACGCCGGTGAGAACGATCAGCAGCAGCTGTCCTTCAACCGACGGTACCAGCAGGAGGACCGGCAGGCCGATCGCCACCCCGACCAGGGTGCCGATGATCCGCAACGCCAGGCGATGGCGGGTGGCGTTATAGTTCGGCTGACAGACGAACAAGCTGGTCAGCAGGATCCAGTAGCCGTGCTGAAGCCCGGTAAACTGGATAAAAGCGTAGCCGGCGCAAAGCACCAGCGACATACGCACCGCGTGGCGAAAGAGGGCTGACTCTGGCGACATATTGCGCTGCAGGCGCAGCCAGATATCGTTCAGCCCGCCGAGCCTGTCGTCGGCCAGCAGCGTCTCGGTATTACTCCCGGCGGGCGCCGTGGTTTGCACCGATTCAATGGTGGCCAGTTGCGCATCAATAGCGCGCAGGTTATTGAGTAAATAGCCGAGGGCGTTGAGCTGCTCGTCGGATGCGCCGCCGGCGCGCACGCGCTCGAGTGCTGCATCGAGATGCATAAACGCCCGTTCGAAATGGGCATCATGCTGATAGGGTTCGCGCAGCAGAATCGCCCGCGAGAGTTTCTGACAGGCCTGCGCCTGCATCGACAGCATGCGCTGGAAACGGAACATCACATCGCTGTAGCGGAATTGATCGCGCAGGGTCTGATATTGGATATGCGATGAGCTGGCGCGTTCATGAATATCCTGGGCCACAAAGTAATACTGCAGCGTGCGACGAGTACCGCGCTGCCCACGGTCGCCTCGTAGACGGGTCAACAGTGAAACCTTGGTTTGGTTAAGGGTCGCCACCAGCTGGCCGTTGGCGAGGGCCAGATCGTACAGCGGCGCCTGGCTCTCATCCTCAAGGTCTGGATCAAACAGCCGTGATTTGAGCTCCAGATAGCGGGCCAGTTGCTCATAGCTACGCGCCAGGTTGTCCTGCAGTGGACGAATCGGAAAGATCAGGTGGCCGGACAGCGTCAGCAGGTTGTACCACACGGCACCCGCCAGCAGGAACAACGGCTGCAGATACCAGTGATCGTACAGCGTAACGCCAAGCATGGTGTAGATGGCGATAAGCAGGGCGCCGAAGGCAATGGTCGCATAGCGCTGGCCGAGGCCGCCGAGCAAAATAAAGCCGATGGTAGACACGGTCAGACCAAGGGCAAACAGCGGCGGCCACGGAAACAGCAGCTCCACAGAGGCGGAGGCGATGAAAAAGCAAACCAGAGTAATGGCGAGGTTGCGCAGACGGCCCGCCAGACGGTCGTCAAGGTCGGTCAGCGCCGCGGCCACGACGCCGAGGGTGAGGGGGATGGTGAGTTTGACTTCGCCGATCCACCAGGGAAACAGCGTCGTGCCGCAGAGCGCGATAAAAATGCGTACGTTATAAAGCCAGGCGCTGTTCCAGGTGTAGCGGCGTAGCAGGGGGCTAATCATGTCCGTGTTCCGTTCGGTTACTGAAAGCGACGACGCGCATTGGCTTCACGCGCGGCGCGCGCGGTTTCCACAGAGACGACCCGGCGCCCCACTGGCCAGAGGGCGATGGCGGCGATTTTAAAATTAGCGATCCCCACCGGGATGCCTATGATAGTCAGGCACTGGGCGATGCCGCTGAAAATATGCATCAGGCACAACCACCAGCCGAAAAAAATAAACCACAAAATGTTCAGGATGGTGCCGCCGGCGTTCAGCAGACTGTTTTGTCGACCAGGCTCGAGCTCATCAACATGAATCGCCTCGTTACCGTAGGGGAATAACGAAAGGAGAGTGATTTCCCAGCAGGAACGAGTCAGCGGCAGCGTGACGATCAGCATAATGCTGACCAGGGTGGCGAGCAGCCAGCCTAAAGTGGTGGCGAAACCGCCAAGGATAAAGTTCAGAATATTCAGAATGGTACGCATAAACCCTCGGTTTTGCCCTGTGGATAAGAAGACCTGACAATTGTAACGTTTTTTTGCGCTGGAGCACCTGGTCCGGGGCGGTTAAACTGAAAAACAATCCACCCTGATTGAAAATCGACATTATATGGAACTTAAAGCGACAACATTGGGCAAACGCATGGCTCAGCATCCTTATGACAGGGTGCAGTTACTGAACGCCGGGGTAAAGGTTTCCGGCGATCGTCATGAGTATCTTATCCCTTTCAATCAGTTATTGTCAGTGCATTGTAAGCGCGGTCTGGTCTGGGGCGAGCTGGAGTTTGTGCTGCCGGACGATAAAGTCGTGCGTTTGCACGGTACCGAATGGAGCGAAACGCAGCGCTTTTATCACCATTTGCATACGCTCTGGCAGCAGTGGAGCACGGAAATGAGCGATATCGCCGCCGGGGTGCTGAAGCAGCAGCTGGCAGCCATCGAACGAACCCGGGCAGAAGGTAAGTGGCTGACGCGTCAGCAGGTAGCGGACGTTCAGGATAATATTCGCCATGCGTTAACCGGGCTGCCGATGCCCACCAGCCGGCTTGACGCCTTTGATAACTGCCGGGAACTGTGGCGGGAGTGTCAGCGCTGGTTAGGGGATATTGAAGCGGCGCGTCAGGCCCATAACCAGGCCTTTACCGAGGCGATGCTGGAGCAGTATCGCGGCTTTTTTGACGGCGTGGAATCCTCCCCGCTCAACCCGTCGCAGGCGCGGGCGGTGGTGAACGGCGAGCGCTCCCTGCTGGTGCTGGCGGGAGCGGGCAGTGGTAAAACTTCGGTGCTGGTGGCGCGAGCGGGCTGGCTGCTGGCGCGGGGAGAAGCGGCGGCAGAGCAAATTCTGCTGCTGGCGTTCGGCCGCCAGGCGGCGCAGGAGATGGATGAGCGGATCCGCGAGCGTCTGGTTTCAGACGATATTACTGCTCGCACTTTCCACTCGCTGGCGCTGCATATTATCCAGCAGGGCAGCAAAAAAGTGCCCACCATCAGTAAGCTGGAAAGCGATACTGCGGCCCGCCACGCATTGCTGCTGAAAAGCTGGCAAAAGCAGTGCCAGGAGAAAAAAGCGCAGGCGAAAGGCTGGCGTCTGTGGCTGGAAGAGGAGATGGGCTGGCAACTGCCGGAGGGGGACTTCTGGCAGGATAAAAAAGTGCAGCGGCGGATGGCCAGCCGGCTTGACCGCTGGATCAGCCTGATGCGCATGCACGGCGGCTCCCAGGCGGAGATGATCGCCGGCGCGCCGGAAACGGTACGCGATCTGTTCAGTAAACGGGTGAAGCTGATGTCGCCGCTACTGAAAGAGTGGAAAGCGTCGCTGAAGGCGGAGAATGCGGTCGATTTTTCCGGCCTGATCCATCAGGCGGTCAATATTCTCGATAAAGGCCGCTTTGTCAGCCCGTGGAAACACATTCTGGTGGATGAATTTCAGGATATTTCGCCGCAGCGAGCCTCGCTGCTGGCCGCGCTACGCCGGCAAAATAGCCAAACTACGCTCTTTGCCGTTGGCGATGACTGGCAGGCGATTTATCGGTTCAGCGGGGCGCAGCTCTCCCTGACCACCGCGTTCAACCACTACTTTGGCGAAGGGGACTGCTGTGCGCTGGATACCACCTATCGTTTTAACGGGCGTATCGGCGAAATAGCCAATGGTTTTATCCAGCAGAATCCGCATCAGTTAAGCAAACCGCTGAACAGCCTGACGGCGGGAGATAAAAAGGCCGTCACGCTGTTAGCCGACGATAAGCTGGACGATCTTCTGGATAAATTGAGCGGTTACGTTAAGCCCGAGCAGCGGATCCTGCTGCTTGCCCGCTACCATCATCTCAAGCCTGAGGCACTTGATAAAGCGGCGACGCGCTGGCCGCACCTGCAGCTTGATTTTATGACCATTCATGCCAGTAAAGGTCAGCAGGCCGACTATGTCATTGTGCTGGGACTGCAGGAGGGCGTGGATGCGTTTCCGGCCCCGGCGCGCGAGTCGATCATCGAGGAGGCGCTCCTGCCGCAGCCGGAAGATTTTCCGGATGCGGAGGAGCGTCGACTGCTGTACGTGGCCATAACCCGCGCCCGTCACCGGGTGTGGCTGTTATTTAACAAGGCGCAACCGTCGCCGTTTGTTGAGATCCTGCAGGCGCTGGATGTGCCTGTGGCCAGGAAGCCGTAATCGCGGCTCGATTATTTCAGGCGCTCGGCAAGATAGCGTGGATAATCCGGGATCAGAATATCGAGCGGTTGAGCGAAGTGCGGCGACTGGATAATAAAGTCAGCGGTGGAGACGTTAGTGGCGACCGGAATGTTCCAGACCGTAGCCAGGCGCAGCAAGGCTTTGACATCCGGGTCGTGAGGAACCGCGTTCAGCGGATCCCAGAAGAAGATCAGTACGTCGATTTTGCCTTCTGAAATGAGGGCGCCCACCTGCTGGTCGCCGCCCATCGGGCCGCTCAGCATGGCATTGACCTCCAGCCCGGTAGCCCGGGAGACCAGGTTGCCGGTAGTGCCGGTGGCGTACAAAACATGTTGCGCCAGCAGCGCCTGATGGCGAGCAACCCATTTCATCAGCATATCTTTGCAGTGATCGTGAGCCACCAGCGCGATATGTTTTTGCGCGGGCAGGGTACGTGTTGTCAGTTCCATATTTTCATTCCACATTTTGACCTGTTGACAGATTACTGAATGTGGCTGTCGCTGCAAGCATCGCGGATGAAAATTTTGCTGGATCTGTGGGTTAGCCTGGATGGCCCCCTGCTGCGGATTAGCATACACTTAGGTGAAATAGCAGGAGGAAACCATGAAAGAGAATGATATTGCTGACATCCTGACCTCGACACGGACGATTGCGCTGGTCGGAGCCAGCGACAAACCTGACCGTCCGAGCTACCGGGTCATGAAGTATCTGCTGGATCAGGGGTATCACGTTATCCCGGTTTCGCCGAAGGTGGCGGGCAAGACGCTGCTGGGGCAGCAGGGATATGGAACGCTTGCCGATGTTCCGGAAAAGGTCGACATGGTTGATGTCTTCCGTAATTCAGAAGCGGCATGGGGCGTGGCGCAGGAGGCGATTGCTATCGGCGCGAAAACGCTGTGGCTGCAGCTGGGGGTGATCAATGAGCAGGCCGCAGTGCTGGCCAGAGAAGCCGGGTTAAACGTGGTGATGGATCGCTGCCCGGCCATAGAGCTGCCGAGACTGGGATTAGCAAAATAACAAAAAACCCCGCCAGGCGGGGTTTTGTTTAGTTGCGAAGGCGCGGAGCCTGCAGCTGCTGGCGAATCGTTTTGGCCAGCTCGTCGAGGGACGGCTGCTCCGGGTGTTCGTCGCGGAGTTCGCTGCTCAGTTGCGCTTCAGCCAGATAGGTGTGGATCGGCTGACCGTCATCATCTTCCATCACTACATGGTACCAGGGCGCCGCACGCAGTTCGTCATTAGCGGCAATTTCATCCTCTTCCGGCTCCGCGAGCGAGTACTCGGGATCGACATCGACGATGACGCCCAGGTAGCCCAAGAGCGTATGGCGGACCTGTTGGCCGATACCGAATTTGCTGGCTATCATAGGCACCTCCTGGGAAACATGAATACTCCCTATATGAGGCTCATGTTTCGTTTTTCAAGTTACATGACGCGACAGGCAAACCCCTTCAGATACAGCCCTTCCGGGTAGGTTGCGATCACCGGGTGGTCGGCAGCCTGACGGAACTGTTCTATAAATTGTACATCACGCCCGGCATCAATTGCGGCATCTGCGATGATTTTCTGAAATAAATCGGTGGTCATCAGGCCGGAACAGGAGAAGGTCAGCAGCACGCCGCCGGGGTTCAGCAGCTGGATCGCCAGCATATTGATGTCTTTATAGCCGCGGCATGCGCCCATCAGCTGGCTTTTGTTTTCCACGAACTTCGGCGGATCCATCACGATGACGTCGAATTTCTCTCCCTGATCCCGGTACTTACGCAGCAGTTTGAATACGTCGTCGCGCACAAACTCCGCTTTGGACAGATCCAGCCCGTTGAGCTCCACGTTCTGGCGCGCAACGTCGAGCGCCTCCTGCGAGGTATCCACGCTGGTGACCTTGCGGCAGCCGCCCATCAGCGCCGACACCGCAAAGCCGCCGGTGTAGGAGAAGCAGTTCAATACCCGTTTGTCCGCCACGTAGCGACGGGTCGCCAGGCGACTGTCGCGCTGGTCGAGGTAGTAGCCGGTTTTGTGCCCGCCCTGAATATCAACCAACAGCTTCATACCGTGCTCGGTAATCGGCAGCAGCGCTGGCGGCAGTTCTCCCACCACCGGCCCCTGGGCCAGCTCCAGACCCTCTTTTTTACGCACCGCGACATCGCTGCGGTCGTAAATGGCGCAGTCCGGGAACAGGGTCTGCAGGGCGCTGATGATGGCGGCGCGCTGGTATTCGGCGCCTGCGCTGAGGAGCTGCAGCACGAAAAAGTTGCCAAAGCGGTCGATCGTCACGCCCGGCAGCCCATCGGACTCGCCGGCGATCAGACGGTAGCTGTCGAGGCCATCGCGCTCGGCCAGCCAGGCACGCCAGGTTTGCGCTTGCTGCAGGCGGCGTTCAAAGAAGGCGTTATCGATGGCTTCGTTGCGGTCGAATGTCCACACGCGGGCACGGATCTGTGACGAGGGCGAGTAAGCGCCGCGGGCCAGCCATTTTCCCTGATGGTCAACGATATCGATGGTTTCACCGCTGCGGGCTTTACCTTCCATACGGGCGACGCCGCCGGAGAAAATCCACGGATGGCGACGCAGCAGGGATTTCTCGCGTCCTTTGGCTAACACTAAGCGGGGGAATAGGGAATCTGTCATGGAGCTACCTTTAAGCAACGGGAATGTCGGCACCGAAAAATGGCGCGTAGATTAGCACACCTGGCGCACGCAAGCATCTTTCCTCCGGCAGGCGCAGGTGAGCGTTTCGGCACAAAACGCAGGCGCATCGGCACATTCACCGTGCATGGACTGTCATACCCTGTCTTCTCACCCCCAGGAGGAGAAGACGATGAAAACAGGAATGCGGATGACTGTGGCGATGGTCGCGGCAGTGAGCAGTGGCGCGATGGCAGCGCCGTTTAGCGTAAGCAGCGATGATATGCATGACGGGCAAGCGCTGGCCCAGCAGCACTGGTTTGCCGGTTTCGGCTGTACCGGAGGCAATGTCTCTCCGCAGCTGGCATGGAAAAATGCCCCGGCGGGGACGCGCAGCTTCGCGGTCACCGTCCGGGATCCTGATGCGCCTACCGGCAGCGGCTGGTGGCACTGGACGGTGGTCAATATCGCCAGCAGCGTCTTTTCGTTACCCGCTGGTGCGGGAGATAAAAACAGCGCTACACTGCCGGACGGAGCGGTGCAGGGGCGCAATGATTTTGGCTATGCCGGCTTCGGCGGCGCCTGCCCGCCGGCGGGAGATAAACCGCACCGCTACCGTTTTACGGTGTGGGCGCTGGATGTCCCCACGCTGCCGGTGAATGCCGAGGCCAGCGGGGCGCTGGTCGGGTATCTGTTACACAGCCATGCTCTCGCCAGCGCGCAATTGACGGCGACGGCCGGGCGCTAAAACAAAAGGTCGGTCTGATGGAGAGTATCCATTTTCAGCATAACGCCCTGACCGCCGCGGAGATTACCACCCGACGGCTGTGCAGGCTGCACCGCGTGCGTCTGTTTTCCCCGGCGCTCTGTCGGGTGAAACGCGGCAGCAAAGTGATTGTGCAAGGGGAGAGCCGTGTGCTGGCGACACCGCAACAGCTGATTGTGTTGCCGGCTGACGTTGAGCTGGAAGTGATTAACCAGCCGGACAACGGCCTCTTTTGCTCCGATCTGCTGTCGCTGACGCCTGAGCTGCTGACGGCGTTTAAGACCCGCTATCTCAGCGAAAAACCACCGGGGCGTCTGACTTCGCTCTGCGCCCCGGTGAACAGTGAGCTGGCTTTTATGTGGCAAAGCGTTCTCCAGGCGGTGCGGGAAGGATTATCCACCGCTTTGCAGCAGCACCAGACCATGGGCCTGCTGCTGGCGCTCCACGAGGCGGGGTATGCCGGCCCGCTGCTCGTCGAGCGGCAGCAGGATCTGTCGGCGCAGGTTCGGCAGCTGGTCATGCTATCGCCGGCGCAGGCATGGAGCGTGTCGCGGGTGGCGAAAATGCTTTTTCTCGGAGAGTCCACGCTGCGCCGTCGGCTGCAGCAGGAATCGCAGAGCTTTCGCCAGATCGTCGAGGAGGTGCGGATGGCCCACGCCCTGGGACAGCTGCAGACCACCTCGCGGCCAATAGGCGAAATCGCGCAGAACAGCGGATATCAGTCGGGATCGCGCTTTACCGCGCGCTTTCGCCAGCACTATGGTTTACTACCAAAGCACGTACGCTGAGCGAATTTGCTATCCTCAGCGTAAAGGGTAAGTCAAAAGGAGAGGTTAATGGCCAGTATCTGCACCATGGCATGGGTATACGGTTCCGTTCAGGGCGTAGGGTTTCGCTATTCCACGCAGCGGGAAGCGCTGCAGCTGGGGTTGACCGGCTATGCCCGTAATCTGGACGATGGCGGCGTAGAAGTCCTTGCCTGCGGCGAGGCGGAGCAGGTGGAGAAACTCATCGCCTGGCTGAAAGCCGGCGGGCCGCGCAGCGCGCGGGTTGACCGGGTGTTGACTGAACCCCATCAACCCACCCGCAGCTGGGACAAATTCGCGATCCTCTATTAGATGCACTTCACCGGCTTCGGCAGCCCGGCGATTTTGGTCGCCTGTTTGGCGGGGCCTTTCGGGAACAGGCGATAGAGATAGCGGCTGTTGCCTTTCTCTTCACCAAACTTGTTGGCCATCGCCTTGACCAGCATGCGGATCGCCGGTGAGGTGTTGAATTCAAGGTAAAACTCGCGCACAAAGCGCACCACTTCCCAGTGCTCAACGGCGAGCGTTATCCCTTCCTGCGCGGCGATAACGTCGGCCATCGCCTCGCTCCACTGGGTAGTATCCTTCAGATAACCTTCGCTATCCGTCTCAATTTCGTTGCCTTCAAAAATAAACATAATTTTTCACATACCGCCTGAAACTGGCCGCAGTGTAGCAAAAAAAAAGGCCCCGCATAAGCGAGGCCTCTGGTAGCAGGGGAGCGGTTAGTCTCGGCTGGCGAAGCCCAGGATGCTCAGCAGGCTGACAAAGATGTTGTACAGCGAGACATACAGGCTGACCGTGGCGCGAATGTAGTTGGTTTCACCACCGCGGATGATGTTGCTGGTCTCGAACAGGATGGCGCCCGAAGAGATCAGGATGAACACCGCGCTAATCGCCAGGTGCAGCGCCGGCAGCTGCAGGAACAGGTTAGCGACCATACCAATCAGCACCACCACGACGCCGGCCATCAGCATCCCGCCGAGGAAAGACATGTCTTTGCGCGTCGTCAGCACGTAGGCCGAGCAGCAGAAGAAGACCAGCGCCGTACCGCCCAGCGCCAGGCCGATTAAATCGCCCATGCCGGCAGAAAGGTACGCGTTCAGCATCGGCCCAAGGATATAGCCGAGGAACCCGGTGAAGGCGAAAGCGGAAATAATCCCGGTGGGCTTATTCGCCGTTTTATAGGTCAGGAACATCAGACCGTACATCCCCACGAGGGTCAAAATCAGCCCCGGGGAAGGCAGCATCAGCACCGTGCTGGCGGTAGCGGTGATGGCGGAAAACGCCAGCGTCAGGCTGAGCAGGAAGTAAGTGTTACGCAGAACCTTGTGCGTGCTGAGCAGCGAGGAACGGTCACGCGATGATGTAATTATGCGATCCATGAGTCACTCTCTTATGACAGATGTAATTAGGGATAAAGAATAAGAAAAACAAGCGTGAAGCCCTAATGCTTTTACCCATCTTTACTTAGTTTTTGCCGCGTTTGACTAGCATAAAATTCTACATGGATTGGAAAAAGCGATATGTTTTCGCGTTTCGCTTCGGTGAGCCGATCGAAATCTTATAGGTTGCTGAAAAATATTGCTTTATTGTAATTCTGCGACTAAGTGTGGAAGGGGGAATAACTCCGTACGTTAAAGGCAAAGGGAAATGACATTACATAAAAACAATCACATCACGCGAACGCTCCTGGCCGTAAGTATGATAGCAATGTTCGGCGGGGCGCAGGCGGCGCAGGTGCCGCCGGGGACTCAGCTGGCAGAAAAGCAGGAACTGGTCAGAAATAACGGCAGTGAACCTGCCTCACTCGATCCGCATAAAGTCGAGAGCGACATTGAATTCAACATCATTAGCGATCTCTTTGAAGGGCTGGTCAGCGTGACGCCTGCGGGGGCGATCCAGCCCCGGCTGGCGGAACGCTGGGAAAACAAGGACAACCTGTTATGGACCTTCCATTTACGCCCTGGTCTGACCTGGTCCGACGGCACGGCCATCACGGCGCAGGATATCGTCTGGAGCTGGCAACGGCTGGTCTCGCCAACCACCGCCTCCCCCTATGCGAGCTATCCCGGCAATATGCATATCGCCAACGCCCGTGAAATTGCCCTGGGGCAAAAGGGACCGGAGACGCTGGGGGTGAAAGCGCTGAACGACACCACGCTGCAGGTCACTCTGAACCAGCCGAATGCCGCCTTCCTGGCGATGCTGGCGCACCCTTCGCTGGTACCGATCGACAAAGTGCTGGTGGAGCGTTTTGCCGATAAATGGACGCGACCAGAGCATATCGTCACCAGCGGCCCGTATAAGCTGACCCAATGGGTGGTGAATGAGCGGTTGGTGGCTGAACGTAATGCGAAGTACTGGGATAATGCGCACACCGTTATTAATAAAGTGACTTACCTGCCCATCTCTTCGGAGGCTGCCGATGTCAACCGCTACAAAGCGGGGGAGATCGATATTGTTTATACGGTGCCGATCAATCAGTTTGCGCAGTTGCAGAAAACCATGGGCGACCAGCTGGACGTTTCGCCGCAGCTGGCGACCTATTACTACGAATTCAATACTACCCGGCCGCCGTTTAACGACGCCCGCGTGCGTCGCGCGCTGAATATGGCGCTTGATAAAGATATCATTGCCGGAAAAGTTCTTGGCCAGGGGCAGCGCCCGGCCTGGGTGATCAGCCAGCCGGATATCGGCGGCGTGACGCTACACAACCCGGACTACGCCAGCTGGCCGCGCGAGAAGCGGATTGCCGAGGCGAAAAAACTGCTGGCGCAGGCGGGGTATGATGACAGTCACCCATTGGTCTTTACCCTGCTGTATAACACCTATGAGTCGCACCAGCGTATCGCCATCGCCGCCAGCTCTATGTGGAAGAAAAACCTCGGCGTCGAGGTGAAGCTGCAGAACCAGGAGTGGAAGACGATGCTGGATACCATGCATACGCATAACTTTGATGCTGTCCGCTATGCCTGGACCGCCGACTACGACGATGCCGCCACCTTCCTCAACACTTTCCGTACCGGGGATAGCGAGAACACCAGTCAGTACAGCAACCCGGCTTACGATGAGGCGCTACGCAATGCGGCGAAAGCCTCCGACGTGGCGAGCCGGGGCAAATACTATCAACAGGCGGAAGATCTGCTGGCGCAGGATGTTCCCGCCATTCCGGTCTATCACTATGTGCGTACCCATTTAGTGAAACCCTGGGTGGGAGGCTTCACGCCGGATAAGCTGGGGTATTACTACACCAAAGACATGTACATTAAAAAACACCCATCCGCTAGCGGCGACGGGCGCTGATTTTCTGCGCGAACTGCCTGAAATTCAGACGAATAACACAAAATTGTTTGTTTTTAAGGCAGTTGAACAAAATGGTGCTTTACAGCATCCGCCGAGGTGTTTATAGTGCGCCTCACACCGGAAGTGTGGCCGAGCGGTTGAAGGCACCGGTCTTGAAAACCGGCGACCCGAAAGGGTTCCAGAGTTCGAATCTCTGCGCTTCCGCCATATAAAAGAAGGGGTTACCGAAAGGTAACCCCTTTTTACTTTTCCCCTGGTCTTTCTGACGGCGCGTCATCTTCACGTCACAATTGCGCAAACCCACCCTGCCTGCAGCGTTATCGCTGGTGAAAATGTGACGATTAATCCATTTCAAATTGTTGTTATTTTAATTATTCAGTCTCACATTATAAACGGAAATGGTGCTCAGGAATAAAATACCTGGTGCAAAATATCTTCGTCTATACTTGGAAAACGATGATTTACCTGCCATGGTGCTTTCGCAGAAACAGAGACCAGTGAGGTCAGCATGCCTGTCATTAACCCGCAAGATATCAAAGCATTACGGGCGTTGGTTGAACAGAAATTAAAATACACGCTGTGTGTTAACTTAAATAAAGCGACAAATGGCGATATTTTTAACGCGGTGGCGCTAGCCATTCGTCATTTTCAGCAGGACCATTTTCTGACGAGCCAGGCGCGGCAGCGCGAAGAGCGAAAAAAGCGCGTTTACTACCTGTCGATGGAATTTTTACTCGGCCAGTCGCTGCGTAATAACCTGGTGAATATGAATTTACTGGACGAGATGCGCCAGGTGGTCAATGACCTGGGCTTTGATCTTGAACTGATCCTTGACGAGGAGCCTGACGCCGCGCTGGGTAACGGCGGGTTAGGCCGTTTAGCCGCTTGCTTTATCGACTCGATGGCCACCCTTGATATTGCCGCATCCGGGCATGGCATCAAATACGAATATGGGCTTTTTCGCCAGTCCTTTCAAAACGATCAGCAGGTCGAGCATCCTGATGACTGGCACTCCATGCATTCCCCATGGCTGGTGGAGCATCACGCTCAGCAAATTCTGATCCCGCTGGGGGGATATATCGAGCACAGCGAAGATATTGATGGCAACTACAATCCGATGTGGCTCGGTTGGAAAACCATCATCGGTATTCCCCATGATTATTTTGTTTCCGGCTACCGGGATACGTCAACTAACACGCTGCGCCTTTACAGCGCGGTGGCCTCTGACTCCTTCAATATCCATATTTTTAATCGCGGGGATTATATTAAGGCAGTAAGTGAGAAAATCGCCTCGGAGAATATTTCAAAAATACTCTATCCTTCCGATGAGGTCCTGACCGGAAAAGAGCTGCGTCTGACGCAGGAGTATTTTTTGGTGGCCTGTACGCTACGGGATATTTTTCGTGACTATGCCGAGGTTAATGACGACATTACTTTGCTAGCACAGCATGTGGCTATACAGCTTAATGACACCCATCCGGCATTAGCGGTGGTGGAGCTGATGCGGATCCTGGTCGATGAATACCGACTGCCATGGGAGCAGGCGTGGGAGATAACGCAAAATACCTGCGCCTATACCAATCATACGCTGATGCCGGAAGCGCTGGAGACCTGGCCGGTGTCGTTGTTTGAGAAACTACTGCCGCGTCATTTGCAGATTATCTTTGAGATTAACCATCGTTTCCTTGAAGAAGTAGCCCGGCGCTGGCCGGATAAACCTCATCTGTTATCTTCACTGTCTTTAATTGACGAGCATCACGATAAGCAAATTCGCATGGCTAATCTGGCCATTGTCGGTAGCCACCGCGTCAACGGAGTGGCGTGGCTGCATTCAGAACTGGTCAAAAAACAGTTGGTGCCCGACTTCTATTTTATGACCCCGGAGAAATTCATTAATCAGACCAACGGCGTCACGCCGCGTCGTTGGGTGCAGCAGGCTAACCCAGGCCTGGCAGAATTTTTACAGCAACAACTGGGGGAAGGGTGGCCAACTGATTTACCCCTGCTTTCCCGCCTGGAGGATCTGGCCAGCGAGCCAGCCGTGATTGATCGTATCAGGGCCATAAAATTTGCCAATAAAACCGCACTCAGCGAGCTGGTGGCTCAACGCTACGGCATCGCGCTGGATCCGCTGGCGATGTTTGACTGTCAGGTCAAACGTATTCATGAATACAAGCGCCAGTTGCTCAATATTCTGCACGTGATCGCGCTGTATCTGGATATCAAAGAGAACGGGCGTACTATCGCGCCAAAGGTGCATCTGTTTGCGGGTAAAGCGGCGCCGGGCTATCGGATGGCAAAGCTGATTATTCAGTTGATTAATACCGTTGCCCGTAAAATTAACAGTGACCCGCAGGTTGCCGGGCAGCTTAAAGTGGTTTTCCTCGAAGATTATAAAGTCTCGCTGGCGGAGAAAATCATTCCCGCCACGGATCTCTCTGAGCAAATTTCCACCGCCGGCACCGAGGCGTCCGGCACCAGCAATATGAAGTTTGCCATGAACGGGGCGTTAACTATTGGCACCTATGATGGGGCGAACATCGAAATCCGCGAGGCGGTGGGGAGCGAGAATTTTTATCTGTTTGGCGCGGTGGCGGAAGAGATTGAAGAGAGCCGACGCCTTGGGCGGCATCATGGGTTCTATCATGACAACCCGGCTATCGCGCGTGTTGTCGATAGCCTGGTGTCCGGGCTGTTTTCAGCCGATCGCGAGCTGTTTGCGCCGCTGCATCAGATGCTGACAGGGGCCGATCATTATTGCCATCTGCTGGATTTCGACAGTTATTGTCTGGTGCAACGGCAGGCAATGGCCGATTTTGAACAGCCGGATCAGTGGCACCGCCGGGCCTTGCTCAATATTTGCCGGATGGGGGAATTTTCCAGCGACCGAACCATCCGCGGCTACGCCAGGGATATTTGGGGTATCAGGTGCTAAAGAGAGCACATGCCGAACAGAGCAGGGACGCGTCGACGGTTATCAGCCAACATTGAGGATGAACATGAACGTTGAATTACATACTGAGCAGGGCGTCAAGGTCATTGTCCCCCTGGTTCGCCGGCTGGATGCTTCCGTCGCATCAGCGTTTAAGCAGCAGGTTCTTGAGGCCCTTGACGGTCAGACGAAAAACCTGGTGCTGGACCTGAGCCACGTCGATTTCATCGACAGTAGCTGCCTGGGCGCCCTGGTATCCATTCTCAAGAGCGTCAGTGGGCAGGGAGAGCTGGTGCTCTGCTCGGTCAATGGGACAATCCAAAACCTGTTCAAGCTCACCCGCATGGATCGCGTCTTTTCGATTAAAGAGACTCGTCAGGATGCACTGAACCTGTTGACTGCGAAATGACGCTCAGGCAGGCCTGGAAGGCCGCGGATTATCGATCGCTCGTTCATTTTTCGATAATCCGCGCCTTTGGTTTGCTCAGCAGAAGCATCACCAGCGCGACGTAGGGCATCGGCTTCCAGAAAAAGTAGCCCTGCAGTAGATGAATATTCTGGCGATTGAGATACTCAAGCTGAGCCTGAGTTTCGACGCCCTCGGCAATGATGCGCAGTGACAGCGTCCGCGCCATCTCTATCACGCAGTCCAGCAGTTTGCTTGACGGCGCCTCGTCAGTCACCCGGCCGACAAAACTCTGATCGATTTTGATATAGTCGAAAACCAGCTCATGCAGATAGGAAAGCCCGGAATAGCCCGTGCCAAAGTCGTCCAGCGCGATGGAAAACCCGCGGGAGTGTAATGCGTTGAGCTTGTCGACAACCGCCTCGTTGAGCAACAGCGGCTCCTGTTCGGTGATCTCCAGCATCAGCTTCACCGCTGTGCCCTCAAAGCCGCGCTGAAAGTGCAGGCAGTCATCGATAAACGACGGAGCGTTGATATGTGATGCGCTGATATTGACGCCGATATGAAACCCGTCCGGCAGCTTACTGAAGATCGGCCTCATCTGGGCGGCGACCTGCGCCATCAGGCTACAAGTGAGTGGGATAATCAACCCAGTACGCTCGGCCAGCGGAATAAATTCAGCGGGCGAACGCCACTGCGCCGTGGTGTTTGGCCAGCGGGCGAGGATTTCCACGCCATAGATCTCTCCGGTTTTCCCGTTCACCAGCGGTTGATAGTAGGGAACGATAGCGCCCTGAGCGATGGCGTAGCGCAGCCTCTCCTCTTCTGAGGTATAGACATTGAGGTATTTGCGCAACAGAAAATAAAACAGCAACGAAACAGAGAAAATAAAAATCAGCAGCCCGGACCCATTATGAAATAAGCGGCCGGGGCTAAAAAAAGGCGACTCAGGATAGGCAATATGAAATGGATAGTCTGGTGAGCTAAAAATATCCTGGTTCGGACCAGCGTTGAGTGGCTTCACATCGCCATATCTGGCAATCATTTGATTGTGAACCAAAAGCGCCAGCCCGCCGTTATCCTCATCGCTATACAAGGCATCGCGCAAATGGATATCGCTGATGCTGACAATGACTCTTACCTGCGCCGAACGAGTGTGATAGATCAGCACTGGCCGCTTATTCACCATCATTCTGGCGGGCAGCAGCTGCAGTGGCTCATCGGGTAAAGACTCAGGATGGAGCGTCAGTACCCGATTGCCCGGCAGCGACGAGCACCACACCTTGCCATCTTTTACCAGCACGATCGTGCGCAGATGCGGCTGCAGGGCGGCCTCGGTCCCGAGCTGAAACTGGCCCTGCACGGAGCAACCGCGGCGGCTAACGTTCATCGCCGTCATCGTTGCTGCGCGGGCCTCATCCAGAATAACGGCGATTTTCTTTGCCGCCTGACGGGCGGTGGCGACATGCGAGGCCTGATCGGAATGCCACAGTTGCCAGTTTATTACGAACACGCCAGCCAGAAATACCACCAGCGCCAGGGAAAAGGCAATCCATGCGTTTCGTCGCTTTATCTCTTTCATTTGTTGGGCATGCAATGGTGTTTGTGCATAAAGTGAACCATCTCTCTGGCAGTAAAGGCTTTTCTATGATCGTAGAAGGGAGATAACTTCCGCGATGACGGCGCATCATAAAAATATGATCGCTATCACAATACCTGCCGACAAAGGCCGGTTATATCGCGTTGACGCTACGTACCTCTTCTGCCGGTAATAAAAATAAAAAATTAATGTTTTCTTAATATATTTTTCTGGGCCGGCTGGTTATTAGCATTTTCCAGTCCGTAGTGGCGTGCTTGCGCTATTTTTTGCTTTTTTAAGTTTATGATAATTGTTTTCATTATCATTCTTTTTTTGCTGTGATTTAATCCTCTCCGCTCAGGCTATTTACCATTAATTTCCCTGGTTCATTAAGGATGCGTTCATGAAATCTCGCTTATCGCCCCTCTGTACGGCAGCGCTGGTTGCCGCTTCTCTGTTTCTGGCGCCGCAGGGGATGGCGGCTGACGGTCAGGACGGGATTGTGGTCTACAACGCCCAACACGAAAATCTGGTGAAGTCGTGGGTGGATGGATTTACGAAAGAGACTGGTATTAAAGTCACGCTGCGCAATGGCGATGACAGCGAGCTGGGTAATCAGCTGGTTCAGGAAGGCGCCGCGTCGCCAGCTGATGTGTTTCTGACCGAGAACTCACCGTCGATGGTGCTGGTTGATAACGCCAAACTTTTTGCCCCGCTGGATGCGGCCACCCTGCAGCAGGTTCCGGCACAATATCGCCCTCAGCACGGTCGCTGGATTGGCATCGCCGCGCGTAGTACCGTGTTCGTCTATAACCCGGCAAAAATCAGCGAGGCGCAGCTGCCGCACTCGCTGATGGATCTGGCAAAACCGGAGTGGAAGGGCCGCTGGGCGGCTTCGCCATCGGGGGCTGATTTCCAGGCTATCGTCAGCGCGATGCTGGCGCTGAAGGGTGAGCAGGCGACCCTCGACTGGCTGAAGGCGATGAAAACCAACTTTGTCGCCTATAAAGGCAACAGCACGGTGATGAAAGCGGTCAACGCCGGGCAGATCGACGGCGGAGTGATCTACCATTACTATCGCTTCGTTGACCAGTCAAAAACCGGCGAGAACAGCAAAAACACCCAACTGTATTACTTCAAACACCAGGATCCGGGCGCCTTCGTCAGCATTTCCGGCGGCGGCGTGCTGGCCTCCAGCAAACATAAAGCACAGGCGCAGGCCTTTATTAAATGGATCACCGGTAAGCAGGGACAGGATGCGCTGCGCACCAATAACGCCTTCGAATATGCGGTGGGGGTAGACGCGGCCTCTAACCCGAAACTGACCCCGCTGAAAGATCTGGATGCCCCGAAGGTGGAACCTTCCTCGCTGAACAGTAAAAAGGTCATTGAACTGATGACGCAGGCTGGCCTGCTCTGATCCTGAGGAAGTGATGTTGCTATGTCTGTTCTGAGTCTGTCGCTCGGAAAGAAAACAGGACGCCTGCCTGAGCGCAGGCGTCCTGCATTTCCGATGGTTGCCTTAGCGCTCCTGTTTTCATTGCTGGCGCTGTTGCCGTTAGGGTTTGTGGTGGCGGTCGGATTCGATACCGGCTGGCCGACAATCAAAGCGCTGGTCTTTCGCCCGCGGGTAGGCGAACTGCTCAGCAATACCCTGTGGCTGACGGTGCTGACTGTCCCCATCAGCATTGTGCTTGGCGTGACGCTGGCCTGGCTGACGGAACGTACCGCGCTTGCCGGGCGGCAGCTGTGGTCGGCGCTGGCGGTGGCCCCGCTGGCCATTCCGGCCTTTGTCCAGAGCTACGCCTGGATCAGCGCTGTACCCTCGCTACATGGCCTGGGCGCTGGGGTGTTTCTCTCGGTGCTGGCCTACTATCCGTTTATCTATATGCCGGTGGCGGCCGTGCTGCGCCGACTCGATCCCACCCTTGAGGATGTCGCCGCGTCGCTGGGCACGCCGCCGTGGAAAGTGTTTTTCCGGGTGGTGCTTCCGCAGCTGCGGCTTGCCGTCTGCGGCGGTGCGCTGCTGGTGGCCCTGCATCTGCTGGCGGAATATGGTCTGTATGTGATGATCCGCTTCGATACTTTCACTACCGCCATTTACGATCAGTTCCAGTCGACCTTCAGCGGTCCGGCCGCCAATATGCTGGCGGGCGTGCTGGCTCTGTGCTGTCTGGCGATCCTGCTGCTGGAGAGCGCTTCGCGTGGTAAAGCGCGCTATGCGCGTATCGGCGCCGGGGCGGCGCGCGAGCAGAAGCGCCTGGTGCTGGGTAAAGGGGCCGCCTTCAGCGCGCAGCTGCTGCTTCTGCTGCTGGTGCTGCTGGCGATGGGGGTGCCGTTGCTGGTCCTGGGGCGCTGGCTGTGGCTGGGCGGTATCGATAACTGGCTACATGCCGATCTGTGGCATTCCCTGCGCCAGACTCTGTTGCTGGGGGCTGGCGGGGCGCTGCTGACGACGGTCTGCGCGATCCCCATCGCCTGGCTCGGCGTGCGCTATCCGCGTCCGCTGTTCCGCCTGCTGGAGGGGTGTAATTACATCACCAGCTCGCTGCCCGGCATTGTGACCGCGCTGGCGCTGGTCACCGTCACCATCCACTATGCCCGTCCGGTGTACCAGACCGAAGTGACGCTGTTTCTGGCCTATTTGTTAATGTTTATGCCGCGGGCGCTGATTAACCTGCGCGCCGGTATCGCCCAGGCGCCGGTGGAGCTGGAAAACGTCGCCCGCAGTCTCGGACGCAGCCCGGCCCGCGCCCTGTGGAGTATCACCATGCGACTTGCCGCCCCGGGGGCGGCCGCCGGCGCCGCGCTGGTGTTCCTTGGCGTCAGCAATGAGCTTACCGCCACGCTGCTGCTCTCGCCGTTAGGCACCCGCACGTTGTCGACCGGCTTCTGGGCGTTAACCAGCGAGATCGACTATGTGGCGGCGGCGCCCTACGCGCTGTTGATGATCATCATTTCGCTGCCGCTGACGGCGGTTCTCTATATGCAGTCGAAAAAAATGGCAGGGTTGTAACATGCTGGAATTGTCTTCTGTTTCGAAATCCTTCGCCGATGCGCAGGTCCTCGATAATATTCATCTTCAGGTGGCTCCGGGTAGCCGGACGGCAATTGTGGGTCCGTCGGGTTCGGGAAAAACCACGCTGCTGCGCATCCTTGCCGGTTTCGAAACGCCCGACAGCGGACGCATCGTGATGCACGGCGCGCCTCTGTTTGCCGAGGGCGTGTTTGTTCCTGCCCACCAGCGACGGATCGGCTACGTTCCGCAGGAGGGGGCGCTATTTCCTCACCTCAATGTCGCGGACAATATCGCCTGGGGGCTGGACGCCAGCCGCGAGGAAAAACGTCGTCGGGTGGGCGCACTGATGGAGATGGTCGCCCTTGACCATAGCCTGGCGCGCCACTGGCCGCATGAGATCTCCGGCGGCCAGCAGCAGCGTGTGGCCCTGGCTCGCGCCCTGGCCCAGCAGCCGGCGCTGATGCTGCTCGATGAGCCCTTTTCTGCCCTGGACACCGGACTGCGCGCCAGCACACGCAAAGCGACCGCCGATCTGCTGGCGGAGACCGGCATCGCCTCGATTCTGGTGACTCATGACCAGACCGAAGCGCTGTCGTTCGCCACACAGGTGGCGGTGATGCGCCAGGGACGTTTCGCCCAGGTGGGTACCCCGCTGGCGGTTTACTCGCAGCCGGTGGACGAAGAGACAGCGTTGTTTCTCGGCGATGCCCTGATCCTCCCCGCACGGCTGAGCCCCGGGCGGGCCAGCTGCGCGCTGGGCGACCTGGCGACAGACGCAGCGCATCCTGCTGGTGAAGGTAAGGTGATGTTGCGTCCGGAGCAGCTGAGCGTCAGCGTGAGCGGACCACAGGAAAGTACTGCCACCATCCGCGATGTTGATTTCTCCGGCCAGCTCTCCACGCTGACGCTGTCGATGTCCGGGCACGATCGGCCGATTGTTCTGCGAACCGTAAGCCAGCCGGCGTGGCAGCCAGGCGCGACGGTGCGACTGACGGTCAGCGGCAAGGCGCGCGTGTTCAGCGGCTAATCTCTGAGCAGGCGCCGCCGGATATCGGTGGCGCCGCACGGAAAGCTAATCAACTGACGGATTAAGCCGATAGTATCCGCGCCACTGACCTCGTCGCCATGGAGTGGTAGTACGTTGGAACAATTCCGCGGGGTCAGTCTACCTCACCGCCGTTTTGTCGGCGCGTCGCTTTTTCATTCGTCCCGCTGCGCTTAACTGCTATCCTGTCCCGCGATCGGCCCTGTTGTTACCGTGAGACATCGTTATGCCTGAATGCCATACTCCTGCGAATCGCTCCATTCCGTCCGCTTTGGCGCGGGGTACGTTGCTGCCTGCGCTGCTGGTCATCGTCGCCGTCGCTGTCGGCTGTGCGCTGGTGTCGCCGCCGATCGGCACGTGGCGTGAGATCCTGGCCAACCCCGGGCTCTATATCGATTTGCTGGCGCTGCTGTTTCTGGTGTTTATGCTGTGGAGCTCAGCAAAGGTGCGGATGAGCCATATCGCCGTCAACTGGGTGCGCTATGGGCTGCTGCTGTGGATTGCTGGCGGCACGTTCGATGTGATGGATGAGATAGTGGTTCAGCCGCGCTGGATGGGTTATTACTGCGAAGATCTGCTGCGCCTCTCCGGGATGCTGCTGACCGTGGTGGGCGTCTACAAAATTATTGAGCGCATCAACCTATTGTACGTTGATGCGCGCTCGCAATCACTGAAGGACGAGCTCACTCAGTTGCCCAATCGCCGTTTTTTCATCGATACCATTCGCGAAAAGTCCGGGCATGCGCTGGGGCTCATGATTCTGGATATCGATTTTTTCAAGAAAATCAATGATACCTGGGGCCACCTGGTGGGGGATGAAGTGTTATTTTCCCTGGGGAAACAGCTGGCGAAACTGACCAGCGAGCAGGTCCTGCCGGCGCGTATTGGTGGGGAAGAGTTTGCCATTATCGTCGATGGCCTGTCGGAGCCTGAACTGCACGCCCTGGCGCAGTCGATCCTCGACAATGCCCGCACCATCCTGATCAATCATCAGGCGCCGCTGTCGATCAGCATTGGCGTGGGAACCTGGCGGCCGGGTGAAGCGCAGGAGACGTTTATCCGCAAAGTCGACGAGGCACTGTACAAGGCCAAGCACAACGGGCGTGGGCGCGTGGAGTGGGCGTAATATTCCGACACGGCAGGTTAGGTCTGCTGCGTGCTGCGGCAGTGTCGCCGATACTCTGACGGCGAACGCTCGGTGTAGCGTTTGAAGACCCGGCAAAAATAGTTGCTGTCGACAAAGCCGCAGTTATGGGCGATCTCTTTCACCTTCAGGTCGTAGCCGCGCAGCAGCTGTTTTGCCTTTTCCAGACGCACCCGGGTCAGATATTCGTTAAATCCCACCGAGCCTGATTTCTGAAAAATATGCGAAAGATAGTTGGGCGTGATGTGAAAACGTCTGGCCACCGATTCCCGCGTCAGCGGCAGGCTAAGATTTTCCTCGAGGTAGTCCTGAACGGCGAGAAACAGATCCCGGCTGCGACTGACGCGCATTTCCAGCCCAACCAGCTGTTCGCGACAGTGACTCAGCAGCGCGGCGACCACCAACCGCGCGGTCAGCGGATCGGGCTGCAGGCTGACTTCGTTCAGGCTCAGCAACAGGTAAGAGCCCACGCGCGGTCCAAGGCGGGCAACGCTTTGCTTTTCCGTGTGCAGGCTTTTCCCGTCCCAGCGCTGAATACTGAACCCCAGCTTCTGTCGACCAAACAGAATACTCAGGGTGGTGGCCGGGCCGGTCCACTGCGGCAGCGTCCATTTTCCCGCCTGCACGTACAGCACCTGTAACGTGGTTAACGTCGAGGCGGCCAGTGGCAGCCCCTGTTCACTGAGCTGGCCCTCCAGCACTATTTCCAGACGCGGAAACGGCACGTTGAGGGCGAGGGCAGGGACGGAGATATCCGGCTCAGGAAATCTCACCTGTAAATGATCTTTTTGACTGATTAACCGATGCAGAATATCTGGCAGATCTTCAATCATTCTTTGCCCTCAGCATGCGCATTATCCTGTTGATGGTAATCTATTTTTTATCCCCAGACAGCGTTTGTTTCGTCAATTTGCGCAGCGAATTCCCTGCCAGGCGCCGCGCATGCATCGCCGGAGAGGAGATTGTTGATGCCCATCACACTTCGGTGGCTCGCGTACGTATGTCCAGTTTTTCGTAGCGCTCGCCTCCTGTCATGCCGCGGATGGACCAGTAGAGTTTGTTTGTGTTATCGGAACGTTAAAAAGGAACGCAAAATGAACTCACCATCGGCTAGTTTTCTCGATGCGTTAGGCGCCAGTCAGGCGCTTAGTGCGCAAATGAAACATGAACTCGACACCCTCGGCTACACCGTCGTGCATAACGTCGTTGACGCCCAGTGGCTGAGCGAAATGCGCCGGCTAATTGATACCCTGGTTGAGCGTGAAGGCGACAATCTGGCGATGGAACACCATCAGGAAGCGACTGCGACGCGGATCGCCAACCTGGTGAATAAGGGGGTTATCTGGGAGAAAGTCTGGTCCCACCCGCTGATCCTCTCCGCCTGCCGCTATATCTTCAACGGTGATTTTAAAGTCTCCAGCCTTAATGCGCGTGAGGCGCTGTATAACGGCGGTCACCAGCCGCTGCACGCCGACTGGAAAAAGCCGCGCCCGGATTTTCCCAAAGTCCACCTGGTGAATACCATCTGGGCGATAGACGATTTAAGCGCCGCTAACGGCGCGCCGCGGATTATCCCTGGAACCCACCTGCGGCCGGAGTTGCCGGAAGAAGTCTTGGAAGACCCGGAACAGGCCCACCCAGACGAGATTGTGTTTGCTGCGCCGGCCGGCAGCGTGATGATCTACAACGCCCACGCCTGGCACGGCGGTACCCGTAATCGTGAGGGTAGCCGACGACGCGTGCTGCATGGGTTATATATCGATCGCGCGGATACGCCGCAGCAGGACCAGCGGCGCTGGCTGACGCCGGAAACGGCAAGCCGCCTGACGCCAGCGCAAAAGTGGCTGCTGGATGTAGAGTAAGACTCGTCGCCGGTCAGGGAAGTTCTACATAGACGACCGGCTTTTTCATGATGCTTTTCACGGCCTCGACGATCTGCTGCGGCTGCAGCAGGAAGCTCTTGATGCTGGTTTTAATCGTCCGCAGGCCGCTAAAGCGCTGGGCGTCGTCAATTTCGATACCCGTCACCAGCAGCACCACTTCGGCGCGGGCGATATCTTCTGCGGTAATGCGATTTTCAACGCCGAGCGCGCCCTGGGTTTCCACCTTCAGGTGCCATTTTTCATGATGACCGACCTTTTCCAGTCGTTCGGCAGCCATATAGGTGTGCGCCACCCCGCTGACGCAGGCGGTGACGGCGACAATATTGAAGTCCATAACATCCTCCTGGCGTTAACCGCCGATAGTGACGTTGAATCCGGCCGCTTCGGCCATTATCCGATAAGGTTGAATGTCCGCTTCGCCAGGCGCTTTCACGCTGGCCAGCGTCCAGGGTTTGCCCAGCAGACGGTATTTTGGCTCGCCATATTGATGAAACGGCAACAGGTGCATTTCTTTTAGCGCGAACGGCGCGAGAAACGCCAGTATCTGGCGAAAATTATCCACGCTCATGGTGTAACCCGGGATCAGCGGCACCCGCGGGATCAGATTGATGTTTCTTGTCGCCAGCTGGCGAAAATTGTCCAGTACCCGCGGCTGATTCATTCGCAGCAGCGACCGCGCCAGCTCAGGATCCATGATTTTAAAATCAAACAGCACTTCGTCGCTGGATTCAGCCACCGGCAGCAAACGGTCAAAGGCGCCGTCGCCGGCGGTCTCGATGGCGGTGCGGATCCCCCACTGGCGCAGGCGCTGAAGAAAACGGGCGGCAAACCCGGCCTGCATGAGCACCTCCCCGCCGGAGAGGGTGACACCGCCGCCGGAGGCGCGGAAGAAGACTTCATCTTTGAGCACCTCCTGAAGGAGGTTCTCCAGCGTCACGTCGCGACCGATCTGCTCCCATGCCCCGGAGGGACACTCGGCGACGTCCTGCAGACAGCGGGTGCAGCCCAGACATTTGCTCTGCCGGCGCAGGGGCTGGATCTTCGGCGACATTGACTCCGGGTTGGCGCACCACGGGCAGGTGTGGGGGCAGCCTTTGAAAAAGACCACCGTACGGATCCCCTGGCCATCGTTGAGCGAGTAGCGCTGCAGGTTAAAAATACGCGCCCGATCGGCGCGCGTCTCGATTACCTCACAGCTGATGCGCGGTGCGGCGGATGATGTCATCCTGAATCTCCTTCGACAGCTCAACAAAGAAGGCGCTGTAGCCCGCGACGCGCACCACCAGGCCGGCAAAGTCCTGCGGCCGCTGCTGCGCTTCACGCAGAGTGTCGGCATTGACCACGTTAAACTGAATATGCTGCAGCTTGAGCTTGCAGAAAGCCTGTAAAAAGTCTGCCAGCTTGTTCAGCCCGCCGTCGCCGGCCAGCGTTGCCGGGGTGAATTTGACGTTAAGCAGCGTACCGTTCGACAGCAGATAGTTATCCAGCTTGCTGACCGATTTCAGCACCGCCGTCGGCCCCTGAGCATCCTGGCCGACCATCGGCGACAGGCCGCCGTCCGCCAGTTGTTCGCCGGCCAGCCGCCCGTCCGGGGTAGCCCCCACTACCGAGCCCAGCGGCACATGCGCCGAGACGGTATAGGAGCCGGGAGTAAAATGGCCGCCGCGCGGGTTCAGGTACTGCTCCACCTCTTTGCAATAAAAGCGCAGCAGATCGGCGCTAATATTATCGACTTCGTCGATGTCGTTACCGTACTTCTCAAAACGGTTAATCAACCGGGCGCGGATCTTTTCCCCCTCCGGCGTGCGGAAGTTGGCCTTCAGGACCGCCATCAGTTGGTCAAAACTGAGACGCTGCTGATCGAAAACCATCCCCTTCAGGGCGTGCAGTGAATCGCTCAGGTTGGCGATCCCGATGCCCTGGACGCCGGAAAAGTTATAGCGCGCGCCGCCGGCGGTGATATCTTTGCCGTGCCGGACGCAATCTTCAATGAACGAGGAGAGCAGGGGGACCGGCGCCCAGTCGCGATGGCCGATATCGCAGATATTGCTGCCCTCGACCATCAGCTTGATGTAATAACGAATTTTGTCACGGATCTGACTGATAAGTCCTTCCCAGCTGACATCAGGTTGCCCTTCATTTTCCTGCAGGACCAGTTCCATAACCTTCAGCAAGTTGAACATGGCGATATCATGCAGGCCGTAGGTGCGGCCAGGGATCGACAACTCGACGCAGCCGACCACCGCGTAGTCGCGGGCGTCTTCCAGCGACACGCCGCGATTGAGGAAGGCGGGGACCACCACCTCGTCGTTGAAAATCTGTGGAATGCCGGTGCCCAGGCGGATGGTTTCAGCGGTTTTACGCAGGAACGGGCGGTCAATCAGCTCGTTGACCCGCACGCCAAGATTCGGCTGCGGCAATTGCACGTTCTGATAGGCATCAAGGCATAAAAACGACAGCGCATTGACCGCGCTGCGCCCGGTTTCCGTCAGTCCGCCGAGCAGGGCAGTGTAGCCGGTGGGAAAACCAGCGAAATAGCGCGCGCTGCTCGAGGAGCGCAGCAGCACGATATCGTTGCATTTCACCCACAGCGACTCCAGGAGCTCCCTGAGATACGCCGGATCCTGACCCTCATTCAGCGACGCCTGATAAAACGGCAGCATATACTGATCAAAACGCCCCAGTGAAATTGAGCTGGCGTTGGATTCGTACTGCAGAATGATGTTCATATACCAGAACAGCTGGCAGGCCTGGGGGAAGTCCGTTGGCCGGTGCTCCGCGTTGTGGCGCGAAATAGCGGCGATGGTTAACAGCTCCTGCTGACGCTGCGGGTCCTGACAGTGCCCAGCCATCTCCTCGGCCAGCGCGGCGTAGCGCAGAATATGGCGCCGGGAGGCTTCCAGCAGGATCAGCACCGCCTGATAAAAGTGATTCCCGGGTTGCTGCTCGCAGTGGGCTTTTAGCTCCGCCACCAGCGCCCCGAGGCCATGATTGAGCAGACGCGGATAGTCGATGATGATATGGCCCTGGCCCTTATCGGTCTGGTTCACGCTGAATATCTGGGTGCTGACGGCGGCCTTGACCTCGTCGGTCATCTGGCCGTTGATAAAATCCTTCATTGAGCGCTTTTCCCAGTAGGGGAACAGCGTTTCGCGGTATATTTGCTTATCTTCTTCGCTTATCGCGAAGCGGTCCTGCGGCCGGGTCGGAAAGGCGTCGAGTTCGTTGAGCAGCCAGTAGGGATCCATCTCCGGCGACATAATGCCTGCCCGCGGTTTGATGGTCCGGTTGCCGGCAATCAGTTCATCATCACGAATCGAAATGTCTACCTTATCGAGGATCCAGGCGGTGGCCTTCGCCCGGCGAATAATCACCGGTTCGCCCTCCGTTTGCTGATGACTGGCGGTATACAGCAGAGCGCGCTCCAGGGAGATTTCGCGCGGCTGGGCGAACAGGCTGGCTTTCAGGCGTTGAGTACGATTCGTCATGACAAACTCCATGTGGTGGCGAAGGGCGCGAGGGCGCCCCTTGTAAGGCTTCAGGTACGCTGAGAAAGATGGCTGTCTATCTTGTTCATGATGGCGTCGGCGCGCTTGACCGCATCGCTGATATTGACGCGCACGATAGTTTTCCCGGCAAAACGCTCTTCGAATTTGATACCGATATCTTTGGTCAGGATGACCATATCGGCGGCGGCGATCTCTTCGGCGGTCAGTTCGTTTTCAATGCCGATTGAGCCCTGGGTTTCGACTTTAACCTGCCAGCCTTTGGCTTTGGCGGCGCTTTCCAGCGACTCGGCGGCCATGTAGGTGTGAGCCACGCCCGACGGGCAGGCGGTGACAGCGATAATGTGGGTCATAATCTGTTCCTTCCAGTCTGTTAGTTAATTTCGAAATCAAGATCTAATTCGTCGTCGGCTTTAGCGTCAGACGATTTCTTTTTAGCCAGCGCTTTCAGCACAATGACGCAGGCGGCGCTGACGCAGGCACCGACCAACAGCGCGGCGATAAAGCCGAGTTTGCCCTGGACCACCGGCAGCACGATGAGCCCGCCCCAGCCGGCGTAACACTGGGCCCCCAACAGTGCCGCGGTGACGCAGCCGCTGGCAGCGCCAATCATATTGGCCGGAATAACGCGCAGCGGGTCGGCAGCGGCAAAGGGAATCGCCCCTTCAGTGACCCCGACGCAGCCCATCACCAGCGCCGCTTTGCCGGTTTCCCGCTCTTCGGCGGTGAAATATTTACGGCCGATCAGCGTCGCCAACCCCATCCCCAGCGGCGGCACGGCGATGCCGACGGCGGCGATAGCCACCACGCTGTAGACCCCCTGCGAGACGCAGATCAACATGAAGGCGTAGGCCACTTTGTTCACCGGGCCACCCATATCAAAGGCCAGCATCAGGCCCATAATGATGGCCAGCACCACGATGCTGCCTTCACGCATACCCTGCAGCCAGCCGGTCAGGTTAGCGGTTAGCGCGCCCACCGGTTCGCCGAGCCCCCACATCATGATCCCGGCGGTAATAAAGGTGCCGATGATGGGAATAATGAAAATCGGCATCACCGAGCGCAGCACCTTGTGGACCGGTATTTTTTTCAGGTAGTAGACCACCAGGCCGCCGATCATGCCGGCGATCAGCGCGCCGAAGAAGCCGGCGCCGAAGCTGTTGCCCACCCAGGCGCCGATGGCGCAGGGCGCCAGCGCGGCGCGGTCAGCGATGGAGTACCCGATGTAGGCGGCGAGAAAAGGGACCATCAGCGTCAGCCCGGCGACGCCGATGTCAAACAGCTTCTTCAGGTTGGGATCGGTGGCGGCATCGGGAACTGCGCCTTTGCCATACAACATGACGGACACCGCCAGCAGGATCCCACCGGAGACCACAAAGGGGATCATGTGTGACACGCCGGTCATCAGATGCTGGCGGGTATTTTTTAGTATTTGCACCAGTTCGTTCATTGTTTGCTCCTGAGCGCTGTAGGGCCCGTGACAGTATTGATGGCTCAACATTAGAAAAAGGTCGCCGCATAAAACAGTAGAGAAAAAGTGCATTTACTGGACATTTGTAAGGTTAGAAAGGAATTGCGATCCACCTCAAATCTTAGTGATGGCAGGAAGGATGGGCGCTAAATGGATGGAGTTGTGATGGCGGGCATAAAAAAGTATCGTGTGTACAATAGTCCAGTAATTGCCAGTTTTATCACCTAGTCCCCGGCCCCTTCATTCATTACCTTTTGGGTAAATAATGGATTGCTCAGGAGGAAGACGATGGCTCTGGTCATTGAATTTACATGTGATTTACCAAACGGCGTGCATGCGCGTCCGGCCAGTCTGGTCGAAACGCTGTGTAACCGTTTTTCATCGGCGATTGAGTGGCGCAATCTGCGCCGCGAGACCAGCGGAAATGCCAAGAGCGCGCTGGCGATCATCGGCAGCAATACCCTGAAGGGCGACGCCTGCCAGCTGGTCATTCATGGCGAAGATGAAGCCGACGCGTTCGCCGCCTTAAGCGCCTTTATCGAAAATGAATTCCCGCAGTGCGACGCGCCGCTGCCCGCTGCGCATGCGCTGGAGATCCAGCCGGTGCCTGCGTCGCTCTCGCGGCTGAACCCGACGCTGTTTCATGCCCGCCCGGTGTGCGCCGGCAGCGCGGGGGGCAGGCTAATACACCTGAAATCCCGCGATCTGCATGCGCTGGGGGAACTGCCGGGCGCCGTCGCTCCTGAACAGGAGCAGGCGGCGCTGGATAATGGCCTGCGCCTGCTGGTAAAAGACATTGAGCTGCGGCTGCTGGACAACGACGGCACCGCCAGCGCAATCCTCGATGCCCACCGCTCGCTGGCGACGGATGCCTCGCTGCGCCAGCACCTGCTCGACGGCATTCTTACCGGCCTCAGCTGCGCGCAGGCGATTGTCGCCACCAGCGACCACTTCTGCGCACGGTTCCGCGACTCCGGCAACACTTATCTACAGGAGCGGGTGCTCGATGTGCGCGATGTCTGCTTCCAGTTGTTGCAACATATCTATGGCGAAGCCCGCTTTCCGCCCCCGGGCCAGCTGTGGGAGGCCGCCATTTGCCTTGCCGACGAGCTGACCCCCAGCCAGTTTCTCGAACTGGATAAAGCGCATCTCAAAGGGCTGCTGCTGCGCGGCGGCGGCACCACGTCGCACACCGTGATTCTCGCCCGCTCGTTCAATATTCCGACCCTGGTGGGGGTTGACCTCGACGCACTGTTGCCGTGGGAGGGTACCCAGGTGCAGATCGACGGCACCGCCGGACTGCTGGTGGTGGATCCGAGTCCGGCGGTGGCGCGCTACTATCAGCAGGAGGCGTGGGTTCAGGCGCAGATCCAGCAACAGCAGCAGGTATGGCTGGATAAGCCAGGGCAGACGGAAGACGGTATCCGCGTCGAGATCGCGGCGAACATCGCCCATTCGGTAGAGGCGGTGGCGGCATTCAACAATGGCGCGCAGTCGGTTGGCCTGTTCCGCACGGAGATGCTGTATATGGACCGGCCCGGCGCGCCATCGGAAGATGAGCTTTACAACATCTTCTGTCAGGCGCTGGAGCCTGCCGCCGGGCGCAGCATTATTGTGCGGACTATGGATATCGGCGGTGATAAGCCGGTGGCCTATCTCAACATTCCTGCGGAAAATAACCCCTTCCTCGGCTACCGCGCGGTGCGCATCTATGAAGAGTACCAGGCGCTGTTTCATACTCAGCTGCGGGCGATTCTACGCGCCTCGGCGCACGGCGCGCTGAAGATCATGATCCCGATGATTTCCTCCATGGAAGAGATCCTGTGGGTGAAAGAGCGGCTGGCGGAGACCAAACAGTCGCTGCGCGTTGAACAGATCCCGTTTGATGAAAAAATCCCGCTGGGCATCATGCTGGAGGTGCCGTCGGTGATGTTCATCATCGATCAGTGCTGCGAAGAGGTGGACTTCTTTAGCATCGGCAGCAATGACTTAACGCAGTATCTTCTGGCGGTCGACCGCGATAACGCGAAAGTGACGCGCCATTACAACAGTCTCAACCCGGCCTTCCTGCGTGCGCTGGACTATGCCGTGCAGGCGGCGCACCGGCAGGGGAAATGGATCGGCTTGTGCGGCGAACTGGGGGCCAAAGGTTCGGTGCTGCCGCTGCTGGTCGGCCTCGGCCTGGATGAACTGAGTATGAGCGCGCCGGCGATCCCGGCGACCAAAGCGCGTCTGGCGCAGCTGGACAGCCGCGCCTGCCGTCAGCTGCTGAATCAGGCGATGCAGTGCCGTACCTCGCTGGAAGTGGAGCATCTGCTGGCCCAGTTCCGTATGCGCCAGCAGGAGGTGCCGCTGGTGAGCGCCGAGTGCATTACGCTCAACAGCGACTGGCGTAGTAAGGAAGAAGTGCTGAAGGGGATGACGGATAACCTGCTGCTGGCCGGTCGCTGCCGCTACCCACGCAAGCTGGAGGCTGACCTGTGGGCCCGTGAGGCGGTGTTCTCCACCGGGCTTGGCTTTAGCTTCGCCATACCGCACAGTAAATCCGAGCATATTGAGCAGTCGACCATCAGCGTCGCCCGGCTGGCGCAGCCGGTGATGTGGGGCGATGAAGAGGCGCAGTTTGTGATTATGCTGACGCTAAACAAGCATTCGGCGGGCGACCAGCATATGCGCATCTTCTCGCGCCTGGCGCGACGCATTATGCATGCGGAGTTCCGTCAAGCTCTGGTCTCCGCGCAGAGCCGTGAAGATATCGCGCAACTGCTGCGCCGCGAGCTGGAACTGTAATTGTCTCTCCGGCCAGCGGCGCTGGCCGGAGAGCGAGCTATAAATCCAGCACTAACCGGCCGCCTTTGGCGCGCGAGCAGCAGATCAGCATACTCTGTTGGCTGGCTTTCTCTTCCTCGCTGTAATACTGATCGCGGTGGTCCGCTTCCCCTTCCAGAATCATCGTTTCGCAGGTGCCGCACACCCCTTCGCGGCACAGACATTCCACCTTCGCCGCTTTGTTATTCTCAATAATCTGCAAAATGGTCATGTCCTGCGGTACGGTAAATTCGCGTCCGGAACGCGCCAGCACCAGGGTAAACGCCTCTCCGCCTTTATCCTCAACGATAAACTGCTCAAAGTGCAGTTGACTGGCGGGCACCTGATGGCGTTCGGCGGCGGCTTTCACCGCCTCGTTAAGCGCCGCCGGGCCGCAGGTATACACGTGGGTTCCGGGCTCGAGGTCGGCGAACAGGCGCGGCAGGTCGAGACGGCTGCCGAGCGCTGATACATGAATATTGACCCGATCGCGCCACGGCGCGGCGCTGAGCTCATCGACGAAAGCATTATTGTCGGCGTCGTGGAAACAGTAGTGCAGCTGCCAGTCGGCCTGCTGTTGTTCCAGTTCCGGAATATGCGACAAGAATGGCGTAATGCCGATACCGCCGGCGATCAGCAGATGTTTTCGCGCCTGTGGTTCGATGGCGAACAGGTTGTTGGGCGTGGACACCGTCAGGGTATCGCCCGGGCGCACCTGCTGGTGCATAAAGCGCGAGCCGCCTTTGGAAGGCGACTCAAGACGCACCGCAATCTGCCAGCTGGTGGTATCCAGCGGCGAGCTCATCAGCGAATAAGCATTGCTGTAGCGCTGCTCGCCATCCTGCATCTGGACGATAATATGGCTACCGCCGCTGAATCCCGGCAGCGGGGCGCCGGTCGGCGACACCAGCGTAAAACGCTTCACCTGGGCGGTGATCTGTTCAACATCGCGAACGATCGTCTCAAACATTTGATAATCAGACATCGCTGAACTCCATCAAAAATCCCGGCGTGGCCAGAGCCGCCGCCGGGAGAATACATTTATAACCCCTGGCAGAGATACTTCATCTCCAGGTAATCTTCGATTCCGTGTTCCGAGCCTTCGCGGCCAAGACCCGACTGTTTCACCCCGCCAAATGGCGCGACTTCGTTGGAAATCAGTCCGGTATTGATGCCGACCATGCCGTATTCCAGCTGCTCGGAGACGCGCCAGATACGGGCGGCATCGTTGCTGTAAAAATAGGAGGCGAGACCGTAGATGGTGTTATTCGCCTGCTCGATGACCTGCTGCTCATCGTCAAATTTCACCAGCGCCGCCACCGGGCCGAAAATCTCTTCCTGCAGCAGCAGTGACCCCGGTTGTACGTCGCCGATCACCGTAGGGGTGAAAAAATTACCGCCCAGTGGGTGCGCTTTACCGCCGGTTAACAGCGTGGCGCCGCGGCTCAGGGCGTCGTCGAGCAGGGACTGGACTTTGCGCCCGGCGTCGGCGTTGATCAGCGGGCCAATCTGGACATCGGACTCGCTGCCATCGCCCACTTTCAGGGCGGCGACGCGGGCGACGAATTTATCGCAGAATTGGTCGTAGACGGCGCGATGAATATAGAAGCGATTGACGCAGACGCAGGTTTGCCCGGCGTTGCGGAACTTGGCGATCAGCGCTCCCTCGACCGCTTTATCGATATCGGCGTCATCAAAGACGATAAACGGCGCGTTACCCCCGAGCTCTAAAGAGAGCTTTTTGATGGATTCCGCGCACTGGCGCATCAGCACGCGGCCAACTTCGGTCGAGCCGGTAAAGGAGAGCTTACGCACCCGTTCATCGCCGGTGAACACCGCGCCAATCTCACGCGACTGTCCGGTGACAACGTTAATAACGCCCTGCGGGATCCCGGCCTGATTCGCCAGTTCCGCCATCGCCAGCGCGGTAAAAGGCGTTTCGTTGGCGGGCTTTATCACCATCGTACAACCCGCGGCCAGCGCCGGGCCGGCCTTACGGGTGATCATCGCCGCCGGGAAGTTCCACGGGGTGATCGCCGCGCAGACCCCCACTCCCTGGCGGATCACCATCAGGCGTTTATCGGCGCTAGGGGAGGGGATTATCTCGCCGTTGGCACGTTTCCCTTGTTCGGCAAACCACTCGATAAATGAGGCGGCATAGGCGATTTCGCCTTCCGCTTCCGCCAGCGGCTTGCCCTGCTCGGCGGTCATTATCTGCGCCAGCGCGGTCTTGTTTTCGAGGATCAGGCGGTGCCAGTTCTTCAATAACGCGGCGCGCTGGGCGGCGGTAAGCGCGCGCCATGCCGGCAGCGCGGCAGCGGCGGCATCCACCGCCTGCTGCGCTTCCGCCCGACCCATATTGGGGATCTGGCCGAGCGTCGCGCCGGTGGAAGGGTTGCTGACGGCAAGCGTCGTGCCGTCGGCGGCGTCGCGCCAGCTTCCGGCAATCAGCGCCTGCTGGCGAAACAGATCTGAGTGAAACACGGACATAGCCAACTCCTTCAACGATTACGGCTGGAACACCTGGGCCACCAGATTGTGGAAATGCGCGATACCGTGCTCGGAGATACCGCTGCCGCTGTTATCCGCCATAATGCGCCCCTGGCCGCGATAGCCGCGGGACTTCAGCCCCTTCTGCACGCTTTCCACCAGGCGTAAATCTTCCGGGCGGAACACGTCGCGATACCACTCAATCAGCGCTTTCTGATCGTCAGTCAGCTCTTCGTTGGTGAAATAGATGTCGTAATTCTGCAGAGTGGTCTCTTCATCCACCGGGAATTCATAGATCACGGTCATCATGCCCTTGATCGGCGTCACGTTGAACATGGTGCACGGCCACAGCCAGAAACCGTGGAACGCGGCGTCGGTACCTTCTTCGAATTTAAACGACTGCTCGGACGGCTTGGCGAAGCCATACTGCAGCGTCCATTTGCCGTGCATGGTGTGCCAGTAACGGTCAACCTGTACGGAATCCGAGAAGCCCGGGTGCGCCGGGCCGCAGTGGTAACATTCCAGATAGTTATCGACGATATTTTTCCAGTTCGCCGGGGTGAGAGTGGTAAAGCGCGCCGCCAGTTTCAGATCATGCACGTCCGGGCAGGCTTCCAACACTTTGTCCTGCAGGCCCGGCAGCTGCGTTTCCACGCTCTCTGCTTGCGGGTTCATATTGATAAACACAAAGCCGGCATACTCTTCCAGGCGAACCGGCACCAGCTGCGCCTTTTCGCTATCGAAATTCGCCACGTTTTCGCAGTTGCGGGCGTGGGCGAGATTGCCGTCAAGCTTGAAGGCCCAGGCGTGATAGGGGCAGGTAATCACGTTTTTGGCTTTACCTTCACCGCTCAGCAGCTGGTGGCCGCGGTGCGGGCAGACGTTATAGAAAGCGCGCAGAATGTTGTCGCGGCCGCGGACGATAACGATATTTTCGCCAATGATCTCCCGGGTGATGTAGTCGTTCGGCCGGGCGACCTCGCTGCCGTGGGCGACGCAAATCCAGCTATTGGCGAAGATGCGCTCTTTCTCGTGTTCAAACGCCTGGCTGTCGGTATAAAAACGGGCCGGAATGGTCCAGGCATCCTGCGGATTGGCGCAAAAGTTAATCGGCAGAGTAAAGTCAGGGCTCAAATTGCTCATGTAAGGTCACCTTGTGATTATTGTCAGTAAGAGGTTTTACAGCGACTGGCCGTCGCCTTTGAGTACCGTGCCAACCGGTAGCGTCTCGGCTTTAATCATTGGCTCGGGCGTATGGGTTTCTATCTGATTGACCGGCACGTGGGCGTAGTCCTGTTTTAGCCAGCGCACGAAGCCGCCGGTTTTAATCAGTAAAATGGCCAGGAATGGTAGGGCGGTCAGCACCACGGTGGTTTTCATGGTCTCAAGCGAAGCGCCGGTAAACAGAATCGATAGCGGGATGAGGGTGATTACCACGCACCAGAACAGGCGCATGCCGCGATCCGGATCGTCGCCTTCGCGCAGGTTGCGGGTGCTGGTCGCCGCCATGGTGTAGGCCACCGCATCCATGTGCGAGGCGAGGAAAACAATCATCACGAACAGATAGGCGGCGAGGAACAGCTTACCTGCCGGCAGCGACATCAGGACCTGCTGGACGGCGGTTTCGCCGCCAAGAGTCTGCATCACCTGCGGTACGTTAATCACGCCGTTAACGAACTGGTGCATGGCGTAGCTTTCCATCACCCCAAAGAAGAACCAGCAGCCGGCGGTGCTACCAAGGAGCAGTCCCCATATCACCTCTTTGATTTTGCGCCCGCGGGAGACGCGGGTGACGAACATCGCCACGCCCGGGGTATAGGAGATCCACCACAGCCAGTAGAAGACGGTCCAGTTGCGGGTAAAGGCGCCGTCGCCGAGGGGATCGGTAAACAGGCTCATCTGCAGGAAGTTCTGAGTCGTCAGGCCGACGGCGTTAATGATGTTATTGGTGATGAATTCGGTCGGGCCAACCAGTAATACCACCAACGGCAGCAGAAATGCCCCCCAGCCGACCATTTTGCTCAGGCGCTGCAGGCCGTTGTTGATGCCAATCCACGAACTCATGCAGAAAATACCGCCGGAGAGCAGGATCACAAACGCCTGCACGGTGAAGTTATCCGGCAGCCCGGTCAGCGCTGACAGGCCGCGGGTGAAGGTGGCGGCAGTGACCACCAGCGAAATGGTTAACGCGCCGACGGTAGCGATCAGGAACATCAGATCGACCAGACGGCCCCAGAAGCCCTGCGGACTCACTCCGGTGATCGCTGAAATGATCCCGGAGAGGCTGAGGCCTTTATTTTTCCGCACGTGGAAGTGATAGGCCATGATCAGCGAGGCGAGAGTGTAGGTCGCCCAGGCGCTAACCCCCCAGTGGAAGAAAGAATAAGGGATGCTGTATTCCAGCGCTTTCGGCGATTGCGGGGCAATGTTCAGGCCCGGGGTCTGGTAGTAATAAGCCCATTCGGCAACGCCCCAGTACAGCGTGGAGGAGCCGAGCCCAGCGCAGATAAACATAAACAGCCATGAGAGGGTACTGTATTCGACTTTACCTTCGCCGAGACGGATATTGCCGTATTTGCTGGTCGCCAGATAGAGCACCAGTCCCAGCGCCAGCAGCACCAGTACCTGTACCGTGGAACCCAGCAGGCGGGTCACGCCGTTAAAAATCGAATCAGCCGCCTGCGCGGTTTGCTGCGGGAAGAGACTTAATGTAGCGGCGATGAAAACAATGGCCGCCAGGCTGATGGCAATCAGCGGCACATCTTTTTTCTTTACGTTGCTCAACATGGGTGATCTCCTGGGCATGATTGCCCGTCGGTGGCTTTAGCCTGTCGTTGTTATCACGCTGTAGGGTCAAGGTTCGTAGCAAAAGCTATTAACAATCGGATTATTTCTTCGTTACATGAATTAAACAATTGGCCGTTTCGTGAAGCAATAAAACACGGAACGGAAATAATAAAAGGTGAATTGGCGCAGGTTCTGTCTTTTCAGGAATTAATAAAGTTTGCCGCTGTGATGCGGTCCACTTGTCAATCGTGGGGGATTCTGCATAGCGAAAAGAGAGGGAAGTTGGCGCAGGTCTTCCCGGGTAGCGGCTGCGCCTTACCCGGGCTACGGTCCTTGCGGCCTGCCTTTAATTTATTCACCATTGTTGCTGAAACTGCCGGTGTTGGCGGCCTCAACATCGCTGAGACGTTCCCGGCAGGTCGGGGCAGCCCGCAGGGATGCGGGCTGAGGGCCGTGTTTTTACATTATCGTGCCTTTTGTAGCCCCGGTAAGCGCCGCGCGACCGGGGAGCGGCTTGGGTAATTACGCCAAAATGGCTTTGCAGAGAGCGTCGCTGACCTGTTGCGTTGACGCGCTGCCTTTCATATCCGGGGTTTTCGGCCCGCTGGCAATCACCTGCTCAATCGCCGCCAGAATGCCGTTGTGCGCGTCGTGATAGCGCTCATCGCCGTTGCCGAGGAAATCGAGCATCATCGCCCCGGCCCATATGGTGGCGATCGGGTTGGCGATATTTTTACCATAGATATCCGGCGCCGACCCGTGAACCGGTTCGAACAGCGACGGGAAGGTGCGCTCCGGGTTGAGATTCGCCGACGGCGCAATACCGATGGTGCCGGTACAGGCCGGGCCGAGATCGGAGAGAATATCACCGAACAGATTGGAGCCGACGACCACGTCAAACCGCTCCGGCTGTAGCACGAAGCGGGCGCACAGGATATCGATATGCTGCTTGTCCCAGCGAATATCCGGATAGTTTTTGGCCATCTCTTCCACCCGCTCATCCCAGTAGGGCATGCTGATCGCCAGACCGTTGGATTTGGTTGCGGAGGTCAGCGTTTTGCGTGGGCGGCTTTGCGCCAGTTCGAAGGCGTAGCGCAGGATCCGGTCCACGCCGCGGCGGGTAAAGACCGACTCCTGAATCACCACTTCATGCTCGGTGCCTTCATTGGCGCGCCCGCCGAGGGCGGAATATTCGCCTTCGGTATTTTCGCGCACCACGTAAAAATCGATATCGCCGGCCTTTTTACCCGCCAGCGGGCAGGGGACGCCGGGGAACAGACGCACCGGACGCAGGTTGACGTATTGGTCAAACTCACGGCGGAACTTCAGCAGCGACCCCCACAGCGAAATGTGGTCGGGAACGGTATCCGGCCAGCCGACGGCGCCGAAGTAGATGGCATCGAAGCCCTGCAGCTGCTCGCGCCAGTCGTCCGGCATCATCTTGCCGTGATGGGCATAATATTCGCAGCTTGCCCACTCCATCTGCTCGAAGCTCAATGACAGATCCCACCGCTGTGCGGCGGCTTGCAGCACGCGAATCCCTTCAGGCAGAACTTCTTTGCCAATTCCGTCACCCGGGATGGCGGCAATACGATAGTTTTTTTTCATTCCGGTTCTCACTTTTTAGCGATGATGTTTGACCACCTGCCTATCCTATAATTGACTGGTTCATAATTAATCACGCTAACTGGTGAAACATAAAACACAGATCATGAATAATCTGCCGCTGCTAAATGATTTACGCGTCTTTATGCTGGTCGCTCGCCGGGCCGGGTTCGCCGCCGCCGCCGAAGAGCTTGGCGTATCACCGGCGTTCGTCAGCAAGCGGGTTTCGCTGCTGGAGCAAACCCTGAATGTGGTGTTGTTGCACCGGACCACCCGCCGGGTCACCATTACCGAGGAGGGGGAGCGGATCTACGAATGGGCGCAGCGCATTTTGCAGGATGTCGATGAGATGATGGACGAGCTTTCCGACGTGCGCCAGGTGCCGCAGGGAACGCTGCGTATTATCAGTAGCTTCGGCTTTGGTCGCCGGGTGGTGGCCCCGGCGCTGTCGGCGCTGGCCCTTCAGTACCCGCAGCTGGAACTGCGTTTCGATGTCCAGGACCGGCTGGTGGATTTAGTCAATGAAGGGGTGGATCTCGATATTCGCGTGGGCGATGATATCGCGCCGAATCTGATTGCCCGCCAGCTGGCGGCCAACCACCGCGTGCTCTGCGCCTCGCCGCAATTCCTTGCCCGCCATCCACCGCCGAAACAGCTGAGCGATCTGGCCGCCTTACCCTGCCTGGTGATTAAAGAACGCGATCATCCGTTTGGCATCTGGCAGTTGCACAGCAAAGAGGGGCAGCATGCCATCAAAGTGACCGGGCCGCTGTCGTCCAACCATGGTGAAATTGTGCATCAGTGGTGTCTGGACGGGCAGGGGATTGCGTTACGTTCATGGTGGGACGTCCGGGAGAATATCGCCAGCGGGCATCTGGTGCATGTGCTGCCGGAATTCTTTCAGCCTGCCAACGTCTGGGCAGTCTATGTCTCCCGGCTGGCGACGTCGGCTAAAATTCGCACCACTGTGGAGTTTCTGCGCCACTACTTTCAGCAGCACTATCCGCAGCATGAGCCGACGGCCAGCGCCGTCGGCAGAGGCGATTAAACCCCCAGGCGGTCGCGCAGACTGTAGTAGGCGGCGCCCATGGCGGTGAAGGGAATGCGCAGGCTGCGGCCGCCCGGGAACGGGTAGTGCGGCAGTTTGGCAAAGGCGTCGAAACGCTCAGCGTCACCGCGCAGCAGTTCCGAAATCAACCGTCCGGCGAGGTGGGTACAGGTGACCCCATGCCCGCTGTAGCCCTGCATGTAGTAGATGTTGGTATCGAGGCGACCAAACTGCGGCATCCTTGAGAGGGTCAACAGGAAGTTGCCGGTCCAGCGGTAGTCGATTTTCACCCCTTTCAGCTGCGGGAAGGTTTTCAGCAGCTTCGGCATAATCAGCCGTTCCACATCGTCCGGGTCGCGGGCGCCGTAGACCACGCCGCCGCCATACAGCAGGCGGTTGTCGCCGGTGAGGCGGTAGTAATCCAACAGATAGTTACAGTCTTCCACACAGTAGTTTTTCGGGATCAGCGAGCGAGCGACCTCCTCCGACAGCGGAGCGGTGGTGACCACCTGGGTGCCGCAAGGCATGCTGCGCTTCGCCAGCTCCGGCTCCAGTTTGTCGCCGAGATAGGCGTTGCCGGCGACGATCACATAGCGGGCAGTGACCTGGCCGCGGGCGGTGCTGACCACTGCCGGAGTGGAGTGCTGAATGCGGGTGACCGGCGACTGCTCATAGACCCGGCCGCCGTTCAGGCGAATGGCGTCCGCTTCGCCGATGGCGAGGTTGAGCGGATGAATATGGCCGCCGCTGTGGTCGAGCAGGGCGCCGACGTAGCGGTCGCTGTCCACTTCGCGACGAATCGCCTCTCTGTCCAGCAGCTCCAGCTGCGTGTTGCCGTAGCGCTCCCAGTTGGCTTTCTGTTCTTCCAGCGTCTCCAGCTGTTTGTGATTCATCGCCACGAACAGGCCGCCCGGGCGATAATCGCACTGGATCTGGTAGCGCTGGATACGTTCGCGAATAATATCACCGCCTTCGAACATCATGCTGCCGAGCATTTTAGCGGTATCCGGGCCGTAGTTTTTTTCAATCACGTCGATATCGCGGCTGTAGGAGTTAACCAGCTGACCGCCATTGCGGCCGCTGGCGCCGAAGCCGATGCGCGCCCCTTCCAGCACCACCACGTCGTAGCCCATTTCGGCCAGATGCAGGGCAGACGAGAGTCCGGTGTAGCCGCCGCCGACGACGCAGACGTCGCAGCTTATCGATTCGTCCAGCGTCGGAAAGGGTTCATATTTGTTGGCGCTGGCGGCGTAATAGCTGGTGGTATGTTCGGTCATGATTAAGACTCCAGGGCAATCCAGATGGTTTTCAGTTCGGTGAATTTTTCCAGCGCGTGCAGCGACTTATCGCGTCCGTTGCCGCTCTGTTTGTAACCGCCGAAGGGGACGGTCATATCACCATCGTTATAGTTGTTGACGAAGACCGAACCGGCCTTCAGGCGGCGGCTCATGCGGTGGGCGCGTGAGAGATCGCGGGTCCATACCGCCGCGCCGAGGCCGTAGTCGCTGTCGTTGGCAAGCCGCAGCGCCTCGTCTTCGCTTTTGAAGCGAGTCACCACCAGCACCGGGCCGAAGATCTCTTCCCGGCTGAGGGGGGAGGCCGGGTCGACGTCAACAAAAATGGTCGGGCCGACGGCGGCAGGCCACGGATTTTTCCGCCCGTCGAGGAACAGCGTGCTTTTGCTTTCGCCGCCGCGAATAAAACTGTGCACGCTGTCGGCATGGGTGTTGTCAATCAGCATGCCCATGGTGGTGTTTGGGTCGAGCGGGTTGCCCGGCTGCCAGCGTTGCGCTTCGGTTTTCAGTCGTGCCAGGAACTCGTCGGCGATGCTCTCCTCCAGCAGCAGGCGGGTGCCGGCGATGCACACCTGCCCCTGGTTGTAGAAGATGCCGCCGGCGGTGGCGCTGACCGCTTTTTGCAGATCCGGGCAGTCGGCGAAGACGATGTTGGCGCTCTTGCCGCCCGCTTCCAGCCACACGCGCTTCATATTGCTGTCGCCGGCGTCTTTCAGCAGCTGTTTGCCGGTGCGGGTGGAGCCGGTAAAGGTAAGGACCTCCACGTCAGGATGCAGGGCCAGCGCCTGTCCGGCTTCGTGACCAAAGCCGCTGACCACGTTCAGCACGCCGTCCGGCAGGCCCGCCTCTTTCGCCAGCCCGGCGAGGCGCAAAGCGGTCAGCGGCGATTTTTCCGAGGGCTTAAGGATCACGCTGTTGCCCGCCGCCAGCGCCGGGCCGAGCTTCCAGCAGGCCAGCAGCAGCGGGAAGTTCCACGGCACCACCGCGGCGATGACGCCAATCGGTTCGCGGACGATCATCGCCAGCTCGTTGCTGCCGGTAGGAGCCACTTCGCCATAGACTTTATCCAGCGCTTCGGCATACCAGCGGATGGCGCGGGCGGCGCCGGGAATATCGTCGCGCAGGCTGTGGCGAATCGGCTTGCCGGTATCCAGCGTTTCCAGCAGCGCCAGCTCTTCGCAGTGGGCCTCCATCAGGTCGGCAAAGCGTGTGAGAACCGCTTTACGCTGTGTGGGGGTGGCCTGTGACCAGTCGCCGTTATCAAAGACCCGACGCGCGGCCTTCACCGCCAGCTCAACGTCGGCTTTTTTGCCGCGAGCGACATGGGCTAACGTGTGCTGCGCGGCAGGGTCAATGGTTTCAAAGGTGGTATTATCGACCGCGGCGCAATATTCGCCGTTAATAAATAATCGTGTTTCAATGGCCAGGCTTTTCGCTTTTTCCTGCCAGTAAGCCAGGTGCTGAAAATTCATCATGACTCCTTAAAAAACATTATCGGCAAATTAATCACATCGGCGTTTTCAGGCTGCACGGGGGCGCTGCGCCAGGCGCAGGGCATAGTGTATCCCCGGAGTTGAATACCGTTTTATCACCCTAAATTTCGACAGGTTGTCTGCATGCCGAATAATTCAGGGGTGAGTCGCCATTCACGGCGTTAATTATTTCAGGTCCAGCAGAAAATAAGATTCCCTTCCGGCACCAACGTTATGACTGCGAGTTTTTCGCGGCGACGAAAATAAAATTTCCGCCGCCGCAGGTCTGAAGAAAGCCTGAAGCTCGTTCAGGCTAAATATTCAGAATGTGGTGGGGGTGTGGGCACTGATGATGCGGCAGATGCCTGCCGAGGTGTTGCTGAAGCTGTGCGGGATGCCGGTATTAATGGCATAGCTCTGTCCAGCCACCAGGTGGTACGACTGACCGTTAATCGTCAGCACAATCTCACCCTCCAGTATGGTGCCTATCTCCTCACCCTGATGCTTAATCCTCTCCCCGGTCGTGGTTCCAGGCTGGTAAGTTTCAAAAATCATCGCCAGCGTACGGTTCGGATTTCCGTTATGAACCAGCTTCATGGAAACGCCCTGACTGCCCATTTCGATAAGGTCATCCTGATTAATGACCACCTGGGGCTCGTCCGGCTTTTCGGGTTCAGAAAAGAATTCCGAGAGCGACAGCCCATAGACTTTCAGCAGCTTTTGCAGCGTACTGATGGCAGGACTGACTTTGTCCTGCTCTATGGTGCTGATGGCACTATGTGTTAACCCAGACAGTTCGGCGGCACGACGCTGCGAAAGACCCAGCTGTTGGCGGATCTCTGACAGACGTTTCCCTGGCGCCAGTCCGTCATCGCTCATATTTGCATTTCCTTAACGGTAGTGGTCAGCGCCGCCGCTTTTCAGCATGATGGCCCTGACAGGCGGTGATAAAACCATCAAACAACATACGCGACAGGGCGTATTCGCTACTGTTCCATTCAGGATGCCACTGTACGCCCAGCGCGAAGGGGTGATCGTTCACGCTGACCGCTTCCACCAGTCCATCCGGCGCTCGCGCCTCCACGCGCAGCTGCGGACTGAGGGTTTTTGCCCCTTGCCCATGTAGCGAGTTTACCCAAAACGTGTTGCAGCCCGGTATCAATTGCGACAGCAATCCTCCTTCCTGAACCTCAACCTGATGGGACGGCGCATACTGCTGCTCGACGGGCAGTTCAGGATCTTCGCGATGCTCCAGCAGCTCAGGCTGCTCGAACAGACGACGATACAGAGTCCCACCGGTGGCGACAACCAGTTCCTGCAGTCCACGACAGATGGCGAAAATGGGGATGCGCCTTTCGAGTGCGGCGTTAATCAGCGCCATGCTCAGAAGATCACGCCCGGGGTCGGCGTCAGGCTCATCGCCGTTTTCACCATAAAGGTGCGGCTGCACGTTACTGGGGCTGCCTGGCAGGTATATCCCATCCAGTTTATCGACTAACGCGTTCAGCAGATCCGGCTCTGCCAGCGCATGTGGCAGGGCGATCGGCAGTCCGCCGGCGTTAACAATTGCATTCAGGTACTTTTCTTGCAAGGTCTGGGTCTGGTGACCCTTAAGCCTGTTTCTACACATCACGACGCCAATAACTGGCTTGTACATTATATTTTCCATGATCGCCCTCACAAAGTGGACTAAATTATGACCGCTATAGCGGGTTTAACGGCCATATCGTTCAATATTTTCTCAATCTAGCAGTGGAAATAGCCCTTTGCAAACTTAATTTAACATTTGACAAACAATTTATTTGCATACACAGTCGATGGGGTGGACATTATATTTAACGGCCTGAGTGCAGGACCGAAACCAAACCAACGGCGGTGAATCATGGAAACCAATATCGTAGAAGTTGAGAATTTTGTTCAGCAAACGGAAGAGAGACGGGTCAGCGCGTTCGCGAAAGAAGTGAAGCGCTACCTCGAAACCTACCCTGATACCCAATATGTCGATGTCCTCCTCACTGACCTGAACGGCTGCTTCCGCGGCAAGCGCATCCCGGTTGCCGGCCTGAGCAAGCTGGAGAAAGGCTGTTATTTCCCGGCCTCGGTGTTTGCGATGGATATTCTCGGCAACGTCGTGGAAGAGGCCGGTCTGGGCCAGGAGATGGGCGAGCCGGATCGCAGCTGCATTCCGGTGCCCGGCACCTTAACGCCTTCAGCGGCCGATCCGCAGTCGATAGCCCAGGTACAGTTGACCATGGTTGATGAAGATGGCGCTCCCTTTGACGTTGAGCCGCGGAACGTACTCAACCGCCTCTGGCAGCAGTTGCGCCAGCGCGGGCTGTTCCCCGTGGTAGCGGTAGAGCTGGAGTTCTATTTACTGGACCGCAAACGCGATGCCGAAGGCTACCTGCAGCCGCCGTGCGCGCCGGGCACCGACGATCGCAACACCCAAAGCCAGGTCTACTCGGTCGATAACCTGAACCACTTTGCCGACGTGCTCAACGACATCGACGAGCTGGCGAAACTGCAGCTGATCCCCGCCGACGGCGCGGTGGCCGAAGCCTCACCGGGCCAGTTTGAAATCAACCTCCACCATACCGATAACGTGCTGGACGCCTGCGATGATGCGCTGGCGTTAAAACGTCTCGTGCGTTTAATGGCGGAGAAGCATAAGATGCACGCCACTTTTATGGCTAAGCCTTATGAAGAGCATGCGGGCAGCGGAATGCATATCCACATCAGCATGCTGAACAATAAAGGGGAAAACGTGCTGGTGGACGGCGACGGGGAAGACTCCGCGCTGCTTAAACGCGCGCTGGCCGGGATGATCGATCTGATGCCGGCCTCGATGGCGCTGCTGGCGCCGAACGTGAACTCGTATCGCCGCTTCCAGCCAGGGATGTATGTCCCGACGCAGGCTTCCTGGGGGCATAACAACCGTACCGTGGCGCTGCGGATCCCGTGCGGCGAGCGGCAGAACCACCGCGTGGAGTATCGCGTGGCGGGGGCGGACGCCAACCCGTATCTGGTAATGGCGGCGATTTTCGCCGGTATTCTGCACGGGCTGGATAACCCTCAGCTGCCTTTGCAGGAAGAGGTGGAAGGTAACGGCCTCGAACAAGAAGGTCTGCCGTTCCCGATCCGCCAGAGCGACGCGCTGTGGGAGTTTATGCAGAACGATCACCTGCGTGAGCGCCTCGGCGAGCGTTTCTGCCACGTTTTCCATGCCTGCAAGCATGATGAATTACTGCAGTTTGAGCGTCTTATCACAGAAACTGAAATTGAGTGGATGTTGAAAAACGCCTGATGGTCGCCCCGCAAGGGGCGCATGAGTTGAGTCATGAGTAGCATCATACGGCCTGAGCGGAGCCTGGTCGTCCTTTTTGCTGGGAGCCCAGCCATTTCCCGGATGTCGCGTTAAGGAGCGCAGGCGGCAACGGGGCTTCAGTTAACGACACAGTGTGTGACGAGGAAATGAGATGATGCAGATGTTCAAATATCCGCAGGGAGAGGGAGGCCGCTCAGGCCGCATTGGATGCCAGCCAGCAACCGCTCACCGGTCCGTCTTACCCTTTTATTTATGCCTTATCCCCTTGCTAAGCAGGTTTGTCACGCGAACGTTGTGTCCGCAAACTGTTATCCGCAAGGGGGGAATGGGCGATGGCTATTAATCTTCCTGCGCATAACGCCGCTCAGGCGGGCAGACCGCGTCTGCGTAAATCCCTCAAACTCTGGCAAGTGGTGATGATGGGGCTGGCCTATCTGACGCCGATGACGGTGTTTGATACCTTCGGCATCGTCTCCGGTATCAGCAACGGCCACGTCCCGGCGTCGTATTTGCTGGCGCTGGCTGGCGTGCTGTTCACCGCTATCAGCTACGGTAAACTGGTGCGCCAGTTCCCGGAAGCCGGCTCCGCCTACACCTACGCGCAAAAATCCATCAGTCCGCACGTCGGCTTTATGGTCGGCTGGTCCTCGCTGCTGGATTATCTGTTCCTGCCGATGATCAACGTCCTGTTGGCGAAGATCTATCTCTCGGCGCTGTTCCCGGAGGTGCCGCCATGGGTGTGGGTGGTGACCTTTGTCGCCATTCTGACCGCCGCAAACCTGAAAAGCGTTAATCTGGTGGCGAACTTCAACACCCTGTTCGTGCTGGTGCAGATCTCGATTATGGTGGTATTCGTCATTCTGGTGGTTCAGGGACTGCACAAAGGCGAGGGGGTAGGGACCGTCTGGTCGCTGCAGCCGTTTATCAGTCAGAATGCGCATCTGATCCCGATTATTACCGGGGCGACCATCGTCTGCTTCTCGTTTCTCGGCTTCGACGCCGTGACCACGCTGTCGGAAGAGACGCCTGACGCCGCGCGGGTGATCCCGAAGGCGATTTTTCTCACCGCGATGTACGGCGGCATTATTTTCATCGTCGCGTCGTTCTTTATGCAGCTCTTTTTCCCGGATATTCATCGCTTTAAAGACCCGGACGCCGCGCTGCCGGAGATTGCGCTGTACGTGGGCGGCAAGCTGTTCCAGTCAATTTTCCTCTGCACCACCTTTGTTAACACCCTGGCGTCCGGCCTGGCGTCCCATGCCAGCGTCTCCCGTCTGCTGTACGTGATGGGCCGCGATAACGTCTTCCCGGAGCGCATTTTCGGCTATGTGCATCCGAAATGGCGCACCCCGGCGTTGAACGTGATTATGGTGGGTATTGTCGCGCTGTCGGCGCTGTTCTTCGACCTGGTGACTGCCACCGCGTTAATTAACTTCGGCGCGCTGGTGGCCTTCACCTTCGTTAACCTGTCGGTGTTCAACCACTTCTGGCGTCGCAAGGGGTACAACAAAACCTGGAAGGATCGACTGCACTATCTGCTGCTGCCGATGGTCGGGGCGTTGACGGTAGGGGTGCTGTGGATCAACCTCGAGGCCACTTCCCTGACGCTCGGCCTGGTGTGGGCGGCGCTTGGTCTGCTGTATCTGGCTTATCTGACCCAACGTTTCCGTAAACCGCCGCCGCAGTTCGATGCCGCCAAGGCGGAGCAGGCCTGGGAGTCCTAGAACCTGACGCTGAAACCGAACGAAGGCAGGCCCGCAGGCCTGCCTTCGTTTTTGGTTCGGTAAGGGACAGTACAGGATGGTAAAGAAATCAGCAGAAAACGGCGGAGAACGGAAGGTATTATTTCTTCTTTTTATGGACAGGTAACTGACTGGCGCGCCGCTCTTTGAGGTACGACACCAGGCTGTAGATGGCGACGCCCAGCAGCGCCACCGCGACGATAAAGAGAATAAGACCCGACATAGACCAACCTAATATTCTGTTTAGAAAGGGAAAAAGATACAGGGCTCTGTGTGAAGATAACATCGGGATATGTCTGAAAGATGACGCCTCATCGCGAGAATATCTGCTGTCGGGGTTGTGATAAAATATTTCCCGCAGGAATGTGACAGCCTGGCTTTCAGCTGAAATGGCGTAACACTCCGTTAAGTGATTTTACAGAAGTGCGGCCAGCAACGGGTTACGCTGACCGCGAATAAGAATGATCTGAGAGTAAGACATGTATAAGACAACCCTCAGCCTGCTGGGCGTGGCGCTGGCGCTGACGGCCTTCGCCAGTCAGGCTGAAAATGAACGTCAGGCGAGCCGCGAGCGGATCGTGGAGCAGGTCCTGAAACCCTGTGAAGGCAAAAAAGCGGGCGATAAGGTAGTGATCACCGATCGCCGCGGCGGGGAGCACGAGGCGATCTGTACCCTGGCGGCGGTTCCGCTGCCGGAATAATGCCCGCCGCCGGGGCGAGTTAGCGATACCGCGGCGCCGGTTGCCCGGTTCGCGCGCTGGTAAACAGCGCCAGTCGCGTCTGCTCGAAAGCCTCCCACAGTCCCAGATCATGCACTGGCGGTAAGGTGACCTTTTCCCCCATCTCGAGTCCCCTGAGAGCGGCGTCAACCAGATCCTCGGTGGTCATTACCGTACCGCTGGGCAGGGCGTCGAGCGCCACGCCGGAGGTCGTCCACAGATCGGTGGCAGTCGCCGCCGGCAATACCGCCTGAATACGCACGCCGCTGTCGGCGAACTCATCCTGCAGGCCACGGGTAAAGCTCAACACCCAGGCTTTGCTGGCGCTGTAGACCGCGCTGCCCGGCAGCGTATGCAGCGCAAGAATAGAGGCAATATTGATCAGCGTTCCGCGGCCCCGGGGAGCGAAAGCGGCCAGCGCGGCATAGCTCAGGCGCAGAAGCGCGGTGGTGTTGAGCGTATGAATCGCCTGGTGCTCGCGCGACGTGCTGGCGAGAAAGCCCGCCATTTTTGCCGTCCCGGCGTTGTTGATGAACAGGTCAACGGCGGGATCCTGCTGCAGACGCTGCTCCACGGCTTCAATGCCTTGCTCCTCGCTCAGGTCGGCCTTGAGGATGCTGGCCCGGATGGCGTAGCGCGCCTGCAGTTGCCCGGCGAGCGCCTGCAGCCGATCTTCACGACGGGCGGCGAGGATCAGATCGTAGCCGCGGGCGGCAAGTCGTTCGGCATAGATCGCGCCGATACCTGAGGAAGCGCCGGTGATAAAAGCAGTGTGCGATGACTGGGACATGAGTATTGCCTCTTAAAAGGTTGCATTATTAAACCAAATTCAGCATGAGATACTTGGTTTAATAATGCAACCATTTTGCCGGGCTTTTTTTATTTCTGCCTGCCGCAGGGAGCGATTAGTCGTTCAGCGGGAGGGCGATGGTGATATCCGCTGGGGACAGCTCACGGCCATCGGCCGCCTGCAGCACCAGTTTACGCAGGGGCTGACGCTGCTGGCGGTCAATGAGCCGGGTCGCCGGTTCGTTCGGGTCAAAAAGATAATCGTCTGCCCACTGGGAGAGGGCGACCAGCACCGTTTGCAGGGCACGGCCCTTATCCGTCAGGACATACTCCTGCCAGGCGCTGCCGTCGGAGGCCGGCTGCAAATGCAGGATGCCTTCATCCACCAGCATTTTCAGCCGCCCGGCGAGCATATTTTTGGCAATGCCGAGGTTTTTCTGGAATTCGCTAAACCGGCGTACCCCGCGCAGGGCATCACGGACGATAAGCAGCGACCACCAGTCGCCGATAACGTCGAGGGAGCGGGCGACAGGACAGCAGCTGTTTTCCAGACGGGTACGTTTCACGAAGGCCTCCAGGTTAGTTGTTTCATTATAAAACTATTTGGCCGGTAGAGGAAATTTTCGGCTCCGGTCTAAGTTTGCGAGCGAATGCCAGGAAAAATGGCCTAAATCCGTCACAATTAACCCGATGATAATAAATGACTAAGGATGAAGGGATGAAAATACGTCTACTCGCCGCCGCCGTAGCCGGCGCGGTCATGTTATCCGCTGGCGCCCAGGCGCAGGACACGGCCGCCCCGGAGGGGTATCAGCTGCAGCAGGTGCTGATCATGAGTCGTCACAACCTTCGCGCGCCGCTGGCCAATAACGGCAGCGTGCTGGAGCAGTCCACCGCCAAAGCCTGGCCGCAGTGGGATGTGCCGGGCGGCCAGCTGACCACCAAGGGAGGCGTGCTGGAGGTGTATATGGGCCACTATATGCGCGAATGGCTGGCGCAACAGAAGCTGGTGACCAGCGGGGAGTGCCCGCCGGAAAACGCCGTTTACGCCTACGCTAACAGCCTGCAGCGCACCGTCGCCACTGCGCAGTTCTTTATCACCGGCGCGTTCCCGGGCTGCGGCATTGCGGTGCATCATCAGCCGCAGATGGGCACCATGGACCCGACCTTCAACCCGGTTATCACCGACGACTCCCCGGCGTTTCGCGAGAAAGCGCTGCAGGCGATGGAAAAAGAGCGCCAGGGGATGCAGTTGACCGAGAGCTACAAGCTGCTGGAGACGATGATCGATTACCGTAACTCGCCCTCCTGCAAAGAGAAGCAGGTCTGTTCCCTGAGCGAGGGTAATGATACCTTTAGCGCCGGTTATCAGCAGGAGCCGGGAGTGACCGGACCGTTGAAGGTGGGCAACTCGCTGGTAGACGCCTTCACCCTGCAATACTATGAAGGCTTCCCGAAAGATCAGGTGGCGTGGGGGGAAATCACCAGCGATAAGCAGTGGCAGGTGCTGTCGAAGCTGAAAAACGGCTACCAGGATAGTCTGTTTACCTCGACGGCAGTGGCGCAAAATGTGGCCAAACCGCTGGTTAAATATATCGATAACGCGCTGGTGGGCGAGGGAGCCAGCAAGGCGAAAGTCTCCCTGCTGGTGGGACACGACTCGAATATCGCCTCACTGCTGACGGCGCTGGACTTTAAGCCCTATCAACTTCCTGGCCAGTACGAGCGCACGCCTATCGGCGGCAAACTGCTGTTTCAGCGCTGGCACGACAGCGGCAGCAACCGCGATCTGATGAAGATTGAGTATGTCTATCAGAGCACTGAGCAGCTGCGTAATGCCGACCCATTGACGTTACAGACCCCGCCGCAGCGGGTCACGCTGGCGCTTAACGGCTGCCCGGTCGATGACCAGGGATTCTGCCCGCTGGAGACCTTTAAAAAGGTGATCAACGAGGCAGCGAAATAATGAAAAAACCCGGAGCAATCCGGGTTTTTAGCAGGTTAGGATGAGACTCAGCAGGGATAAACACCCTATACGTTTTTACGCTCAATCGTCTGTTCACCCCAGAACAGTGCATCTTTATCGGTTTTGGCAAAGGCCAGCGCCAGCACTTCGTCGCTGCCTTCCTCCCAGATTTGCTCAGCCAGTTTTTCATCGTAGTGGGCAACTTCGAAAATCGCCTCGGCGATCTCCGGCGAGGTGTTACGTAAACTTGCCCATTCGCCGACGCGATGTGCTTTTGCTTCTTGAGTTGGCATAGTGCTCCTCCTGCGGAAGATTAGCCGTGCAGTTTAACGGCCAGTTTGGCGACATGTTCACCCTGATAGCGGGCGATGGCTAACTCTTCCTCGCTTGGCTGACGCGAGCCGTCGCCGCCGGCAATAGTGGTGGCGCCATAAGGCGTCCCGCCGCGGACCTGGGAGATGTCGAACAGCTCCTGTGCGCCGTAGCCGATCGGGACAATGATCATCCCGTGGTGGGCCAGCGTCGTCCAGGTGGAGGTAATGGTTTGTTCCTGGCCGCCACCGGTGCCGGTTGAGCTGAATACGCTGGCGATCTTACCGTACAGCGCGCCGGATGCCCACAGGCCGCCGGTCTGATCGAGGAAGGTGCGCATTTGTCCGGACATATTGCCGAAACGAGTCGGGGTACCAAAGATGATGGCGTCATACTCAGCCAGCTCCTGCGGCGTGGCGACAGGCGCGTTTTGCGTTTTCCCGCCTGCTTTGGCAAACGCTTCTGCTTGCATGGTTTCCGGCACGCGCTTCACAACCACTTCAACGCCGTCCACCCGGTTCGCCCCATCGGCGACGGCGTGAGCCATGGTTTCAATGTGTCCATACATGGAATAATAAAGCACCAGAATTTTAGCCATTTCCATCACTCCTCGGTTGCATTATAAGCCAGCCAAATAGCTGGTACCTTTAAAGATAAAGCCTCTGCCGAAGAGTGCAAATCCAACGGGCATTTATTTGATTTATAACAAAATGACAAAACATTATTTACTTTTCCTTGCGCAGCGCGGCCTGAGCGGCTGAGAAGCGGGAAGCGATGCCTACGCTATACTGGCCGGTGCGGCGAGGATGTAGCATCAGGATACATTTTTTGCTGACTATTTTTTCTTCGGCAGCAGAGCAGGTTAGCGCCATCAGGCGGCGCGAGGGGATTTTTTTCGCCAGGCTTTGTTTCTGAATGTGACATTTGCCATCGTCACCGGCAGTCATTCACTAACCTTATAGATACGCGGCAGAACAGCGGCGTCGCCGCTCCCGCGTAATGCACTATGATGTCTAACCTAATGGAGGTCAGTAATGGCAAACCATCGTGGCGGTTCAGGCAACTTTGCTGAAGACCGTGAAAGAGCATCAGAAGCAGGACGTAAAGGTGGCCAGCATAGCGGGGGGAATTTTAAAAATGACCCTCAGCGCGCCTCAGAGGCTGGCAAAAAAGGGGGTAAAAACAGTCATGGTAGTCGTGAGAGTTAACGCGCGACTGGCACTGTTCTCTTTGATGCGGTGTTAATCTCCCCGACCCAACCGCATCGCCCTCGCCGCCGGCATCTGCCGGCGGTTTTTTTTAGCTGTCGGAGGTTGCGCTCCCGCCGGGCCGATTGCACACTGGTCGCCCGTTTATCGTCATGGCTGTCTTATGTCTTCGTTAAAATTCTCCGTTAGCCGCCAGGAAGCGCTCCTTATCATGATCACCATGTTCTGGGGAGGGACGTTCCTTGCCGTACAGTATGCGGTCAGCCTCAGTGGGCCGCTGTTTTTTGTCGGCCTGCGTTTCGCGACCGCCGCGCTGGCGGTGGGCCTGCTCTCGCTCCGCACCCTGCGCGGCCTGACGTGGCTGGAGGTGAAGGCGGGGGTGGCGATTGGCGTGGCGATTGCGCTGGGGTATGGCCTGCAGACCTGGGGGCTGCAGTCGATCTCCAGCAGCAAGTCTGCCTTTATCACGGCGATGTATGTGCCGCTGGTGCCGCTGCTGCAGTGGCTGTGCCTGGGGCGTATGCCAGGGGTGATGTCCTGCGTGGGGATTGTGCTGGCCTTTATCGGTTTGATCCTGCTGGCCGGGCCGGAAAATAATCTGTTGGCGCTTGGCGTGGGGGAGATGATCACTCTGGCGAGTGCGCTGGCGATCGCCGCGGAGATTATCCTTATCAGCGCCTGGGCCGGAAAAGTGGATGTCCGACGGGTGACGGTGGTGCAGCTGGCGACCGCGTCGCTGGTGGCTTTCGCTGCCATGAAGCCGGCCGGTGAGTCGGTGCCGCCGTTGACGCCGACGCTGCTCGGCGTGGCGCTGGGGCTGGGCATTTTCAGCGCGATCATTCAGGTGACCATGAACTGGGCGCAGCGCAGCGTCTCGCCGACGCGGGCCACGCTGATCTATACCGGCGAACCGGTATGGGCCGGTATTTTTGGCCGGCTGGCCGGCGAGCGTCTGCCGCTGCTGGCCCTCCTTGGCTGCTTCTTTATCCTCGCGGGAGTGCTGGTGAGCGAGCTGAAGTGGAAGCGCAAACCGCCGCCGCAGATGTCAAAGAATGACGATGCGCAGCCGCTCCCGGACCTGGCCGATCGTCGCGAGCCGTAATTTTACGCTTCTGATCCTACAGCGGCGCTTATCCTGGCTGGCCTGCTCGTCCGGCTCTGATCGTCTCCAGGCCCGCGCAAGCGCAGCGCCGCCGGGCGATAGCATCAGGCACTGCGTCGCTTTTCTGCCGGGTGGCGGCTGTCGCCTTACCCGGCCTACGTTCATACGACCTGTCGTTAATTTATTCACCATTGTTGCTGAAACTGCCGGTGCTGACGGCCTCAACATCGCTGAGACGTTCCCGGCAGGCCGGATGGCGGCATAAATGCCTTATCCGGCCCACCCGCTCCCTGCGCCAACGCCGCGCTAATGTGGCTTAAACCGGCGTTACTCTGGCCTCCTTCGCCTCCCGAGTCCCGCGATGAAGCAGCGCGTGCAGCAGGATCGCCCCGAAGGTGGCGGTACCAATCCCGCCCAGCGTAAAGCCGCCCAGCGACAGCGCGAAATCGCCGGCGCCCAGCACCAGGGTCACAGACACCATGATCAGATTGCTGTTCTGGCTGAGGTCGACGCGGTTTTGCACCCAGATCCGCGCCCCGGCGACGGCGATCAGGCCAAAGACCACGATCGAGGCGCCGCCGATCACCGGCCCGGGAATGGTGTGGATTAATGCGCCAAACTTCGGCGAGAAGCCCAGCAGCATGGCAATCAGCGCGGCAGCGACAAAGACCAGCGTCGAGTAGACCTTGGTCACCGCCATGACGCCAATGTTCTCCGCATAGGTGGTGACCCCGCTGCCGCCCACCGAACCGGAGAGCATGGTCGCCAGCCCGTCGCCGACGAAGGCGCGTCCCATGTACGGGTCCATATTGCGCCCGGTCATCCCGGCGACGGCCTTCAGGTGCCCAAGGTTCTCGGCCACCAGGATCACCGCGACCGGGGCAATCAACATCATCGCCTGGCCGTTAAAGGATGGGGGGGTAAAGTGCGGCAGCCCGAACCACGCCGCCTGGGCGAGGGGGGAGAAGTCCAGCGGTTTGCCGAGGCCAAAGCCGTTAGCCAGCAGGGCGTACAGCGCGCAGGCGACGATCAGGCCGACCAGGATCAACAGACGCTGCAGCATCCCGCGGGTAAATACCGCGACTATGCCGATACAGAGCACAGTCAACACCGCCATCCAACTGTCGAAGGCGCTGGCGGACACGCTGCGCACAGCAATCGGCGCCAGGTTCAGGCCGATAGCCATCACCACCGCCCCGGTCACCACCGGCGGCATCAGGCGCTCGATCCAGCGGGTGCCGATCTTCATCACCACCAGACCGATCAGGGTGTAGACCAGCCCGCAGGCGATGATCCCGCCAAGGGCGACGCTCAGATGAGGGTTCAGCCCCTGGCCATTAAAGCCGGTAATGGCGATCACCACCCCGACAAAGGCGGCGCTCGAGCCGAGATAGCTCGGCACCCGTCCGCCGGTGACGACAAAGAACAGCAGGGTGCCGACTCCCGACATCAGTATCGACAGGTTAGGGTCGAGCCCCATCAGCAACGGCATCAGCACCGTTGCGCCGAACATCGCAACGGCGTGCTGCACGCCCATCACCAGCGTTTGCCCGGCCGATAAGCGTTCATCGGGCGCGACGACGCCGGATTCGGCGGCGGGGGAGGTCAGCTTCCAGCGAGGAAAATCGAAGAGTGCCATGATGATATCCCGGGTTAAAGGTTAACAAGCGGGTCGCATAAGCGTGTGATAGCCGCGGTCAAACCACATCAGACCCCGGGGTTCCGGGTGACGGGTAATGGCCACGACGTGACAAAACAGGATGTCGTGCGTGCCGACGCTGACGCGCTGGTCGATGCGGCAGTCAAAGCTGACCAGCGCCGCCTCCAGCCGCGGGCAGCCGGTGGCGCCGGTCTGCCAGTCGGCGGCGGCAAAGCGCTCGTCCATCGCCGTTTTTCCGCCAAACAGCGTCGACAGCGCCTCCTGTCCCGCCGCCAGGGTATTGACGCACAGCGTGTGATGTTCGCTGAACACCGGCCACACCGAGGCCGAGCGGTTCAGGCAGACCAGCAGGGTCGGCGGCGTGTCGGTAACGCTGCAGACCGCGCTGGCGGTAAATCCCGCCCGGCCCGCCGGGCCATCGGTGGTAATAATGTTAACCGCGGCGCCGACGTGGGCCATGGCGTCACGGAAACTCGCTTTGTCCGCTAACTCCATCGTAAACTCCTTATGCCAGCAGGCAGGCTTCATCAAAGGACAGACGCGGCAGGCGGCCGTACAGTTTGCCGGGGTCGCCATAGCCGATGTTCACCAGCAGGTTGCTTTTCCAGCCATTGTCGGCGAAAAACGCCGCATCGACTTTTTCCCGGTCGAAGCCGGACATTGGCCCGGTGTCGAGGCCCAGCGCCCGGCAGGCGAAAATCAGATATGCCGCCTGCAGGGAGCTGTTGCGAAACGCGGTCTCCTCCGCCAGCTGCGGGCTGGAGGTGAACCAGCTGCGGGCGTCACCGTGGGGAAAGAGGGTCGGTAGCCGGTCGTAAAAGGCGCAGTCCCACGCCACGATGGCGGTCACCGGCGCCTGCATGGTTTTTTGCAGATTGCCGCTGGAGAGCGTCGGGCGAAGTTTCTCTTTGCCTTCCGCGCTGCGCACAAACACGATGCGCGCCGGCGAACAGTTGGCGGAAGTCGGCCCCATTTTCATCAGGTCCCAGACTGCCTGCAGCTGCGCATCGCTCACTGGCTTATCCAGCCAGCCGTTGTGGGTTCGGGCCTGGGTAAACAGCGTCTCGCAGGCCGTCTGGTTTATCGCGTCGTTCATCGGGTCTCCGTGGCGACCGGCAGCATAGCGGCCAGCCCGTCGCGTAAAATGGTATTAAAGGTATCGGCGTCGGTGACGTTACAGGCATGGCCGCCCCATAGCATTTCCACGTGCTGGCTGCCGGAGATAGCCGTCTGCAGCACGCGAGAGCAGGAGGCCGGGACCAGCAGGTCGTCAGCGGCGCTGATAATCAGCGTCGGGCAGGCGATGGCCGCCGCGCGACGCGAAAAATCAGCCTGCTTCAGGGCCTGCAGCCGCTTCAGCAGGTTCTCCTTGCCCTGAAAATGGCTGATGGCAAGCGCATCTTCCGCTTCGAGGCGCGGCAGGCGCGCGGCCATCCATTCCGCCGGGTAGAGAAACAGCGGCTGTGCTTCGACCCACGCCTGCGCGCCGCCGGCATGCAGCAGACGCTCGCGCACCAGGAAGCAGCGGCGGGTGTGTGGCGACAGCGACAGCCAGCCGTTGACCAGCACCAGGGCGCTCACCGCCTCGGGGCGATCGAGCGCCAGCTGCAGGCCAATTAGCGCCCCCAGCGCGTGGCCCACCAGCGCGAAGCGGGCGATCCCCGCCGCCTGCAGAGCGCTGAACAGCTCTCCGGCCATCGTCGCCATGCTGTAGTCGGCGGGCAGCGGACCGGCGTTCTCCCCGGTCCCGTTATGGTCATAACTCACCAGCTGATACTGTTCCTCCAGCGCCGCGCGCTGCGCCAGCCAGTAGCCGCCGCCGCCGCCCAGACCGGCGCTGAGGACCACCACCGGCGCGCCGGGCCATGGGGCTGGAGCAATATTGAGCCTCATCATGTCGGGGTGCCGATATGGGCGACGCTGGCGATTTCCACCAGCGCATCGGGTTTCACCAGACCGCACTGAATGCAAAAGCGCGCGGGTTTATCGCCGGGGAAAAACTCGGCGTAAACCTCGTTAATCGCGGCGTAATTTGTCCAGTCGGTGATAAAGATGCTGTTGAAAGTCACATCCGCCATACTCCCGCCCGCCGTTTCGATAACGCTCTTGATGGTCTCCAGCACGTGGCGGGTTTGCGCCTTTGGGTCGCCGATGTGCACCACATTATTTTGCTTATCAAACGGCAGAGTGCCGGAGACGTAGACCACGCCATCGGCGAGCGTCCCCGGAACAAAGGGGGCAATCGGCGTGGTAGTGCCTGGCGGAATGATCACCTGTTTAGGCATAACGTTTCTCCTTGGCTAAAGACAGCGGGGTGGCAGGGGATAGCGCGCGGCAGAAGCTCTCGACGTCGCTGACCCAGCCGAAAAAGGTTTCAATATTGAACAGCGCCGCCTGCTGGGCGAAGGCCGGGCCGGCCTGATGGGTGGCATCCTCCAGCACCACGCCGAAGTATTCGAGGAAGAAGCCATCGCGCAGCGTCGATTCGACGCAGACGTTGGTGGCGATCCCGGTGAACACCAGGTGGCGTATACCGCGGCTGCGCAAAATGCTGTCGAGCGGGGTGTTAAAGAAGCCGCTGTAGCGCGGTTTCGGCAACACGATGTCGCCTTCCTGCGGCGTCAGCTCGTCCACCAGCTGATAATCCCAGCCGCCTTTCGCCAACAGCTTGCCCTGCAGCTCCGGGCGCTGACGCATCGTTTTCAGCGCATTGGACTTGTGGTAGTTCGGCGAGCCCGGGCCGCCGGCTTCAACATACTGGTCATCCCAGCCATTCTGGAACCAGATAATCAGCATGCCCGCGGCGCGGGCGGCGGCGACGGCGGTATTAATATTGTCGATAACCGGCCGGGTGGCGGAGACGTCAAAGCCGGCAAGATCCAGATAGCCGCCCTGGCTGGCGTAGGCGTTCTGCATATCGACAACAATCAGCGCGCTCTGCTGCGGCGCGAAGGTCAGGGATTCCGGGCGAGCGGGAAGGGTAATCATCAGGCCACCTCACGGGTAACAGGAGCAATGTGGTCCCGGCAGCGCATCAGCGGCTGAATGCGTTCGCCAAAGGCGTCGATGCCGGCAAGAAAATCATCAAAGGTCAGCAGCACGCCGTCGGTGCCGGGCACGCTCGCTACTTCATCAAGCATACGGGCGACGCTGGCATACGATCCGACAAGGGTGCCCATGTTGATATTGACCGCCGAGGTTGGGTCGGCCATCTGGCGCACGTTGGTATCGCTGCCGGAGCGGGTGTCTTTCTGACTCTGCTCGGTGAGCCACGCCAGCGCTTCTTCATCGGCGCCCGCTTTGTAGTGCTCCCATTTGGCGCGCGCCGCTTCGTCGGTTTCGTCGGCGATCACCATGAACAGCACATAGGAGCCTACGTCACGGCCGGTTTTTTCCGCCGCCTGCATCATGCGCGCTGCGGTCGGCGCGAAGGCCGTCGGCGTGTTGACCCCTTTGCCAAAGCAGAAGTTGTAGTCCGCGTGCTGGGCGGAGAAGGCCATACCGGCGTCGCTCTGCCCGGCGCAGATCACCTTCATCGGCTGCGAAGGGCGCGGGCTGACCCGGCAGTCGTTCATGGTGAAGTAATCGCCTTTGAAATCGCTGCGCCCGGTGCCCCACAGGTCGCGTAGCACCTGAACGTATTCGGTGAGATAGTCATAGCGGCTGGCGAAATAGTCATCCCCCGGCCACATGCCCATCTGGTCATATTCCGGTTTTTGCCAGCCGGTCACCAGATTGACGCCAAACCGGCCGCCGGAGATGGAATCGATGGTGGAGGCCATCCGGGCGACGATCGCCGGCGGCAGCGTAAGGGTGGCGGCGGTGGCGTAGATCTGGATCTTCGAGGTCACCGCGGCCAGGCCGGCCATCAGGGTGAAGGACTCCAGGTTGTGATCCCAAAATTCTGTTTTCCCGCCGAAGCCGCGCAGCTTGATCATGGAGAGCGCGAAGTCGAAATGGTAGTGCTCGGCTTTCTGCACGATAGCCTTATTCAGTTCGAAGGTCGGCATATACTGCGGAGCATGGGTGGAGATCAGCCAGCCGTTGTTGCCAATGGGAACGAAAACACCAATTTTCATACCTACCTCTCTACAGTCATGGAAGATGGGTTGCGGTGGTGCGGCATCCTGCCTCTCCCTGGACCACCTCGCAGAACAGGTAAAGCAAACGCGATGCCAGTTTTATAAATGTTAATGTTATTAATGTGTTGCTATTGGGTTGCTAAAAAGGACGATAAAAAAGTGGACTGGATGGTCAAAATCAGTGCACGAAAAAACGGCAGTCATGCGCAATCAGGGTGCATGGGGTCGTGTCGGCGAAGGGCTTTTGCTATGCTGGTGGCGTCAACTGAAGGAGAGGATGTATGGCACAGGGCGCGGTGAAGAAAAACGGCAAACGTTCACAAGCGGTCAGCGCCAAAAAGGAGGCCATCCTGGCCGCCGCGCTGGAGGCATTTTCGCAATTTGGTATTCACGGTACGCGGCTGGAGCAGGTAGCTGAGCGCGCCGGGGTGTCGAAAACCAATCTGCTTTATTACTACCCTTCGAAAGAGGCGCTGTACGTGGCCGTTCTGCAGCAGATCCTCGCCATCTGGCTGGCGCCGCTGAAGGCCTTTCGCGAGGATATCAGCCCGCTGGTGGCGATCCGCGAGTATATTCGCCTGAAGCTGGAGGTGTCCCGCGATCACCCCCAGGCCTCGAAGCTCTTCTGTCTCGAGATGCTGCAGGGCGCGCCGCTGCTAATGGGTGAGCTGACCGGGGATCTGAAAGCGCTGGTCGATGAGAAATCGGCGATTGTCTCCGGCTGGATCGACCGCGGCAAGCTGGCGCCGGTCGATCCGCAGCATTTAATCTTTATGATCTGGGCCACTACCCAGCATTACGCCGACTTCGCCACCCAGGTAGAGGCGGTCACCGGCGCCACGCTGCAGGACGCGGCCTTTTTTGAGCAAACGGTCGATAATGTCCAGCGGATGATTATCGAAGGCATTCGCGTCCGTTAGTTAATTGGCCGGCGGCAGCGGGCAGCTTTGATCGCCGTCCTCGCACTGCAGCAGTGAGGCGAGGAAAGATTCCCGCTCCACGCTCTTATCGGTCATGCACTGGCTCAGCAGCATCGGCTGCATGCTGCCGCCTTCCGCGCCGGACGCGAGGAAGGCGCAGTCGGCGTCGCGCAGAGCAATCCATGCCTGCTGCGCCTGTTTCAGTAATGTCTGCTGTTTACCCGCCGCCCGCTGCAGAGCCTGCTGCCAGGTGTCGTTCAGTTTTTTGTCGGCCGCCTGAAACTGCGCGGCCGCGCACTGATTCATTTCGGTTTGGGTGTTGGCGTTGCTGCACTCGTCCGCCAGCGCCGCGCCGCTGGCCAGCAGGGCCGCCACGGCAAATAACATGCGTTTCATTGTTCTGCTCCCATAAAAAAGGCTCCCGTCAGGGAGCCCTAATTAAGCACAGCTGACGTCGGCTGTCATTAGCTGATCGCATCGCAGATAGCCCGGATGGCGGCGCACAACGCCTTATCCGGGCTACCCTTTACGGTGTTATGTAGCCCCGGTAACACAGCGCCACCGGGGGGCCCGGGTTAGCCGATGGTCATCAGGCTGGCGTTACCGCCTGCCGCCGCGGTGTTGACGCTCAGCGAACGCTCGATATACAGCCGCTCCAGCAGCAGATTGGTTTCGCCGCGGGCGAAGCCCTGCACGGAGACAATCGCCCCGTCGCGCGCCGCCACCTGCTCGCACAGCTCGCGCAGCTGGTCGGAATCGCCGTGATAGATAACCGCGTCGAAGGCCTGACCGGGCAACTGATCCGCTTTGGCAAAACGGATCCGCTCGCTGACGTCCCGCGGCAGTTTCTTCGCCAGATCGCGCTGCAAGGCGCTGTCCGGCCACAGCACTTCACAACCGACCGCCAGCACAGCCGCCAGCTGGATCAGCGCATCCTGCTCATTATCCGCCACGCACAGCACGCGCTCGCGGGGCATCAGCGTCAGGGTGTTGCGCTCGCCGGTTGGCCCCGGCAGCAGGCGTTGGGTGCCGCTTTGTGCCTGCTCGCTGTACTGCTGGCACAGCGCCTGCAGCTCAGGTCGGCCCGCCGCCCACTGCTGCAGCGCCTGCAGTGGTTTTTCCAGCAGCGTTTTCAGCTGGGCGTCCAGCGGACGCTCTGCATCCTGGCGGGCGAAGGTCACGCCAACGGCGCCCTGCGGTCGGCTGGAAAGCAGACGGTAAAGGTACAGCGGGCCGCCGGCTTTTGGACCGGTACCGGACAACCCTTCGCCGCCGAACGGCTGCACGCCGACCACGGCGCCAACCATATTGCGGTTGACGTACAGGTTGCCCACCTTCGCGCTGCCGGTGACCTGGGCGATGGTCTCGTCGATGCGGGTATGCACGCCGAGGGTCAGGCCGTAACCGGAGGCGTTAATCTGCTCCACCAGTTTATCCAGCTCGTTACGGTTATAGCGCACCACGTGCAGCACCGGGCCGAAAACCTCTTTTTTCAGCTCGTCAAAGCTGTCGAGTTCGATAAGCGTCGGCGGCACGAAGGTCCCTTGCTTCCATTCGCGGGCGTCTTCGCTATTCTCGCGCACCGCCTGATAGACGGTGCGGCCTTTGGCGCGCATCGTCTGAATATGGCGTTCGATATTCTCTTTCGCTTCTGCATCGATAACCGGACCGATATCGGTGGTCAGGCGGCCCGGATTGCCCATCCGACACTCGCTCATCGCGCCGCGCAGCATGGTTAAGGTGTGGTCGGCTACCTCTTCCTGCAGGCAGAGGACGCGCAGGGCGGAGCAGCGCTGGCCGGCGCTGTCGAATGCGGAGGCCAGGACGTCGATCACCACCTGCTCGGTGAGCGCCGACGAGTCGACGATCATCGCGTTCATCCCGCCGGTTTCGGCGATCAGCGGCGTCGGGCGTCCCTGAGCGTCGAGGCGGCTGGCGATATTGCGTTGCAGCAGGGTGGCCACTTCGGTGGAGCCGGTGAACATCACGCCGCGCACGCGCTCATCGGATGTCAGCGCGGCGCCGACGGTTTCCCCGCGGCCCGGCAGCAGTTGGATCACCCCTGGCGGCACGCCGGCTTCCAGCAGGATCGCCACGCCCTGGGCGGCGATCAGCGGCGTCTGCTCGGCCGGTTTCGCCAGCACGCTGTTGCCGGCCGCCAGCGCGGCGGCAATCTGCCCGGTGAAGATCGCCAGCGGGAAGTTCCACGGGCTGATACAGACCACCGGACCCAGCGGACGGTGGGTTTCATTATCGAAATCGTCGCGCACCTGGCCGGCATAGTAGTGGAGGAAGTCAACGGCTTCGCGCACTTCGGCGATGGCGTTGCTGAAGGTTTTACCCGCTTCGCGCACCAGGATCCCCATCAGGGTCGGCATCTGGCTTTCCATCAGCACCGCGGCGCGCTCGAGAATGGCGGCGCGCTCCTGCGGCGGGGTGGCGAACCAGATTGGCGCGTTGTTGATAGCGCTGGTCAGTGCCTGCTGCACTTCCTCATCGCTGGCTTCGCGGACGTAGCCGACAATGTCCTTTGGCTCAGCCGGGTTGACTACCGGCTGCATCTCGCCTTCGGCTACCGGCTGCTCCAGCATCGGCAATGCCTGCCATTTATGCAGGGCGCTGTTGAGCAGGGAAGAGGAGAGGGAGGCCAGACGATGCTCGTTAGCCAGATCCAGACCGGCGGAGTTGCTCCGGCCGCTGCCGTAGAGATCGCGCGGCAGCGGGATTTTCGGATGCGGCAGGCCGGCCTGGCCTTCCTGCTGCGCCAGTTTTTCTACTGCGCTGACCGGGTCGGCCACCAGCTCGTCCAGCGGCAGGGTATTGTCCGCAATACGGTTGACGAAGGAGGTATTGGCGCCGTTCTCCAGCAGACGACGCACCAGATACGCCAGCAGCGTCTCGTGGGTGCCCACCGGGGCGTAGATCCGGCACGGCCGGTTCAGTTTGCCGTCGGCGACTTTGCCCACCACCTGCTCGTACAGCGGTTCGCCCATGCCGTGCAGGCACTGGAACTCATACTGGCCAGGGTAGTAGTTCTGGCCCGCCAGCTGGTAGATAGCCGCCAGGGTATGGGCGTTGTGGGTGGCGAACTGCGGATAAATCAGGTTCGGCACCGCCAGCAGCTTTTTCGTGCAGGCGAGATAGGAGACGTCGGTGTAAACCTTGCGGGTGTAGACCGGATAGCCTTCGAGACCTTCCATCTGCGCGCGTTTGATTTCGCTGTCCCAGTAGGCGCCTTTCACCAGACGGATCATCAGGCGACGGCGGCTGCGGGTGGCGAGGTCAATCAGGTAATCAATGACAAACGGACAGCGCTTCTGGTAGGCCTGAATCACGAAGCCAATCCCGTTCCAGCCCGCCAGCTCCGGCTCGAAGCACAGTTTTTCCAGCAGGTCGAGAGAGATCTCCAGACGGTCCGCTTCTTCGGCGTCGATGTTAATGCCGATGTCATACTGGCGTGCCAGCAGGGTCAGCGATTTCAGACGCGGGTAGAGCTCTTCCATCACCCGGTCATACTGGGCGCGGCTGTAGCGTGGGTGCAGAGCCGACAGCTTAATGGAGATGCCCGGCCCTTCATAAATGCCGCGGCCGTTAGAGGCTTTGCCGATGGCGTGGATCGCCTGCTGATAAGAGACCATATAGGCCTGGGCGTCGGCGGCGGTCAGGGCCGCTTCGCCTAGCATGTCGTAAGAGTAACGGAAACCTTTATCTTCCAGCTTGCGGGCGTTGGCCAGCGCTTCGGCGATGGTTTCCCCGGTGACGAACTGTTCGCCCATCAGTCGCATCGCCATATCCACGCCCTTGCGGATCAGCGGTTCGCCGCTCTTGCCGATGATGCGGTTCAGCGAGCGGGAGAGGCTGGTTTCGTTGTGGGTGGAGACCAGTTTGCCGGTGAACAGCAGCCCCCAGGTGGCGGCGTTGACGAACAGCGACGGGCTGCGGCCAATGTGCGACTGCCAGTTGCCGTTGCTGATTTTGTCGCGGATTAGCGCATCGCGGGTGGCTTTATCCGGAATACGCAGCAGGGCTTCCGCCAGACACATCAGCGCCACCCCTTCCTGTGAGGAGAGGGAGAACTCCTGCAGCAGACTCTGCACCATGCCGGCGCGGCCGCTGGCGGTCTTCTGGTTGCGTAGTTTTTCCGCCAGTTGATACGCCAGCTTATGCGCCTGCTCGCCCAGCGGCTGCGGCAGTCGGGCCTGCTCCAGCAGCATCGGCACCGCGTCGGTTTCCGGGCGACGCCAGGCGGCGGTGATCGCCGCGCGGCTTACCGACTGCGGCAGGATCTGCTCGGCGAATTCGAGGAACGGCTGATACGGCTCTTCCGTTAATACGCTGGCGTCATCGCTTTCGTTGGCGGCCCCGGAGAGCAGCGCCGGTAGCTCGGGCAGCGTCTCATCGTTCTCCAGTTTTTCCAGATAATTGAAGATGGCCTGCTTAATCAGCCAGTGCGGCGTGCGGTCAATGCGGCTCGCGGCGGACTTAATGCGCTCGCGGGTTGCGTCGTCAAGCTTAACACCCATGGTGGTGGTGCCCATGCTCAAAACTCCTGTCATTTATCGTTAGCTTATGCGGTTGCATGGAAATATCCACTATGTTGCAACTTTGTGCAACCATGTTAATTATGGCTTGTGACGAAAGCCGTGAAATGGCGGATTTGTTAAAAATAATGCCTAAAATAGCAGAATTTTAACCCCGGGCTCATAGGGTATTTGTATGCGTGAGTTAACACTTTTGTTTGGTGCAACCTTTAAAAACGTGAGAGAGTGCAACCTCTCGCAAATTGACGTTTTGCGCCGTCGGATTTTCGTGTAAATGCTGTGTTAAATCGTTTGTGAAAAACCGAAGCTTCCGTCAGGATACGGTCGCCCAATTAAACAATGCGCCATTACCCCGTTCCGGTAGTGGAAAAAAACGACGAAGTTGGACGCTGTCGATAAAAATTCTGGAGACTTTGCATGGCTATTAGCACACCGATGCTGGTGACATTTATTGTTTATATTTTTGGTATGGTATTGATAGGGTTTATTGCCTGGCGTTCGACCAAAAACTTTGATGATTATATTCTCGGGGGGCGGAGTCTGGGGCCATTTGTGACCGCGCTTTCCGCCGGGGCCTCGGACATGAGCGGTTGGCTGCTGATGGGCCTGCCGGGTGCCATTTTCCTCTCCGGGATTTCCGAAAGCTGGATTGCCATCGGCTTAACGTTGGGGGCGTGGATTAACTGGAAGCTGGTCGCCGGGCGCCTGCGCGTGCATACCGAGGTGAATAATAACGCCCTGACGCTGCCTGATTATTTTACCGGCCGTTTTGAAGATAAAAGCCGGGTGCTGAGAATTATTTCGGCGCTGGTTATTCTGCTGTTCTTTACTATCTATTGCGCCTCGGGAATTGTGGCGGGGGCGCGTCTGTTTGAAAGCACCTTTGGCATGAGTTATGAAACCGCGCTGTGGGCCGGCGCGGCGGCGACAATTATCTATACCTTTGTCGGCGGCTTCCTCGCCGTCAGCTGGACGGATACCGTGCAGGCCAGCCTGATGATTTTCGCGCTGATCCTTACCCCGGTAATCGTGATTATATCCGTCGGCGGTTTTGGCGATTCGCTGGAAGTCATTAAGCAGAAGAGTATCGAAAATATCGACATGCTGAAAGGGCTGAACTTCGTGGCGATTATTTCGCTGATGGGCTGGGGACTGGGCTATTTCGGTCAGCCGCATATTCTGGCGCGCTTTATGGCGGCGGATTCGCACCACAGCATCGTCCACGCGCGTCGCATTAGTATGACCTGGATGATCCTCTGCCTCGGCGGGGCGGTGGCCGTCGGCTTCTTTGGCATCGCCTACTTCAATAACAACCCGAGCCTGGCGGGCGCGGTTAACCAGAACGCCGAACGCGTGTTTATCGAGCTGGCGCAAATCCTGTTTAACCCGTGGATTGCCGGGATCCTGCTGTCGGCGATTCTGGCGGCGGTGATGTCCACCCTGAGCTGTCAGCTGCTGGTTTGCTCCAGCGCGATTACTGAAGATCTGTATAAAGCCTTCCTGCGCAAAAACGCCGGTCAGAAAGAGCTGGTCTGGGTGGGCCGTATGATGGTGCTGGTGGTTGCCCTGGTGGCCATTGCCCTGGCGGCCAACCCGGAGAACCGCGTGCTGGGTCTGGTGAGCTATGCCTGGGCCGGTTTCGGCGCCGCCTTTGGCCCGGTGGTGCTGTTTTCGGTGATGTGGTCGCGTATGACCCGTAACGGCGCGCTGGCCGGGATGGTGATTGGCGCCCTGACCGTGATCGTCTGGAAGCAGTTTGGCTGGCTGGGCCTGTATGAAATTATTCCGGGCTTTGTCTTCGGCAGCATCGGGATTGTGGTCTTTAGCCTGCTGGATAAAGCGCCGTCAGCCAGCATGCAGCAGCGCTTCGCTGAAGCGGATGCCCACTACCATACGCCGCCGCCGGTACGCGCCACGGCTGAGTAAGCTCATCTGACGCTCACGAGCCCGCCGCTGGCGGGCTTTTTATTGCCTGTTGCCGGGCCGGAATATTATAACCCTTGCTAATTATTTGAAAATCCGCTGATATTTCCTGACTAATAACAATGAGGATAGCAAAGATGACGTTCAGACAGGGTGCAATGGCGCTGGTGCTGGCAGGGTTACTCAGCGGCTGCGCGGCGGGTGGAAGTTCATCGACCAGCGCGCCGAAGCCCGGCGCCTGCCCGGCGGATCAGTCCATGGTGCAAACCACGCTTTACTTCGGTCTGAGCCGCCCGGCGGGGAAAGACATCACCGCTGAAGAGTGGCAACAGTTTGTCGACCGCGACGTCACGCCGCGCTTTCGCGACGGGCTGACGGTGTTTGATGCCCACGGCCAGTGGCTTGGCCAGAATGGTCAGGTGGTGCGGGAGCAGAGCAAGGCGCTGATGGTGATCCATGGCCACGACGCGCAGAGCGAGACCGGTATTGAGGCCCTGCGCGAGGGCTATAAATCGCGCTTCGCGCAGGAGTCGGTGATGCGTGTCGACCAGGCGGTCTGCGTGCAGTTCTGAGTAAACGGCGGGGGCAGCCCCGCCGTTTGTCTTACAGCACCAGCCCGGCGAAGCTGGCGGAAAGCAGGCTCACCAGCGTGGCGCTAAACACCAGCCGCAGGCCGAAGCGGGAAACGATATTGCCCTGCGGTTCATTCAGGCCTTTGATCGCCCCGGCGATAATGCCGATTGAAGCAAAGTTAGCAAACGACACCAGGAAGACCGAGAGAATGCCGAGCCCGCGCGGCGTCATGCTGGCGGCAATCTTTTGCAGCTCAATCATCGCCACAAATTCGTTAGCGACCAGCTTGGTGGCCATGATGCTGCCGGCGTTCAGCGCATCGCTCAGCGGAATGCCGATAAGCCAGGCTAACGGATAGAAGACGTAGCCGAGGATCTGCTGGAAGCTGAGGCCAAATAGGGTAGCGAACAGCGCGTTAATGGCGCTGATCAGGGCGATAAAGCCGATCAGCATCGCCAGAATAATAATCGCCACTTTAAAGCCGGCCAGAATATATTCCCCGAGCATTTCAAAGAAACTCTGTGATTCATGCAGCTTCTCCAGCTTTATTTCCTGCTCGCTGCCCGGCCGCGTCGGGTTAATCACCGACAGCACGATAAAGGTGCTGAACATATTCAGGATCAGCGCCGCGACGACATATTTGGCGTCCAGCATGGTCATATAGGCACCGACGATCGACAGCGATACGGTCGACATGGCCGTCGCCGCCATGGTGAACAGACGCCGTGAGGAGAGGTCGCCCAGTACGCCTTTGTAGGCGATGAAGTTTTCCGACTGGCCGAGGATCAGTGAGCTGACGGCGTTAAAAGATTCCAGCTTACCCATGCCGTTGACCTTCGACAGCAGGGTGCCAATCACGCGAATAAAAATCGGCAGGATCCGCCAGTGCTGGAGAATACCAATCAGCGCGGAAATAAACACAATCGGACACAGGACGCCAAGAAAAATAAAGGCTAAGCCTTTTTCGCTCATGCCGCCAAAGACGAAATTGGTCCCTTCGGCGGCAAAGCCTAACAGCGAAGCAAAAAAGCCGGAAATATTTTTTACCAGCCACAGGCCGCTTTCGGCGTGCAGGAAAAAGAAAGCGAGCGCTATTTCTATAATAATCAACTGGAGAATATAACGAATACGAATTTTTTGTCTGTCGTAGCTGACAAGCCAGGCCAGGGCGAGGATCACCGCCAGCGCCAGCAGGAAATGAAAAAATGCAGTCATGTTGTTCTTTTCGCAGGTCAATAAGGCCGCCATTTAGCCATAGCCGCCGCGACGGGTAAATATCTGGCGTAAAAAATCCTTTGCTTATTCTTTTCCCTCATAACAGGCGAATATTTTCATAAGTCATTATTTGCCAGCGATTTATTTACAGATAGTCATCATTCTCTAAACATTTCGCTTGTGTTTCTGAGTATTGTAATGATAATCACTATCATAAATATTACTTGTTTTTGCATTCGTTGACGGTGCTTTACATTTAAGGGTATTGGCATGTTTGTCCCATTTCTCATTATGTTACGCGAAGGCCTGGAGGCGGCGCTGATTGTCAGCCTGATCGCCAGCTATCTGAAACGCACCCAGCGCGGCAACTGGATTGGCGTGATGTGGATTGGCGTGATCCTCGCAGCGGCGCTGTGTCTTGGCTTAGGCATCTTTATCAACGAAACCACCGGGGAATTTCCTCAGCGCGAACAGGAGCTGTTCGAAGGGATCGTCGCGGTCATTGCGGTGGTGATCCTGACGTGGATGGTCTTCTGGATGCGCAATGTCTCACGCAACGTCAAGCAGCAGCTGGAGCAGGCCGTGGATAAGGCGCTACAGCGCGGCAATCACCACGGCTGGGCGCTGGTGATGATGGTCTTTTTCGCGGTCGCCCGTGAGGGGCTGGAGTCGGTCTTCTTCCTGCTGGCGGCATTCCAGCAGGACGTTGGCATCTGGCCGCCGCTGGGGGCGATGCTGGGGCTGGCCACGGCAATCGTGCTGGGTTTCCTCCTCTACTGGGGCGGTATCCGTCTCAACCTTGGCGTGTTCTTCAAATGGACCAGCCTGTTTATCCTGCTGGTGGCCGCTGGCCTGGCGGCGGGGGCGATCCGCGCCTTCCACGAGGCGGGCCTGTGGAACCTGTTCCAGGAGACCGCCTTCGATCTGAGCACTGTGCTGTCGACGCATACGCTGTTCGGCACGCTGCTGGAAGGGATCTTCGGCTACCAGGAGACGCCAAGCGTCAGCGAAGTGGCTGTCTATCTGCTTTATCTGATCCCGGCGCTGGTGCTGTTTGCGCTGCCGCCGCGAAATAATACGACTGCCTCGCGGGCTGCCTGACCGGGCGCTGCGAGCTTATAAGCGACACTCTACTTACCGAAAGGGATGATCATGATGATTCATTTTCGCCGTAATGCGCTGCGGGTGACCGTGGCCGCGCTGCTCAGCTCTGCATTCGGTGCTCAGGCTGCGGATATCCCGCAGGTCAAAGTCACCGTCAACGACAAACAGTGCGAGCCGATGCAGGTGACCGTTAACGCGGGTAAAACCCAGTTTATTATTCAGAACCACAGCCAGAAAGCGCTGGAGTGGGAGATTTTGAAAGGGGTGATGGTGGTGGAAGAGCGCGAAAACATCGCGCCGGGCTTTACCCAGAAGCTCACCGCAAACCTGCAGCCGGGCGAATATGACATGACCTGCGGTCTGCTCACCAACCCGAAAGGCAAACTGATCGTCACCGGCGCCGCCACCAAAGACGCGGCGAAAGCGGATGCGGTGCTGAGCCTCGGCGAAGCGATCACCGCTTATAAAGCCTATGTGACGGCGGAAACCGCGCAGCTGGTCAGCGGCACCAAAGCCTTTACCGACGCGGTGAAAGCTGGCGACATCGAAAAAGCGAAAGCGCTGTACGCCCCGACGCGCCAGCATTACGAGCGCATTGAGCCGATTGCTGAGCTGTTCTCTGACCTTGACGGCAGCATCGACGCCCGCGAAGACGATTTCGAGAAAAAAGCGGAAGATCCGAAATTCACCGGATTCCACCGTCTGGAAAAGGCGCTGTTTGGCGATAACAGCGTCAAGGGCATGGAAAAATATGCCGATCAACTGAACAGCGATGTGCTGGAGCTGCAAAAGCGCATCAGCGAGCTGGCGTTCCCACCGTCAAAAGTCGTGGGCGGGGCGGCAGGATTAATTGAAGAAGTCGCAGCCAGCAAGATCAGCGGTGAAGAAGATCGCTACAGCCATACCGACCTGTGGGACTTCCAGGCCAATATTGACGGCGCGCAGAAAATTGTCGATCTGCTGCGCCCGCAGCTGCAAAAAGAGAACAGCGCACTGCTGGCTAAAGTGGACGCCAACTTTAAGAAAGTGGACAGTATCCTCAGCAAATACCGCACCAAAGAGGGTTTCGAAACTTACGATAAGCTGACCACCGCTGACCGTAATGCGCTGAAAGGGCCGATCACCACCCTGGCGGAAGATCTGGCTCAGCTGCGCGGGATCCTGGGTCTGGACTAAGTCGATGGCACAACAGAAACCACACGACGTGAACGAGCCGTCACGTCGTCGCTTACTGAAAGGGATCGGCGCGCTTGGCGGCGCGCTGGCCATCACCGGCGGCTGCCCGGTGGCGCATGCGGCAAAAGCGGAAAGTTCCCCCGGGACGCTCACACCTGACGCGCGCCAGGAAAAACAGCCATTCTATGGCCCGCACCAGGCGGGTATTCTGACGCCGCAGCAGGCCTCGATGATGCTGGTGGCGTTCGATGTGCTGGCGTCAGATAAAGCCGACCTCGAGCGTCTGTTTCGGCTGCTGACCCAGCGTATCGCCTTTTTAACCCAGGGCGGCCCGGCGCCGGATACGCCTAATCCGCGTCTGCCGCCGATGGATTCCGGCATCTTAGGGCCGTGGATTGCCCCGGATAATCTGACCATCACCGTCTCGGTCGGCCATTCGCTGTTTGATGAGCGCTTTGGTCTCGCGGATAAAGCGCCGAAAAAGCTGCAGCCGATGACTCGCTTCCCCAATGATTCACTGGATGCCGCCCTGTGCCATGGCGACCTGCTGCTGCAGATCTGCGCCAATACTCAGGACACGGTGATCCATGCCCTGCGCGATGTCATCAAACATACGCCGGATTTGCTCAGCGTGCGCTGGAAGCGGGAAGGGTTTATCTCCGATAGCGCGGCGCGCAGCAAAGGCAAAGAAACCCCCATCAACCTGCTGGGTTTCAAGGACGGTACCGCTAACCCGGCGAGCCATGACAGCGCGCTGATGGATCAGGTCGTGTGGGTCACGGCGGATCAGGACGAGCCGGCCTGGGCGGTGGGCGGCAGCTATCAGGCGGCGCGCATCATCCAGTTCCACGTCGAGTTCTGGGACCGGACGCCGCTCAAGGAGCAGCAGACCATCTTCGGCCGCGACAAGCACACCGGTGCGCCGCTGGGGATGAAAAACGAACACGATACCCCGGATTACAGTAAAGATCCTAACGGCGAGACGATCGCGCTGGATAGCCATATTCGTCTGGCCAACCCTCGCACGCCGGAAACCCAGTCCAGCCTGATGATGCGCCGCGGCTACAGTTATTCGCTGGGAGTCACTAATGCCGGGCAGCTGGATATGGGGCTGTTGTTCGTTTGCTATCAGCACGATCTGGAAAAGGGTTTTCTGACGGTGCAGAAACGGCTTAACGGCGAGGCGCTGGAGGAGTACGTCAAACCCATCGGCGGGGGCTACTTCTTTGTTTTACCCGGCGTGGTGGATGATAAGCACTACCTGGGACAGACGCTGCTGCAGGCCTGATACCGACCCTGTCCGCAAGGGCAGGGCGTTTTCTGCTGTTTTTCTCTTTTTTATTATATTTCCTGCCATGTGTTATATTTCTGTAATACAAATGACCGATAGTCTCCTACACTTGCTTAAGAACTATTTGTTGCGTCATTGTGAAAAATAAGTTGCATTAAGAATCTTATTTGATGTACTTATTACATACGCGGTAGTTCCCGGCAGTGTGACGTTTCACTATGGAGATCGCGAATGGTAAGGTCCCGTACCGGACAACGTAAAACCACAGACCGTACTCTTCAGCACGGAAGCCCCGCTTCCGGCAGCGATTTTCTCACTCTTTCTCCCTCCGCTTCGAATTATTACCACCTTGGCAGGGTACGCGGTGCGCGTAGCCGCGACTCGTTGTCAGTTCTACCGGCAAGCAATGGCTTACAAGGAAGCCAAACCTCAATCGTTCGTGCGCATAGTCGCGTCGATGTTGACGCGTGTGATGTAAACCTACAACGCAAGGTGCTATCCATGGGAAGACAAAAAGCAGTGATCAAAGCTCGTCGTGAAGCAAAACGTGTGCTGAGACGGGATTCACGCAGCCATAAGCAGCGTGAAGAAGAATCGGTCACATCGCTTGTGCAAATGAGTGGCGTAGAAGCAATTGGCATGGCGCGGGACAGCCGTGATACTTCCCCAATTGAGGCGCGCAATGAGGCTCAGGCGCATTATCTGAATGCCATCGACAATAAACAGCTGATTTTCGCCACCGGCGAAGCCGGATGCGGCAAGACCTGGATCAGTGCGGCGAAGGCAGCTGAAGCGCTGATCCATAAGGATGTGGACAGAATTATTGTTACCCGTCCCGTTCTGCAGGCCGACGAAGATCTCGGCTTCTTACCGGGAGATATCGCCGAGAAGTTCGCGCCCTATTTCCGACCGGTTTACGACGTGCTGGTGAAAAGGTTGGGGGCTTCCTTTATGCAGTACTGTCTGCGTCCGGAAATCGGCAAGGTGGAAATCGCGCCGTTCGCCTATATGCGCGGACGTACTTTTGAAAATGCGGTGGTGATTCTGGACGAGGCCCAGAACGTGACCGCAGCGCAAATGAAGATGTTTTTAACCCGCCTCGGGGAGAACGTGACGGTCATCGTCAATGGCGATATCACCCAGTGCGACTTGCCCTCAGGGGTGCGGTCCGGCCTGAGCGATGCGCTGGCGCGTTTTGAGGAAGACGAGATGATCGGCATCGTGCGTTTCACCACCGATGACTGCGTGCGCTCGGCCCTCTGCCAGCGGACGCTGAAAGCCTATTATTAATCGTCATACTGTGAGCAAGGCCCGGGCGAGCCCGGGCTTTGTTGTTTTTGGGGGGCCTTCCGGCGGCGCTGTGCATAGCGGGCTACCTGGCGGGTACGGTCTGGTAGCCCGGGAGAGGCATTGATGCCGACCCCGGGGATGTCTGCGGTGCCACATGCGAAAAAAAAGCCCGTACTTGCATACGAGCTCTTCTTAAAATATGGCGGTGAGGGGGGGATTGACTCGCTTCGCTCGCCCCTGCGGGGCAGCCCGCTCGCAGGCTCGCGGTCTGTCCAACTGGCTGCGCCAGTTGTCGAACCCCGGTCGGGGGTTC
>NZ_JBEAFZ010000027.1:0-62472 GCF_040062415.1 Klebsiella sp. GG_Kp173
GATGCGTGATCTGATCCTTCAACTCAGCAAAAGTTCGATTTATTCAACAAAGCCACAGATCGACTTTAATCGGCCTCGACTCCACCGCTTCATCCGCGCGCAGACAGTCGTTGATCTCCGTCGGGGGGACCCCTGGCGGAGGATCTTTTTCCTGCCATAAATTAATGGTGAACAGAACTGTGCCAATCCATGCCAGGGTTTCCGCCAGCACCAGAGGGATCGCATACCACAGTGCGTCCGTGTTTAAGGAGGCGGTCCAGCGCCAGTAAATATAATTAGCGCCAAGAACCAGGGCGGCCACAGCTAATACCTGCCAAATCATTCTCACCCAGCGCGGGGTGCTGAGCGGTTCAGGCGGTCGGCGATGTTCAAAACGGGAAAAATAAAAATCCATAGCAAGGATATCCTGATTCCGCGCTGAGTTTGAATGACAGGTCTGTTATCGATTGGGGGCGTTCTGCAAAACGCACAGGGGCTTATAAATAACAGTAAAGTGAGTGTAGATGGTGGCGCAAAAATTTCAACAGCGCGAACTGATAGTCACCGGGATGACTTAACATAGTGTGATGCACGCCGGCGGAATTTATAAAACGAACATTGCAAGATAGCCCATTCTACACTATCTAAATAATTTGTAATAAATGTTGCAGGGTAGACGGCAGGATCCCTAATGAGCCAGGTTGCTTCAGCGATTTCGCAAAAAGAAACTTATAAATCAATGTCCTGGCGTTACTCTCTGACCGGGAATCGCGACCTGCGTATCGACTTTATGCGCGGTATTGCTCTTGTGATGATGGTGGTGGCGCATACCGAAGTGATGTCGATATTTAATATTTTCAGCTGGGAACGATTTGGTTTGACCACCGGTGCCGAGGGCTTTGTGATCCTGTCCGGCTTCATGTTAGGGATGCTAAATCGTGTCAGATTACAAAAGGCAGTATTACTGACGGTGAGCTGGGGGCTTTATCTTCGCGCATGGAAAATATATCAGGTTAATATTATTATTATTGTCTCTTTTCTTTTGCTGAGATATTTGCCTTATATTAATGTCTATGAAGTCACTCATTTTACCGACCGCTTTTCCGGGACCAGTTGGTCGCTCTATCCGCTCACCCCGCAAATAAAAGAGACGTGGTTTAACATTATCCTCTATCTGCAGATTGGCCCGCATCAGACGCAGATCCTCGGACTCTATATTTTTTTGTTATTGCTCAGCCCGCTGTTTCTGGGAATGCTGCAAAAGGGTCACGTCTACCCATTACTGGGCGCCTCGCTGCTGATATACGGCTGCTGGCAACACTGGCCGATATGGGTCACGCCCTGCGAATTTGAATTCGCCTTTCCCCTGCTGGCCTGGCAATTTATCTTTGTGCTGGGCATGTGCTGCGGCTGGTACAAAGCGGAACTGATCTCTTTCGCCCGCACGCCGCCCGGCAAAGTCGCCGTGGCGGCGCTGGTGTTCATCGCGCTTATCCTTGCGTTTGTCGCCCAGAACCATACCAATCCTTTTATGCCGCCCGCGCTGCTGATGCACGTAATCCCGCCGGCGGATTTTAACGCCTTTTACCATACCTGGGCGGCGAAAAACGGCCTCGGTCCGGTACGGATCCTCAATGATATCAGTCTGATGGTCACCATTTATCTGCTATTGACCTGGTGCTGGCGCCCCCTTAACCGGCTGGCAGGCTGGTTCCTGATCCCGCTCGGGCAGCGTTCGCTCTACACCTTTATTTTGCATGTTTACATCGTGCTCGCCGTAAGCCAGCTGGTCACCTTCGATCTGTGGCGCCAGGCGTGGATAGAGAACACCTTGATCCATGCCGCCGCGCTGGGCGTTCTGTGGCTGATGGCCAAATACCGCGTCGCCGCACGCTGGATACCTAACTAAGGAAGGGCAAATGCGGGAGAAATATATGCTGGCCTGCGCGCTATGGTGCGCCATCGCAGGTGCGGAAGGCGCAGAGAAGAACGACGCACAACCGCTGCGTGATAAAAATGGTGAACCGGTGCAGGCCGGCGTGTTTACCAGCCGCTGGGGACGGCTTTTTTCCGGGAATGACAAGGTATTCTCGGGAGCGCTGAGCTTTAGTTCGGGTTTAAAAGAGCAGTGGATGACCGTCCCCAACAGCTCAGACAGCGCAGAACAGAAGAAAAAATATAATCAGACGCTGAACCTCAGCCTGCAATACTCGCCCTACAGCTTCTGGTTCGCCAACGTGACATCCCGTTTACCGGTGACTGATACCAGCCGCTATACCGCCGATTTTCGCTATAGTTTTGGTTACGACGACTGGCATGCCAACACCTTCAGCCTGGTTTACAGTAACTATGGCGATAACCACTTCTGGACCTCGGGCAGCAAGCGTCACACCTATTTTGAGCAGGGGGCATTTACCCTGGCGTATAAATTTTCGCTGCCGAAGCCGATGGAAAATGCACTATTGATTAACAAAGGCGACGCCATTATCTGCCAGGCAGGCTACAGCTGGGTGCCGCGTTATTACGATCTGGAGAGTAACGATATCCGCAAAAACAAAAATGTGCTGCTTGGGGGGTGTGGATATACCTTTAAGCAGCATTTTTTTGTGCGCGCCACTGCCTTCTGGTATCCGGACAGCAGCCAGCAGCAGCCGTGGAATGGCGATTATAGTTACAGCTTTGGCTACGCGGGCTATACGCCGGGATCGTTCTCTGTGCAGTATGCCAACTATGCCGGTACCCGCTACCCGGGGCATGACAGCGGCAGCGGCAAGTTTCGTGAAGGCACGATCAGCCTTATCTGGTTCTTGCCGATTTAGGAGGCGCGATGTCGGCACAGCACGTCCTGATTGTTGAAGATTCGCTGGTTTATCGTCGGCTGCTAAGCCGAATGTTGACGCAGTGGGGTTATATCGTTAGTGAGGCGGAAAACGGCGTCGACGCGCTGGCGATCCTCGAAAACCAGCCTGTCAGCCTGGTGATAAGCGACTGGGAGATGCCGGAGATGAATGGCCTGACGCTATGCCGGGAAATTCGCCGTCGCCAGTTTGGTCATTATGTTTATCTGATATTGCTCACCGCCCGCGAAGACCCTGGCGATTTAACGCAGGGGTTTGAGGCCGGGGCCGATGATTTTCTCAGCAAACCGGTAGAGCAGAGCGAGCTGCGGGCGCGGCTGCACGCCGGGGCGCGGATCCTCTCTCTCGAGGCCGACCTCGCCGCGCGCAATGCGCGGCTGAGCGAAGCGCTGCGACAGATTGAACAGGATCTGGAGCTGGCGGCGCGCATTCAACAGTCGGTTCTCCCGGCTCATCAGCTGCGCCATCAGGGATTTTTCTCCGACTGGATTTTCCTGCCCTCGGCTTGGGTGTCGGGGGATATTTTTAACGTCTTCCCGCTGGGCGATCGTCTCGGATTTTACTGCGTGGATGTCTCCGGACACGGCGTGGGGGCGGCGATGATGTCGCTCGCCGTCGCCCGCCAGTTTTTGCATGGCAGGGCCGTTGAGCGCTTTCTTTTTACGGCAGACAACCAGCCGGCGTCGCCTGCCGAGGTGGTGACGATCCTCAATGGTCGTTTTTGCAGTGACGAAACAGAGATCGTCAGCTATTTCACGTTGATCTATGGCGTCATCGACCTGAAGACCGGCGCGGGCAAACTCTGTCAGGCCGGGCATCCCACGCCTTTTATCGTTAGCCCGGACGCTACCGTCCGCCCGGTCGGCAGCGGCGGGGCGCCGGTGGGGTTGATAGACCATCTCTCGTGGGCAGATGTCAGTTTTTCGCTGGCGCCGGGAGAGCGGCTGTGCCTGTTCAGCGACGGTATCACCGAATGTGAAAACCGGAGCGGTGAACAGTTTGGCGAGGCGCGCTTGCAAGCGTGGCTGCAGGACAGCGTGACGCAGCCGCTGCCCGCGCTGCTGCCGCGGTTTGCCCGGCACCTGATCCGCTGGCGCAGTGGCGACGCGCAGGAGACCCAGGCGATGGCCGATGATGTTTCACTCTTGATTATTGAACGTACAGGGGACAGTGATGAAAATTGAAACCGAACGGCAGGCCTCGGTGACGATCCTGACGCCGGCGGTGCGTCGGCTGGATGCTTCCGTCGCGGTAGCCTTTAAAGCGGCAATCGCCCAGGAGATAGGCGAAGATCGCACCGATCTGATTGTTGATTTCAGTAAAATCGATTTTATCGACAGCAGCGGTTTGGGAACGCTGGTTTCCCTGATGAAAATGATGAACGGTAAAGGAGAAATGACACTGTGCGCGCTGAACCCCGGCATTCGCAATATGTTTACCCTGACCAGGATGGATCGTATTTTTCGTATTTGCGAGGATCGCACTTCAGCCCTTGCGCAGTTCAATCCGTGACGCGCCCGTGAATAACGTCTTGAATTTTCCTGCCCAACTCAGCTCGCTATCACCGCTGGCGGCGTGGCTGGCTCAACAAATGGCGCCGCTGCCCGTCGGGGAGGAGTGGCGCTTCGCGCTCGATCTTGCCGTCTGTGAGACGGCCACCAATATCATTCGCTATGCGTTACATGAGGATCGGCAACGTGTTTTTCGTGTCGAATTTATCGCAACGGAAGAGCGGGTGACGCTGCGCTTTATTGATGCGGGAGAGGTCTTTCCGGCCGAGCGCCTGGCGCTGGCGCGTGGCGATGAGCGCTTCGATGTCGATCCGTTAGCGGAAAGCGGCAGAGGTTTGCGGCTTATTCTGCGCGCGGTGGACTATTTTAATGTGGAAACCCGCGCCGGGGAGAATGTGACGACCCTGATAAAAGCGTTGCCGGATGCCGTTCTTCGCCATTCCACCGACGATCGCGTCAGGTGAAGGAACAGAGCTTGCCCCCAGGTGAATCCCCGGGGGAATTTTCCCGCCCGCGTTCACCCTCTTCATCCGTCTTATGGCTGGGCCTGAGCGGTGGACAGCGCGCCCAGGTGATAAGGGCGAAGAGTATCTAACGTCATCATGGCCGATTTGCAGAAAATGCATTTTGCACCAAAGGGATTTTTTTCCGTCACGTCAAACTGGGACGTTCTGTACTGGGAGCCATGGCAGCATGGGCATCTAAAATGGATATGTTCAATCATAATGTAAACCTTGTATGGGTAATGTTCTGTTGAAAAGACAATGGTCGTTTTCAGGGAAATTAACGCGGCTGATTTTTGTTAGGAGTAAGCCGGGTATGGGGTCAGTCGGAGGGCTTGTTTAACGAGCCAACAGGGGGCTGACAGGGCCTGTTTACAGAAAAAGCAAAATACTAACGGGACTGCTCAAAGGAAGGTGGTATCAGGGATAACGCCTGGAGATGAGAACACGTACTTAGATAATAACTTTTCGTCTGGTAAATCGACTTAACGATTAACGCACGAGCCGCAAATAATAGCAAACATTATTTTAGCCTTCCGGATGCCTGCTGCGCCAGGGGTCCTTCATCAGCGCCGTCACCCAGTCGATAAATACCTGTACCCGGGCAGAGAGCTGCCGGCTGCTGGGGTAGAGCAGGGAGAGCGGCAGCGGCGCAGGGCGAAAATCAGCCAGCACCTCCGTTAACACACCGGATGCCAGATCGGCCTCAAGGCGGGACAAGGGTGCCTGATACAGGCCAAAGCCAAGCCTTGCCGCTTCGGCGCCGACGTCGGCGTCGGAGGTCAGCAGCCGACAGGGCAAACTGACCTTGGTCTGGCTGCCACCCAGGGTAAAGCTGAGCGGCAAGGTACGCTGCGTGCGCGCTGAAACAAAACCGATCGCCACGTGTCCCGCCAGCCCGTCAATCGTATGCGGGGTGCCGTACCGGGCGAGGTAGGCTGGGCTGGCGCAGGTGATCTCCTGTAGCCTGGCGAGCGGCCGGCAAATCATCTCGCTATCGGGAAGATGGCCGCCGCGAATGACGCAATCCACCCCTTCGCGGACCAGATCGACGTCGCGCTCGCTTTCGCCTATCTGTAACGTAATGGCCGGATAGCGGGCGAGAAACTGCGGCAGCGCGGGCAGCAGGAGGGTTCGCGCCAGATTGCCCGCCACGTCCACCCGGATGGTGCCGGAGATGCTCCCCCCGGCGCTGCGGTTGGCCTCCTCCAGGGCCGCCAGGATGGACACGCAGCGCTGATAATACAGCGAGCCCTCCGCCGTCGGCTGCACGTGCCGGGTGGTGCGCTGCAGCAGGCGCGCCCCAAGGCTGGCCTCCAGCGCCTTAATGGCCGCAGTCGCCACCGGCCGGGAAAAACCCAGATCCGCGGCGGCGGCGCTGAACGAACCCCGTTCGACGATGCGCACGAACAGGGTCAGGGTATCCAGTTTATCCATGGCATTGTTCCAGCTGGCAAAACAATCCTGTCGCGCCATGCGGTCTTATCGTCGGCATTCAGAGGCCTATAATCGCTCATGTTTTCAGCAGAGATAAAAGGGGGAAACATGAACAATAGCGCAAAAATCGCCCTGGTGACAGGCGGCAGCCGCGGCCTGGGGCGCGCAACCGTTGAAGCGCTGGCTCAGCGCGGCGTGAACGTGGTATTGACCTACAACGCGCATTTTGCCGAGGCGAACGATGTGGTCGCGCGGGTTGAAGCTCAGGGCTCGCGGGCGATCGCGCTGCCCTTCAGCGCCGGCGAAACCGACACCTTTGACGGGTTTGTCAGCGCCTTTCAGGAGGCGCTGACGGAGCTGGGGACCGATCGGTTTCATTACCTGGTTAATAATGCCGGCAATGCCAGCGGCATGGGGTTTCTGAACGCTACCGAAGCGGAGTTCGATGCGCTTTATCGCATCCATGTGAAGGGGGTTTTTTTCCTCAGCCAAAAATTATTGCCGCTGCTGGCGGATGGCGGGCGAATTGTGAATATCTCGTCCGGACTGACCCGTATCGTGATGGCGAACCGGGCGCCCTATGCGATCATGAAATCTGCGGTGGAAACCCTGACCCGTTATATGGCGTTTGAGCTGGGCGGCCGCGGGATCACGGTAAACTGCGTAGCGCCGGGCGCCATCGCCACGGATTTCAGCGGCGGGGTGGTGCGGGATAACCCGCAGGTCGCTCAGGCGGTGGCGAACATGACGGCGCTTGGCCGACCGGGGGTGCCAGAAGATATCGGGCCGATGATCGCCTCGCTGTTATCCGATGATCATCGCTGGGTTAATGCTCAGCGCATTGAAGTTTCCGGGGGAATGCGCATCTGAGTCGAGGAGATAACCCGGCCAGCGTATCGCTGAGCTGGTCAGGTTTGACTGTAGCGGAAACGGCCGCTCGAAAACCGCCGGCCGGTAAGCAAGAGAGCACCAGCGCGGCGATAGTCCATTTGTCTGGTCAGAGAAAATGCGTTACTCCGCCAGCAGGGCGGCGAATTTCGCCAGCCACTGCGGGTGGGCCGGCCAGGCGGGAGCAGTGACCAGATTGCCGTCAACATGCGCCTGATCGATACCGATATCGGCATAATGCCCGCCGCTCAGACGCACCTCCGGGGCGCAGGCCGGAAAGGCGCTGCAGGTCCGCCCCTGCAGAATACCGGCGGCGGCCAGCAGCTGTGGCCCGTGGCAGACGGCGGCGATAGGTTTACGCGCGGCGTCGAACGCCTGTACCAGTTTAATCACCTGCTCGTTCAGACGCAGATACTCCGGCGCCCGGCCGCCGGGGATCACTAGCGCGTCGTAATCCTCGGCCTTCACCGCGGCAAAATCGGCGTTCAGGGTGAAGCGGTGCCCCGGCTTTTCGCTGTAGGTTTGGGCTCCGTCAAAATCATGGATCGCCGTCATCACATAGTCGCCGGTGGCTTTATCCGGGCAGACCGCATCGACCTGGTGGCCAATCATCTGCAGAGCCTGAAAAGGGACCATCGTTTCGTAATCTTCGGCGTAATCGCCGACCAGCATCAGGATCTTCTTGCTCATTATTTTTACTCGTTGTGGGAGAAAGGTGTCATAGATATAGCCTGGCGATCCGCAGAATGCGACCTCCTCAGGATGCTGAAGACGGTGGCATGCGCATCTTGTAACCGGGTTCATGTTTTTTTGGTAACGGCAACTTTTTCGCCAATGCTAATGTCTGTTACCACAGAAAAGCGTCCTGTTCAGGGGCACACCACGCTGCAGTAAAAACGGCGAGCGCCGCGGCAATATCGTGCAGCAGCAGCTGTGGGATGGCATGGAAAAGGGGTTTTAATTCTGAGCCTTGAGGCACCCGGCGGCGCGGTGGCGCGAGAGGTTTGTTATCTAAGTCTGGCGCCGGGGACGGATCCGCAAAGCGCACCAGTCCCCCGGAGGCGAGACTGATCCTCACCGAAGATCGTATTTTATGGCGATCGACAGCCTGGCCTGATGAATCCAGTGGACCATGACGTCAGGACAGCGGCGTGGCAAAGCGCGCGCCGCCGCCGTGGGTCATCAGGCGCCAAACGCTCCGTCGATGGTGTGCATGGCGCCTGTGACAAACGACGCCTCCGGACCGGCCAGCCAGGCTACCATGCCCGCTACCTCTTCCGGTCGGCCATGACGCTTAATGGCCATAAAGCTGTGCATCAGCTCTTTCATTGGGCCGTTCTCCGGGTTGGCGTCGGTATCAATTGGGCCGGGCTGGACGACGTTGACCGTGATGCCGCGCGGGCCAAAATCCCGTGCCAGACCGCGCGCCAGCCCCTGCAGGGCTGACTTGCTGAGCGCATAGGCCGCCATTCCCGGCACCGGCATGCGATCGCCATTGACCGAACCGATGACAATAATGCGCCCGCCTTCCGGCATCCGGCGCGCTGCTTCCACGGAGGCATGGTAGGGGGCATGAATATTGATGCGGAACAGGCGATCGATGGCATCGCTGTCCTGCTCCAGGGCATCGCCAAAAATGGCGATCCCGGCATTGACCACTAACACGTCCAGCGGGCCGCTGTCTCGGACCAGGCTTATCACCGCATCGCGATCGGCGCTGTCCGCCTGCACCGCCGTGCTGCCGGTCTCCGCCGCCAGCCGCTCGGCCGCCTCCGGCGAACCGGAATAGCTGAACCTGACCGACGCGCCGTCGGCGACAAAGCGCCTGACGATCGCCGCGCCAATTCCCCGACTTCCACCTAAAACCAGCACTGATTTGTTGTGAAACGCTGTCATATCCCGCACCTCATGATATTGTAGTGATGATTACAATATGCTGCGGCAAAACAGGCTGTCAAGGATTAATATAGTGACCACTACAAAACAAGGGCGTACCCCGGGGCGCCCCCGTCAGTTCAATGCGGAACAGGCTATTGAAACGGCTCAGCGCCTCTTTCACGCGCGAGGCTACGACGCGGTGAGCGTGGCCGATCTGACCCAGGCTTTCGGCATCAACCCCCCAAGCTTTTATGCCGCTTTCGGCAGCAAGCTTGGCCTGTATACCCGCGTCCTGCAGCGCTACAGCCAGACCGGGGCCATCCCCATAGAGACGCTGTTGCAGGACGACCAGCCGGTGGCGGCGTCGCTCATCGCCGTGCTGCAGGAGGCGGCTCGCCGCTATGTAGCCGATCCGGCCGCCGCCGGCTGCCTGGTGCTGGAGGGGGGACATTGTCAGGATGCCGACGCTCGGGTGGCGGCAGGCGAATGGCATGCTGCGGCGAGGGCCAAAATCCAGCAGTATATCGCCCGCCATCACCCGCAGGATGCGCTGCGGGTGACTGACTATATGGATACGCTGATGCTTGGTCTGTCGGCGAAAGCGCGGGAGGGGGATAGCCTCCCGCGTCTTCTGGAGACCGTGCGGCTGGCAGGCGTGGCGCTGGCGCACATCCTGCCGGCCTGAGTGGTCAGATGGTCTGTCCGCCCGAGACTTCGATCCGCTGGGCGGTTACCCAGCGGTTATCGTCACGCAGCAGGCTGGCGATCATCGGCCCAATATCCTCGGGAACGCCCACCCGTCCCAGCGCCGTCATCGCGGCAAACTGCGCGTTAACCCCCGCGTCGTCCCGCACCAGCCCGCCGCCAAAATCGGTGGCGATAGCCCCGGGGGCGATGGTATTGACGGTGATGCCGCGCCCGCCCAGCTCGCGGGCCATGTACACGCTCAGCATCTCCACGGCCGCTTTGGCCGCAGCGTAGGCGGAGAAGCCAGGATATGAGACGCGAGTCAGTCCGGAAGAGAAGTTAACGATCCGTCCACCGTCAGCCAGCAGCGGTAGCAGGGTTTGAACGAGGAAAAACACCCCCTTGACGTGGACGTTAAACAGCCCGTCGAACTGGGCCTCGCGCGTTTCGGCCAGCGGGGCAAATTCGCCGTGTCCCGCGTTATTGATCAGATGATCGAAGGTGTTCCGTCCCCAGATGCTGGCCAGCGCAGCGCTCAGGCTGTCGGCGAAGGCCGGAAAGCGGGTGGTCTGCGCCATATCCAGCGGCAGGGCGATGGCCTTGCGGCCGAGAGCGTGAATGTCGGCCACCACCGCTTCCGCCTGTTCAATATTGCCGCGGTAAGTGACGATAACGTCCCCACCCTGGCGGGCGATATCCAGTGCGGTCTGACGGCCAAGGCCGCGGTTGGCGCCGGTGATAAGTGCAATCTTAGTCATGTTCGATCCTCTCTGGTGTGTGGAGTCCTTACAATAGGGGGTGCCTACCAGACCGGGTTGCCCAATCCTTGTTATTTTTTGCCCATTCCTCTCCATACACACCCCTCTGGCGGGAAATAGCGCATACTCAGGCTTTAAAACTTGCCTGAAAGGATCTTATGCGCGACGAACTCTTCGCTCTCTGCCGCCGGTATGCCGATGCTCATGTCGATAGCAGCGGGGTGGCGGTTACCCCGGTTCCCGGCATCACCCTGGTGCGGGCCCTGCACCCCGGCGATCTGCAGGCGGCCATCGCCAGGCCGTTGGTGGCCATGCTGCTGCAGGGGCGCAAAAGCGTGACCACCGGCCTGGCAAGCTTTGACTACGGTCCGGGGGAGGCGATGGTGATAGCCGCCGATGTTCCCACCACCAGCCAGATCACCGAGGCCAGTCAGCGCTTTCCCTATTACGCGCTGGTGCTGGAGCTGGACCTGGCTATCCTGCGCGAGCTGCAGGAGGCCGGGCCATCTGGTCCGGATGAGGCGCCCCGCGTCGGTATCGAACCGATGAATGCTGACGTGACGGACGCCGCTTATCGGCTGGCAAGGCTGTTTGATCAACCGGGGGCGCTGGCGGTGTTAGGCGAAGGGCTGCGGCGGGAGCTGCATTACTGGCTGTTGCAGAGCGTTCACGGGCCAGCCATCCGGGCGCTGGGCGCTGTAGACAGCCATTCGGCGCGGATCCGCCGGGCGGTGGCGATGCTGCGCCGGGATTTTATGCAGCCAGTCAGCGTCGACGCGCCGGCCGACGCCGCCGGCATGAGCGTCTCTGTCTTTCACCGTCATTTCCGCGCCATGACCACCTTGTCGCCCCTGCAGTTTCAGAAGCAGTTGCGCCTGATCCACGCCCGCCGCCTGATGCTGGCGGAAGGCATGAGCATTGCGCAGGCGGCCGGGGAGGTGGGCTATATCAGCGTGTCGCAGTTCACCCGGGAATACGCTCGCCTGTACGGTGCGCCGCCGGGCCGCGATCGCCGACGGGAAAAAATAAGCGCCTGACCTGGCGCGCGGGATGGCGGCGGCTCCTCCCTGAGCCGGGTAGCGGTGGTTCAATTGTCGAGTATCGCCGTAATATGCACTTTGTTGCCCATTCGCGCCTCAATGATCCGATAGGCGGTTGCGCCCTCGCGGGCGGCCTGCTGGCGAATTTTGCTCTCCGCGTTGTCCAGGGTATCGCCGGTGGCAGTGATGGTCCTGGCGTTGACCGCCAGCGGCAGCAGGCAACTCAATACGATCAGTGGAATTAACTTTTTCATCTTCATTTTCATTCTGTCCTGTGAGAGAAATTCAGCGCGCGGCCTGCAGCCAGCCGGCAATGTCCTGGGTCGGCAGATGGTGGCGGGCATTCCAGGTGTCGCCCATCGGCCACCACACGCCATCCCCCCGGGCGAAGGCAGCGCGATAGCGCAGCATGGCGTTATCCGGGTCCGTCCGCAGCTGGTCCAGCAGGGCGGGCAGGGTGTGAACGGCTTTGCTGAACGTCTGCTGCGTCACGCGTTCCACAGTTTCCGCCAGCTGGCGGTAAGAGGTCGTTTCGCCGGCAACAAACACCACCTCGTTGACGATCCGCGGCTGATGCAGATAAATCGCGGTGGTCAGGCGGCCGATATCCGCCGGCGAGGTGACGGTCACCTGGGTGTCCCAGCCGCCAAGGGCGTGAACGGTTCGGGTGGATAAATTCACCACATCGAAGTCTGGCTCGAAGAGAAAGCTGGTAAACATGCCGGTGGAGACAATGACCCACTCCGTGGCCTGCTGCGCGCGCAGCAGGGTCCGGACATCATACTGCTCGTCCCACACCGGCTGGCCGCTGCCTTTGCCGACCACATCGTAATTGACGCCAAACTGCCAGGGAAAATAGCGGGGCACTCCGGCGGCCAGCACCGCGCGGGTAATTTTTAGCTGTGTCCCCGGACCGGCGACAAAGCCCATGCAGTTAATCACGGTGGTGAATCCGCTAAACTGACCAGCCAGCGTCTCCATGCCGCTACCGGCAATGTCGACGGCGAGAAAGGTGGCCCCGGCGTCGGCCAGCGCCCGGTGGTTTGCCGACCGCAGCTGGCCGGCTTCATCCCAGGCCGCCGGCGAGACGATAACCGAGACCGCGCCCTTGCGCTGGATCACCGCAGGTACCAGCGCATCCAGTACGGCGGCGCCCAGTTGTCCCGCTCCCAGCACCAATACTTTTTCCTCGTGGTTAAGATTATCAGATTTCATTTTAACTCCTTACTCAGTTAAGCCTTGTATTGACTGGCTACAGGCTCAGTGTAGAGGGGAGGGCATCATTCGATAAGAACAGGATTTCGGGTTAGACTGTTCGTCTTAATGGGATAATAACCGCCAGTGGAGAACGAAATGGACAGACTGGATGCCATGCAGTTATATGTTGCGGTTGTGGATGCCCACAGCTTCGCCCGGGCGGCGGAGGTGCTGGGGCAGCCGCGCTCAACGGTGTCGCGGGTAGTGAAGGAGCTGGAGGCCTGGCTGGGGGCGCAGCTTCTTCAGCGCACCACCCGCAAGCTCAGCGTGACGGCCGAGGGACGCCGGTATTACGCGGAGTGTAAACGGCTGCTGGCCGAGATGGCGGCGATGGAAGCCTCCTTTCCCGGCCGCTCGGCCCAGCCCGCCGGGCGGTTCAAGGTGGGGATGCCGCAATCTCTTGCCCGGCACTGCGTATTGCCAAGGATCGGCGAGTTTCTGCAGCAGTATCCTGACCTGGAGATGATCCTCTGCTCAAGCGACAACGTGGAAGATATTATCCAGGAGGGATTCGACTGCGTGATCCGTAGCGGACAAATCGAAGATTCCACCACCCTGGTGGCGCGTCCTCTGGCCCGCTACCGCTGGATGGTCCTCGCCTCGCCGGCCTGGCTTGCGGCCCACGGCCGGCCGCAGAGCATCGTCGATCTGCACCAGCACCGGGCGGTGGGCTACCTGAACCACCGTACCGGGCGGACCATCGACTGGCTTTTCTCCCTCGATGACGGCGATTGCGCGATCCGCATGCAGGAGACGCTGGTGGTCGACGATACCGATGCCTATATCCAGGCCGGCGTTCAGGGGCTGGGCCTGATCCGCGTCGCCAGCTATCTGGCGCAACCTTATCTGCAGAGCGGCGCGCTGGTCGCTTGTCTGGAGCAGGCCGCTTCTGATCTTCCCCTGTCGCTGGTCTATCCGCAAAACCGCTATCTGCCGCCGGCGGTACGCGCATTTTATGACTGGAGCAGACGCGTTCTGCAACCCCCGCTCAGCGAGGCCTGATGTCGGTGGTATTCGCTCCCGCTATGGTCCGCGCATGGCCTGTTTTATCCTCGCTATCAGCCAGTTCAGCGCCGGATCCTGCGCCCGGCGTTTGTGACGCAGTATACACAGGGTAAATTCCGGGTAGGCCACCGGCGGGGCGTCCGCGCGCAGGGCATACTGCGCCTGCCAGCGCTTCGCCAGTCCCTGGGGGACGGTGGCGAAGAGCGGCAGGGTGGTCAGCAGCAGGGGAAAGGTGGAGAAATTCTGCGTGGCAAAGCGCACGCGCCGCGCGAGTCCCTGACTGGCGAGCTGGCGGTCTATTTCCCCGTGGCCGGTTTCGCGATAGGCCACCATCACATGTTCCCAGGCGACAAAGTCGCTCACCGACAACGGCCCGCGGCAGGGGATCTGCTGTGGCGACCAGAGAGTGGTCACCCCCATGCTCATCACCGGTTCACTGACGATCTCCCCGCGGCTCTGTTTGTTGAGGGATACCGCGACATCAATGCGATCCTCTTCCAACAGCTGGCGTACCTGGAAGGGGTCGGCGGCTAGTGTCTGGAGCGACACCCCGGGTGCCTCCTGCATCAGTCCGGGTAACAGCTGGGGCATCAGCCAGTGTTCGCTCCAGTCGCTGAGGCCGACGCGGAAAAGCTGCTGGGCGCTGGCGGGGGAAAACTCCCCGGCGCCAAACATTGCCGAATGCAGGTGTTCCATCAGCGGCTGCAGCTCGGTCATCAGCGCTTGCGCCCGCGGCGTCGGCAGCATGCCTCTGGCGCTGCGCACGAACAATGGATCGTCAAACATCTCGCGCAGCCGTTTCAGCGCCCCGCTGATGGCCGGCTGGCCAAGATGCAGCGCCTCTGCGGTGCGGGTGACGCTGGCTTCGCGGTACAGCACCATCAAGACCGTCAACAGATTCAGATCGATACGACTAAAATCATTTTCAATGATTTTCTTCATTATGATAATCAATTTGAATGTGGGTTATCCCGGCAGCATAGTGAATATCACCCCGATAAATCAACCAGCGCAATGCGCGCGGAGGGAGTGATGCAAACTTACCAGACAGGCGACAGCCTGATATTCAAAGTTCCGGAGCGCGAGATTAGCCTGCAGCCGGCGGCGCTCTATCCCGCAGCGTTCCCTGCGACGGAGGCGGACGCCGATAATCAGCCAATCGCGCTATCGATCCACAGCTGGGTGGTACAGACCCCCCACGATCTGATAGTTATCGATACCGCCACGGGTAACGGCCGGGAACGCGGCGGCAATCCGCTTTATCATCAACTTAACACGCCCTATCTGGAGAATCTCCGCGCCGCAGGAGTGAACCCGGAGGAGGTGACCCTGGTACTACTGACTCACCTGCATACCGACCATGTCGGGTGGAATACCGTCTGGCAGGACGATCGCTGGGCGCCGCTGTTTCCCAACGCGCGCTATCTGTGTTCGGCAAAAGAGCTGACGCGGGTGAAGAACAGCGAACGTTACCGGGCGCTGTGGCTCGACAGCCTGCTGCCGGTGATCGAGGCCGGCCAGCTGGAGACCGTGGATGTGGCGGCCAGGCCGCAGGTCGGCGGACGGATCGCCTTTATCCCTACCCCCGGCCACAGTCCTGACCATGCCGCGCTGATCCTCTCCTCTGGCGATGACTACGCCTGTTTCTCCGGCGATCTTCTGCATTCCCCGCGCCAGTTTACCCATCCGCACTGGAACTCGGCGTTCTGCGGCGATCCCCGGCAGGCGGAACGCTCGCGACGGGAGATGATGGCATGGTGCGCAAGCCATCATGCCCAATGGTTCACCGGCCATTTCCCCGGATCCTCCTGCGGCTGGCTGGAGGAAGACAGGCCAGGGGAGAATCGCTGGCGAGACGCCGGACAACCATCTGCAGACGAGGGGAAACAGTGATGAATAATACGCAAAGCGTGTTGGTTTTTGGCGCCACCGGTCAGCAGGGCGGCTCGGTGGCGGGGGCGCTGCTGCACCGCGGCTGGCGGGTTCGGGCGCTGGTCAGGGATCCTTTCTCCGCCGGGGCCGTCGCGCTGGCGGCACGGGGAGCCGAGCTGGTGGTGGGTACCTTTGAAGACCGGGCGGCAATGCGATCGGCAATGGCCGGGGTCGACGGCGTCTTCAGCGTCCAGCCCAGTTCGCCGGGAGGGACGGTGACCGATGAGCAGGAGGTACGCTACGGGATAACCATCGCCGACCTCGCCGTCGAGTGCGGGGTGAAGCATCTGGTGTACAGCTCCGGCAGCGCGGCGGGGGAGACGCCGACCGGGGTAGCGCATTATGACACCAAGGCGGAAATTGAACGGCATATCCGCCGCCTGCCGCTGGCGGCGACCATCGTGCGGCCCGCCACCTTTATGGAGCTGCTGGTGATGCCCGGTTTTGGCCTTGATGAAGGTCATTTTCACTTTTTTATGCTGCCGGAGGGGAGGATGCAGGTGCTGGCGGTGGAGGATATCGGCCAGCTTGTCGCGGCGATTTTTGCCGCGCCGGCGCGGTTTGCCGGCAAGACCTTCGAGATCGCCAGCGACAGCGTGACCGGTCGCCAGCTGGAGGCGTTATTCTCCGCGGCGGCGGGACGGCCGATCCCCTATTCGCGATTTTCCGACGAGGTGCTGGCCGCCAGCCCATTTCTGCACAAGCTGACCGGGCTGGTGGACGACGGGCGGCTGGCGGGCCATGCCGACCTCGACGCCCTGCGCCAGCTGCACCCGCAGCTGCACACCTTCGCCGGCTGGCTGGCGGGCCCCGGCCGTCCCGCCTTTGAGCGGGCGCTGACCAGCGGGGCCAGCTGGGCGTTTAATCGTTAAAGGCGATACCTCCTCTGCGCCGGCGTCTCGGTGTTTGGCCGGCGTGATGACCTGCGCAGGGAGGGCCTACAGGTCGTTAAGACAACTCACGAGGAGTACGATTGTGAAATTTTAAGCGGTTTTCACGCACAACGATAGGTAAAAGCGAACATCCGGAATTTTCAGCCGCTTACAATGGAGGAAACACTCTGGGATCGCCTGAATAATGACAATTTACCGATGGGCTTCGGCCTGCCTGTTAAGCATGACCTGCGCCGCTACGGCGGCGGAATTTAAAACCATCGAGGCCGATCTGCTGGCCTCCAACCGGCTGTTCTGTATGACCGGCTATGACCATAAGCCGATCGGCGTGGCGTGGGAGAGCGTCAAATCCAGCCGCTATCAACCGCAGTCGGATGGCGACCGTATTTTCAGCGACACCGTCTCCCGGCGCTTTCTGGAAGAGGAGAATAAGACCGCCTTTTACAATGGCGCCAAATATCGCGTCCTGGGTAAACCCGCCAGCGCCTGCTATGACTATTCCGCCGCGCGTATTCAACGCATGGCGGGCTACCTGAAGGTGTAACGGCCCCGCGAGGCGGGCGCTAAAACAGCGCCAGCCGGGCGAGACGGTCCAGCGCGTTGCTCAGCGCGTCGTCCCCAGCCGTCAGACTGATGCGGATAAACCCTTCGCCCCCTTCGCCAAAACCAGTGCCTGGCGCCACCAGAATATGCGCCTCCTGCAGCAGCAGGCGGGCAAACTCTTGTGAACGGTACCCGGGCGGCACGCTCAGCCAGAGGAAGAACGTGCCTTGTGCGGTACGAACCGGCCAGCGCAGCGCGGCCAGTCGACGCAGAACCCACTCCCGGCGCTGATGATACGCCGCTGTCAGCTGCGTAATCCGTTCTGCCGGCAGGCTGAGCGCGGCGATCGCCGCATCCTGAATCGCGCCAAACACCGTGCTGTAGCTGTGGGTGTGCAGCTTTTTAAATGCCCGAATAATCGAGGCGTTGCCGACCGCGAAGCCGAAGCGCCAGCCGGCCATATTAAAGGTCTTGGAGAAGGTGTAGGTTTCCACTCCCCACGCCTTCGCGCCGGGCTGAGAGAAAAGGCTCAGCGGCGCGTCACTGGCCGCGCTGCCGATGGCCGCATAGGCAAAATCGTGCAGGATCGGCACCTGGTGACGGTGGGCAAACTGCAGGGCGCTGGCGAACAGCGCCGGCGTGGCGAGGGCGCCGGTGGGGTTATGCGGATAGTTAAGCACCACCAGCCCGGCCTTGTCAGCCACCTCCCGGGGGAGGTCGTTAAAATCCGGCAGGAAATGGTTCTCAGCCCTTAGCGGCAGGCCATAAAACGTCGCCTGGGACTGCAGCGCCGCTGAGCGATAAATGGGATAGCAGGGATCGGTGGAGATGAGGTATTGCCCGGGACGGAGCAGCGCCCGCGGGATGCCGCCAATACCGATATGCGAGCCCTGAAATACCGCGACTTCGCTGTGCGGATCGAATTCCACATCATACTGGCGACGATAAAAATGGGCGATCGCTTCGCGGACCTGCGGCTTGCCCCAGAATGAGGGGTAGCCATGGTTTTCACGACGATGAATGGCGCTCTGCAGCGCGTCAATCACTTCCGGCGGGGTGGGTTGATCCGGACTGCCGCTGGAGAGGTCGATTAACGGCAGCATGTCGGTGTTGACCTCCGCGGCCAGGTTTTCCAGCAGGCTGAACAGATTCTCTTCCAGGGCGTCCACCAGCGGTGAAGCAGCAAAATCAGGCATAATTTTCCCGGTTTACGTCATCAATAATCTGCCATCTTTAAGGGATTTATGGCGCCTGGCTAAATAACAATATCTGCAAAGGATGATTATTTTTAGGATATGTCGGGATGGCAAAAGGTTATGAGGAATAAGCAAAAGGAAATCCGGCGTTCTGGCTTACAACCCTCTTGCGGCTGTGATTTAATCGCTCAATATCGCCAACCTTCCAGGAAAATACCTTATGAACAAGTCAGTTGCGCTCGGGATGACGCTTGCCCTGTTATCCGCTACCTCTTTTTACGCCACCGCAGATCAAATTATTCGTATCGGCTTCAATCCCGGGCCGTATAAAGAGCAATTTGAAAAAGGGGTCGCCCCCTATTTATTGAGTAAAGGGTATAAAATCGAATATAAAGATTTTAGCGACGGTATTCAGGTCAATGACGCGGTAGCCCGCGGCGATATCGAAGCGAATATTATGCAGCATCCGGTATACCTGAAAGCGATCAATGAGCGGCTGGGGACCGATAACGTGGGCATTGTGCAGGTACCCACACCGCCGATGGGCCTGTATGGCGGCAAACTGACCACCCTGGGCACCCCGGCAGCCGGCACGGTGGTGTCGGTGCCAAACCAGCCGTCGAACGAATATCGCGCGGTGCTGGTGCTGGAAAGTCTGGGCTGGGTGAAGATTAAACCGGACAGCGATCCCGCCACCTTTTCCCAGCGCAATATCGTTGCTAACCCCTATAAAATCGTGCTTAAGGAGATGGACAATGCCCAGCAGGTTCGCGCGCTGCCGGATGTCGACTATGGCCTGATTCAGGGCAATTTCGCCGTTTCCAGCGGCATGGCGCTCACCTCAGCATTAAAGCTGGAGGCCGCCACCAGCCATTTTATTAACGTCGTAACCGTTGCCGGTAAAAATCAGAAGGCGCAGTTTGCCAAAGATATTATCGACGGCTATCACTCTGCCGATTTCAAAAAATATATTCTCAGCCATCCGCAGTATGATGGTTACCTGCTGCCTGATTATTTAAAATGAATAACGCGATGATAGAATTTCGCCATGTCAGTAAAACCTTTTCCAGAAAAGGGCATCCAGTTCTGGCCCTGCAGGATATTAATCTCAGTATCGACCGGGGCGATATTTTCGGCATTATTGGCTACAGCGGCGCAGGAAAAAGCACCTTATTGCGGCTGATTAATCGGCTGGAAACGCCGGGCGAGGGCGAGGTGGTGTTGAACGGTGAGCCGCTACAGGACTGCAGCGGCCAGCGCCTGCAGGCGATCAAAAAAGATATCGGCATGATCTTTCAGAATTTTAATCTGCTGAATTCGAAAACGGTATTTCATAACATCGCTATCCCGCTTATTTTGCAGGGCCGCGACAAGGCCTTTATCCAGGCGCGGGTTGCGGAGCTGCTGGCGTTTGTCGACCTGAGCGACAAAATGCACAGCTACCCTAATGAGCTATCGGGAGGGCAAAAGCAGCGGGTCGGTATCGCCCGGGCGCTGGCCACCAACCCGTCGGTGCTGCTGTGCGATGAAGCCACCTCGGCGCTCGACCCCCACACCACGGTACAGATCTTACTGCTGCTGCAGGAGATTAATCGCCGCTATGGCATCACCATTGTGCTGATTACTCATGAAATGTCAGTGATCCAGAAAATCTGTAACAAGGTGGCGGTGATGCAGGCCGGGCGCATTGTTGAGCAGGGGACGGTGTTCGATCTCTTTGCCCAGCCGCAGCATCCGGTCACCGCCAGTTTCGTGCAGTCGGTGGTGCACGATCGCCTGCCGCAGCGGGTGGCGTCGCTCCTGCAGCGCGATAACGGCGCCCGGGCTTTACGCCTCGAATTTATCGGCGCGACGGCCCGGCAGCCGATCATTAACCACCTGATCCGCGAGTATGCTGTCGAGGTGAATATCCTGTTTGCCAGCATGTCCGAAGTTCAGGGCCGGATACTGGGATTTATGATTGTGCAACTCCTCGGCGAGCCTGACGAAACCGAACGCGCTATCACCCATCTGGCCGACGCAGGAGTGAAAATCACCCATGTTTGATCTGATTGATACCGCCATTACCGGCGAGCAGTTTCTGCTGGCGCTGCATGATACCCTGATTATGGTCGCCATCTCACTGGGCTTTGGCGCGCTGATCGGCGTCCCGCTGGGAATTGTGCTGGTGGTTTGCCGTCCCGGCGGCATCGTGGCCAACCCGGTGGTGCATCAGGCGCTGAATCCGCTGATTAACGTGCTGCGCTCGCTGCCGTTTATCATTTTGCTGATTGTGATCCTGCCCTTCACCAGGCTGCTGGTGGGCACGACTATCGGCACCGCGGGGGCCATCGTGCCGCTGATCGTTTTTGTCGCCCCCTATATTGCCCGGCTGGTGGAGAGCTCGCTGCTGGAGGTGGATGAGGGGATCCTTGAGGCCGCAGACGCCATGGGCGCTACCCCTCTGCAGACCGTCTGGCACTTTATGCTGCCGGAGGCGGCGGCGTCGCTGATTCTGGCCCTTACCACCGCGACCATCGGTCTGCTTGGCGCGACCGCCATGGCGGGAACGGTGGGCGGCGGCGGGATCGGCGATCTGGCGATCACCTACGGCTATCAGCGTTTCGACGCCTTTGCCACCCTCACCACCGCCCTGGTGTTGATTGTTATTGTCCAGCTTATTCAGACGCTGGGTACACGCCTGGCTCGCCGGCTGCGTCGCGAATAACCGCTAATCCGCGCCGGGGTTGCCCCGGCTAGCGTGCGCATACCGCGGCGAAGGCGCTGGCTACCCGCGCAATATTGCCGCGGTTGAGCCCGGCCACGCAGACCCGACCGCTGGCGATCAGATAGATGCCGTGCTCTTCGCGCAGAACGTCTACCTGATCGGCGCTAAAGCCGGTGTAACTGAACATGCCGCGCTGGGTCAGCAGATAGGAAAAATCCTCCGCCGGCAGGGCTGTCTGCAGGGATTTCACCAGCGCGACGCGCATGGCGCTGATGCGGGTGCGCATGGCCTCCACTTCTTCCTGCCACAGGGCATTCAGCTCGGGATCGTTGAGCACCTGCGACACCACCTGGGCGCCAAACCCCGGCGGGCTGGAGTAGTTGCGGCGCACGGTGGCTTTCAACTGGCCCAGCACGCGCCCGGCGGCATCGGCATTGTCACAGACCACCGACAGGCCGCCGACGCGCTCGCCGTACAGCGAAAAAATCTTCGAGAACGAGTTACTAACCAGCGCCGTCAGCCCGGCGCTGGCGATGGCGCGGATGGTATAGGCATCTTCATCCAGCCCACGGCCAAAGCCCTGGTAGGCAATATCGAGGAACGGGATCAGCTCCCGGGCGATCAACACCTCAATCACCCGATCCCACTGCTCGGGGGTGAGATCGGCCCCCGTCGGATTATGGCAGCAAGGATGGAGCAGCACGATGCTGCGGGGCGGGAGCTGCTGGAGGGCGGCAAGCATGGCGGGGAAATTGACCCCGCGAGTGGCGCTGTCGAACCAGGGATAGGTATGCACCTCGAAGCCCGCCCCGGCAAAGATGGCCACATGGTTCTCCCAGGTCGGATCGCTGACCCAGACCGCGGAGTCGGGGAAGTAGCGCTTGAGAAAATCAGCGCCCACCTTCAGCGCGCCGGAGCCGCCCAGCGTCTGGATGGTGGCGATGCGTCCGGTACGCAACGCCGGATGATGTTCGCCAAACAGCAGCGTCTGGACCGCGCGGCGATAGGGTGCCAGTCCCTCCATCGGCAGATAGAGGCTGGCCTTTTGCAACTGGCTCTGCAGCCGGTCAGCGGCCTGGCGGACCGCCTCCAGCTGAGGAATGATGGCCTGCTCGTTATAGTACAGCCCGATGCTGAGGTTAACTTTGTCTGCCCGGGGATCCTGTTGAAAGGCTTCCATCAGCGACAGGATAGGATCGCCCGCGTAGGCGTCGACGTTCTGGAACACAGTGGTTACTCCTGAAATGACCGTTAAAGGTGAAGCCATTACACCGCATAGCGTCCGGGGCGGTGGTTCATGGCGATAATCGAATTCAAAATCACGGCGCCGAGGACAGAGACCAGCAGCATCGGCAGGCTAACCACCCACAGCGAGGCGGTGACGATGCAGGCGTCCACTACCATCTGGAATTTACCGGCGCGGATGCCGCTTTTATCCTGCAGATAGAGGGCCAGAATATTGACGCCGCCGAGGCTCGCTTTATGGCGGAACAGCACCACAAAGCCGATACCGACCATGATGTTGCCGAAGAGGGTGGCGTAATAGGGGTTCAGGCGATCGACATGGATAAAGTAGCCGTGCAGGTCGGAGAACAGCGACACCAGTCCGACCGCGCAGAAGGTTTTCAGCGTGAAGGCGGCGCCCATCCGCCGGACGGAGAGCCAGTAGAAGGGCAGATTAATGGCGAAGAAAACCACGCCGAACGGCAGGTGGGTGGCGTAGTGGATCAGAAAGGCCATGCCTGCCGTCCCGCCGGTCAGGGCACCGGCCTGACGAAACAGGATAATACCAAAGGAGATCATTAGCGTGCCGAACAGCAGCGCCAGGGCATCCTCCAGCCAGGTGTGGGTCAGTTTTTCAGGGGAAAGGACGTTATCCATAAATAAGCACTATCTTTTCGTTAACAAGGATAAGCGCTTGTTTGCAAAAATCGCACCAGAGGAGCGTGCCCGGGCGATCGTTTGCGGAAAAAACAGCCGTGGTTAAGCCTAACCTGTTGTTCTGACAGGAAGAGAAAATTGCACGAATCGTGCGTGTCATGGTTTCTGTATGCGTGAGTTGTGCGAATTCGCCGTTTTACATGCATTTTCTGGCCCCGCGTCTGCACCAACGCAGGGCGCTGTGCTCCGGTTCAGCGCAGCGGGGGCGTGCCCGGCATCAGCTGGCCGTTCTCTTTCAGGCGGTTGAGCACAACGGCAGTTTTCAGATGGGCCACCCCTTTGTTTTGCGCCAGAATATGGCTGATCAAATGGCTCAGACCGGGCAGGTCCGGGACCGTTACCCGCAGCAGATAATCGGCGTCGCCGGTGGTTTTCCAGGCGTCCAGAATGGCGTCCACTTCACTGAGCATCTGATGAAAGCTCTCCACGCATTGCGGGGTGTGATTCAGCAGACGCACCTCAATCAGGCCAAGCATCTCTTGCCCGGCGGCATCCGGCGCCAGACGCGCATGGTAGCCGAGGATAAGCTGCGCCTGTTCAAGGGCGATACGCCGGCGTGAACACTGGGAAGCGGACAGGCCGATAAGCTCGCTCAGTTCCTGATTGGTTAAACGGCCATTGGCCTGCAGCAGGGTAAGAATTTTCAGATCATAGTCGTCGATGTTGTACATAGTGGCCACTAGCGGAACGTAAAAGTGACTAACAGCCTAACAGTTTTTTGCCTGGCGTGAAGCCTGGGCGGACGGCGGCAAAGCGTATGCACCAAAATGGGTCAGGTTCATGCATTAAGCTGCTCTTTTTCTCATGATCTGTGCGTAATCTGACCAGTTTTCGCGTGTGATGCGCCAGGTCAGCGCCGCGATGAGCAGCTACCGGAACTGATGTGAAAACAATATTTTAATATAATTCAATGTATTACTTTTTGTCTGCCGCTGCGCGGCGATCCGCTGGCCTGAAAGTTGCTACCGGCGAAAGTGACTTTTTACAGACAGGGGCAGGTCAGAGATGACAACGCAGCAAGAGCATCAGTTAAAACGCGGGTTAAAAAACCGCCACATCCAGTTGATTGCCCTCGGGGGGGCGGTCGGCACTGGACTGTTTTTAGGTATTGCGCAAACGATCCGTATGGCAGGCCCTTCGGTCCTGCTGGGATACGCCATCGCCGGGGTTATCGCCTTCTTTATCATGCGTCAGCTTGGCGAAATGGTGGTAGAGGAGCCAGTGGCGGGTTCGTTCAGCCATTTCGCCAACCGCTACTGGGGGCCCTTCGCCGGGTTTATGTCAGGCTGGAATTACTGGGTGTTGTACGTGCTGGTAAGCATGGCGGAGCTGACGGCGGTGGGGATCTATATTCAGTACTGGTGGCCGGAGGTACCCACCTGGCTGTCGGCGGCGATCTTCTTCGTGGCGATCAATGCCATCAACCTGACGCACGTCAAAGTGTATGGCGAGCTGGAGTTCTGGTTCTCGATTGTCAAAGTGGCCGCTATCATCAGCATGATCGCCTTTGGCTGCTATCTGTTATTTAGCGGTCACGGCGGCCCGGCGGCGACGGTGGCCAACCTGTGGCAGGACGGGGGATTTTTCCCTAACGGTATCACGGGCTTGGTGATGGCCATGGCGGTGATCATGTTCTCCTTCGGCGGGCTTGAGCTGGTGGGGATCACCGCGGCGGAAGCCGATGAGCCGCATAAAACCATTCCCAAAGCCACCAACCAGGTGATCTACCGGATTCTGCTGTTTTACGTGGGGTCGCTGGCGGTCCTGTTGTCACTCTACCCGTGGCGGAACGTCGTGGAAGGGGGAAGCCCTTTTGTGCTGATCTTTCACGCCATTGACAGCAATATTGTGGCCAACGCCCTCAATCTGGTGGTGCTCACCGCCGCGCTGTCGGTCTACAACAGCTGCGTCTACTGCAACAGCCGGATGCTGTTCGGCCTGGCTCAGCAGGGCAACGCCCCGCGTGCGCTGCTGCGAGTGAACCACCGCGGGAGCCCATTGACCGCCCTGGCGGTATCCGCCGTCGCCACGGCGCTTTGCGTGGTGATTAACTATGTGATGCCCGGGAAAGCCTTTGCCCTGCTGATGGCCCTGGTGGTGGCCGCCCTGGTCATCAACTGGGCGATGATCTGCATCACTCATCTTAAGTTCCGCCGCGCGATGCAGCGTGCCGGGAAGGTAACGGCTTTCCAGAGTTTCGCTTATCCCCTGACAAACTGGCTGTGTCTGCTGTTTCTCGCCGGGATCCTCGGGGTGATGTATCTGACCCCGGACATCCGCATCTCCGTCTGCCTGATCCCGGTATGGCTGCTGATCCTTGCCGCAGGCTATCTGCTGCGCAGGAAAAGCGCGCCGGAGCCGGTGGCGGCGCTGGAGGAGCGTTAATCTGCGACGCCCTGCCAGGCGGCAGGGCGATATTATTGCGCTGAAAACATATAGCGCCAATATATAGGATGGTTTATATAATTACGATAAATGATAACTAACAATATCACGCTTAATATAAATGAGAATGTGAGGTGACCGCGCGCTTTTTATTGATCTTGTGTACCGCTTTGCTACTATCCAGCCGGCATTAAGTCTTTATTTTATAATGCCTGGAAATGGAATGGTAAAATACATAATGGAGTAGGGTATGAAGCATGTGCACAAGCTGGCCTGGATTGGCCTGTTCGTCAATATTATTATCTGTTTTGTCGCGCGTAATTTATTACTCGATGAAGGACAACTGAATTTCCATAGTCGGGTGGACAGCATGTGGTCCTGGCTGGTTCTTGCCCTGTTTATCGCCGTGGTGGTTCAGGTGCTCAGCATTATGCTGTCTGGCCGCTATCCTTATCTGGCCATTGTGCTGGCCTTTATTGGCGGTATCGTGATGATCCCCATCAGTATGATCTTTCTGGTCGGCAGCCTGTTCAGCTTTCAAACGCGGATTAACGCCGGTTTTACCCCGTGGCGGTCAACAACCGGGGCGATGGGCCGCGACGATAATCACCAGCTATTAACCTTTAATGCATCCGCTTTTTATCCGCAGGGAGCGCTGGCGCTCATCGCCGGGATAATTATCTTAATGATTGGCATGGGTATTGGCGGCGTATTTATTGCCGCCGGTATTCTGGCGCTGTGCAACGGCTATCGTCTGCAGAATCGGGTGGTGATTGGCGTCAGCGGCGAGTCGATGATATTTACGCCGGGTCTCTATGCCGACACCTACATTATTCCTTTGCGCGATGTAGTTCTCGCTGAGCGCGGCAGTCATGATGCGAAAGTCCGGCTGCTCATCCCGTCGACAGGCAGAAGTATCACCTTGCGCAAAAAAATGCTCGCCGGCGATAACGTCAGCGACACCTTCGCCGCGATCCTTGCAAAACTGACCACCGTTTAGCGCCGGCAGGAAGAAAAGCCGCCAGCGGCAACGAGATCCCTGGCGGCGGAAGGGGAAACATCAACGGCAGGCGCGTCGGCCTGGCCTTTGGTATACAGCAACAGGCTGCCTGTTAATCCACGTTAGTAAAATAATCGCGCGCGGCGGTCTCGACGCGCTTCGCGTCCAGCCCGGTCTTCTCAGTGATCTGCTCGATAAACGGTTTAAATTTTTCGTCCATCACGTTCCCTCCTTCCCAGTGGGCGACGTAAAATTTGCACTGATAGCGATAAAAATGGAGAGTGGTATCTCCTAACGTGTAGTACATGAGCTTCTCCTGTCCGGTATTGCGGTCACCGCGTCCACAGCGTCAGCAACCTTTTTCTCATCACGATCGATCTGTTCTCTATCCTCCTCCCAATTGGCTGAAATTTCCAGCGGTGCTTTACGCAAAAAGGCAGGATAAAGAAAGGATAATCTGCTGACAGGCAGTGATTATTTCTGGAGTCAGCGCGGTGACCCGGTTACCTGCGGGCCGCGCAGATAACCGGAGTAGCGACAGGCTTAGCGCAGCGCGTTGCGCTCGTCGGCGGTCAGGTCGAGGGTCTGCGCCACGCCGCTTTCCGCGGAACGCACCGCCGCTTCCAGAACGGCCATTACCGCCAGCGCTTCAACCGGCGGCACCGGATTGGCGATCTGGCCCTTCAGCGCGTCGCGGATCTGCATATAGTACTGGCGCTGATCGCCCGGCGGAGTAGGCTGAGTTTGGGCCTGCAGCGAGGCGTCATAGATCACCAGCTTGTCATCATCCTGACCCCAGCCGGCGCTTCCCGGTACCACACCCGCCAGCAGCTGGCTCTCCTGCTGGTCGGCCCGCGCTTTGACAACGCTGCCTTTATCGCCATGCACGGTAAAGCGCGAGGAGCCCCCCGCGACCAGCATGCTACAGTGCAGGATCGCTTTATGCGCCGGGTAGTTTAACACCACATGCGCCCAGTCGTTGATCTCCGCGCCGTCGCGCAGGGTGGCGATGTTGCCCTGTACCGACTGCGGCAGACCAAACAGCTGCAGCGCCTGATCGATCAGGTGCGGGCCCAAATCGAACCATAAGCCGCTGCCGGGGACGTTCTGCTCGCGCCAGCGGACGCGGACTTCCGGGCGGAAACGGTCGAAATGGGACTCAAAATGTTTCACCGTGCCGATGACGCCCTGCTCAATAACCTGACGGATCCCGAGATAGTCGCTGTCCCAGCGGCGGTTATGGAAGACGGAGAGCAGGCGCTGTTTCTCCTGCGCCAGGGCGATCAGCTCCCGGGCCTCCTGCATATCAAGGGTAAAGGGTTTGTCCACCACCACATGCTTGCCGGCGTTCAGCGCCAGGCGGGCCAGCGGCGCGTGCGTGGCGTTGGGGGAGGCGATGACCACCAGATCGACATCCGGATGCTGGACCGCCGCTTCCGCGGAGGCGATCACCGTGACGTCCGGCAGGTCGCGTTTGACTTTTTCTTCATCACGCGAGGCGACGAAGGCCAGGTTCAGGCCCGGCACCGAACGGATAAGCGGCGCGTGGAAGGTCTTACCGACGAAGCCATAGCCAATCAGGGCGATATTTATCGTGTTGTTACTCATCAGGTTCTCCGCGTTGTTAAGCGTCAGCAATATGTACAGAGAGGGCAGGGTCATCCCCCAGCTCAGGCCAGGGACGATCGAGGAAAAGATGGTGAATGTCGCTGAGACCGGCCACCAGCCAGGGTTCGCAATGGTTGACTTTGGTATGGTCCGCCACCAGCCAGTGTTCCGCGCTGGCGGCGAGCATGGCGCGTTTTACGTCGGCATCGGCCTCCTGGCTGGCGCTCAGTCCAAGCTCGGCATGCAACGCGCAGGCGCCGAGAATCGCGATATCGGCGCGGTAGCGCGCCACCAGCGACAGCGTGGCGCTGCCGGCGAACAGCCGCTGCTCACTGTCCCACTGGCCGCCAAGCAGAATGAGCTGGATATCGGCGCGGTCGCTAAACAGCTGGGCGATATCCAGCGAAGCGGTGATCACGGTCATGGGGCCTTTCAGCTGGCTAGCGACGGCCAGCAGTGTGCTGCCGGCGTCGAGAAACAGCGTCGAGCCGGAGGGGATGCGCGCGGCGACCTGCTGGCCGAGACGCTGCTTGGTTCCGGGGAGCAGGGCGTTTCTTCCCTGGCGCGTCATCGCCGGGACGTTAAGCGCGATGGCGCCGCCGTGGCTTTTCTGCAGTACGCCCTAGTTTTCCAGCTCGCTGAGATCCCGGCGTATGGTATCGGCCGACACCTGCAGCGCATCAACCAGTTCGCTGATGCTCAGCTGACCGGTTTCACTTAGCCGGTCGAGGATGTGTTTTTGTCGGGCGAGCTTGTGCATAACGAGAGACTCCGCAAGTTGACGCAATAAGCGGCATAATACAGCATAAAGTCGCAAAATAAACCGCAAAAAGTCGCACTGAGGCGCGCAAAACCTGAAGAACTTGATTTCACTACACTTTAACGTTAAATGAGGAAGGTGGGCGCGGCCCGGGGGAAAGCGCTTTTTAATGAAGCGATTAGCCCCTTTCACCGGGCAATAAACAGCGAAAAAGCGCGCTTTCGCGTACCTTATACAGAGTGCGTGCAATGTGACAGGCATGGATTAACGGAGGTTGAGTGGACGCGATTAAAGGCTCGGAGTTGCAGATACCGGACGCGATCTTCGCGTGGGTGCTCGACGGGCAGGGGGGCGTGAAGCCGCTCGCCGATAACGATATTATCGACAAAGAGAAGCCCTGCTGGCTGCATCTCAACTATACCCATAGCGACAGCGCCGACTGGCTGGCGGCCACCCCGCTACTGCCCAATAACGTGCGCGATGCCCTGGCAGGCGAGAGCACCCGACCACGGGTAACGCGGATCGGCGACGGGGCGCTGATCACCCTGCGCTGCATCAACGGCAGCACCGATGAACGCCCAGACCAGCTGGTGGCGATGCGTCTCTATATGGATGAGCGGCTGATCGTCTCCACTCGTCAGCGCAAAGTGCTGGCGCTCGACGATGTGCTGGGCGACCTGAAGGAGGGCAATGGGCCGACGGACTGCGGCAGCTGGCTGGTGGAAGTCTGCGACGCGCTGACCGATCATGCCAGTGAGTTTATTGAACAACTGCACGACCGAATAATCGACCTCGAAGACGACCTGCTCGATCAGCAGGTGCCACCGCGCGGTTTCCTTGCCCTGCTGCGTAAACAGCTGATCGTGATGCGCCGGTATATGGCGCCGCAGCGCGATGTTTACGCCCGGCTGGCCAGCGAGCGCCTGCCGTGGATGAGCGACGATCAGCGGCGGCGGATGCAGGATATCGCCGAGCGGCTGGGGCGCGGGCTGGATGAGATCGACAGCTGCATCGCCCGGACGGCGATCATGAGCGATGAGATCGCCCAGATTATGCAGGAGTCGCTGGCGCGGCGGACCTATACGATGTCGTTGATGGCGATGGTGTTTCTGCCCAGCACCTTTTTAACCGGCCTGTTCGGTGTCAACCTCGGCGGGATCCCTGGCAACAGCTGGCATCTGGGGTTTAGCCTCTTCTGCCTGATGTTAGTCGTTGTCATCGGTGGTGTTGCATGGTGGTTACATCGCAGTAAATGGTTGTAAAGAATCGCCTTTTAGCAGCGATGATGCCGGGAAAACCCGGCAATGTTTGAGCGAAATCAATAAACCCTCTACCCATTCAGGGCAATATCTCTCTCGCAGGTGAATGCAACGTCAAGCGATGGGCGTTGCGCTCCATATTGTCTTACTTCCTTTTTTGAATTACTGCATAGCACAATTGATTCGTACGACGCCGACTTTGTTGAGTCGGCTTTTTTTTTGCGCTCTCCTGACCAGCTTCTACGCTTACTAAGACACCCGACGGTCTTCAGGCCGTTTACGCCTGCGGGTACGCCCGTATCACTTTCCGGGAGGCCACTATGCATTACGCTTCAGGGCTGACAGCCCAGTCTATCCCCATCTCGCCCGAGCCGAACGATCCGGTTCCTTTACCCGATCCACGACCGCGTCCGCAGCCGCAGCCCGATCCGCCGCCTGATGAAGAGCCGATTAAATTGTCGCATCAGGCGCGGAGATCTGCGAGGATACGCGCCTGCAGATCGTCTGTCCTTTAATACGAGAATACATTGTGACCGCTTTTTCTACCCTGACTGTTTTACCTGCCGCCCAATTAGCCAACCTTAACGAGCTGGGTTATCTGTCGATGACGCCGGTTCAGGCCGCCGCCCTGCCGGCGATCCTCGCGGGGAAAGATGTGCGCGTGCAGGCAAAAACCGGCAGCGGAAAAACGGCCGCCTTCGGGCTGGGTCTGTTGCATCATATCGATCCGTCGCGCTTTGAGACCCAGTCGCTGGTGCTGTGTCCGACCCGGGAACTGGCCGATCAGGTTGCCGGCGAGCTGCGCCGTCTGGCGCGCTGCCTGCCGAACATCAAGATTTTGATGCTCTGCGGCGGGCAGCCGTTTGGCGCCCAGCGCGATTCACTGCAGCACGCCCCGCATATTATCGTCGCCACTCCGGGCCGTCTGCTCGATCATCTGCAGAAGGGGACGGTCTCTCTCGACGCGCTGCAGACCCTGGTGATGGATGAAGCGGACCGCATGCTTGACATGGGCTTCAGCGACGCCATCGACGAGGTGATCCGCTTCGCGCCGGCTGACCGGCAGACGCTGCTGTTTTCCGCCACCTGGCCTGCGGCAATCGCGGCGATCAGCGGCCGGGTGCAGCGTCATCCGGAAACGATTGAGATTGACAGCGTCGATGCGTTACCGGCTATAGAACAGCAGTTCTTTGAGGTTTCCCGCCACGATAAGATTGCGCTGCTCCAGCGTCTGCTCAGCCAGCATCAGCCGGCGTCCTGCGTGGTGTTCTGCAATACCAAGCGCGATTGCCAGGCGGTCTGCGATGCGCTCAACGCCGCCGGGCAGAGCGCATTATCGCTGCACGGTGACCTCGAGCAGCGCGACCGCGATCAAACGCTGGTGCGCTTCGCGAACGGCAGCGTCCGGGTTCTGGTGGCGACCGATGTCGCTGCCCGCGGCCTGGACATCAAATCTCTCGCGCTGGTGGTGAACTTCGAGCTGGCCTGGGATCCGGAAGTGCATGTGCACCGCATCGGCCGTACCGCCCGCGCCGGCGAACAAGGTCTGGCTATCAGCTTTTGCGCGCCGGAAGAGGCGCAGCGCGCCACCATTCTGGCCGACATGCTGCAGTTATCCCTCAACTGGCTGCCGGCGCCGGCGGGCAACGCTATTACGCCGCTGACGGCGGAGATGGCGACGCTGTGCATCGACGGCGGAAAAAAGGCGAAAATGCGCCCGGGGGATGTGCTGGGGGCGTTGACCGGTGATATGGGATTTGATGGCGCCGATATCGGCAAAATTAACGTCCACCCGGCCCACGTCTATGTGGCGATCCGCCAGAATATGGTGCAGAAGGCGTATAAGCAGTTACAAAACGGCAAGATCAAAGGCAAAGCCTGCCGCGTACGACTGCTGAAGTAAGGGCAGAATAGCGCGTCTCAGGCGGCGGCCTGAGACGCTTGCAGGTTACTTCACTTCCACTACGTTCAGACGCAGCTCATCCAACCGGGCGTCCTCTTCCTCCGGCTGCCAGCCGGCAGGCTGCAGGGGAATCTCTTCCCTGTCAAACGCTAAATCGCCGCCGTCCACTACCTCGGAGCCGTGGGTGATGCCTTTAAAATCAAACAGATTAACGTCGCTCAAGTGCGAAGGCACCACGTTCTGCATTGCGCTAAACATGGTTTCAATGCGTCCCGGATAACGCTTATCCCAGTCGCGAAGCATATCGGCGATCACCTGGCGCTGCAGGTTAGGCTGCGAACCGCACAGGTTGCAAGGAATGATCGGGAAGCCCTTGGCCTGGGAGAAGCGCTCGATGTCCTTTTCGCGGCAGTAGGCCAGCGGGCGGATAACGATGTGTTTGCCGTCGTCGCTCATCAGCTTCGGCGGCATTCCTTTCATTTTGCCGCCGTAGAACATATTCAGGAACAGCGTCTGCAGGATGTCGTCGCGATGATGGCCGAGGGCAATCTTGGTGGCGCCAAGTTCGGTGGCGGTACGGTAGAGAATGCCGCGACGCAGGCGAGAGCACAGCGAGCAGGTGGTTTTCCCTTCCGGGATCTTCTCTTTGACGATGCCGTAGGTGTTCTCTTCAACAATCTTATATTCAACGCCCAGCTGCTCAAGATACGCCGGCAGAATATGCTCCGGGAACCCAGGCTGTTTCTGGTCGAGGTTCACCGCCACCAGCGAGAAGGAGATGGGCGCGCTTTTCTGCAGGTTACGCAGGATCTCCAGCATGGTATAGCTGTCCTTGCCGCCTGACAGACAAACCATAATGCGGTCGCCATCTTCAATCATATTGAAGTCGGCGATCGCCTCACCGACGTTGCGGCGCAGACGTTTCTGCAGCTTATCGATGTTGTATTTTTCTTTTTTACTAATTTCTTGATTTTGCAGCATGTAATAGTGGCTCAATTCATAGTGTGGCATCAGAAGAGCACGCGTTGTGCCAGCCGCTGGGCAACGTGGCGCTGGCGCGTAGCAATTAATGAGGTCTGACAGACAACCGTGGCGTGTATGGTACGGATTCAGGGGCGGAATGTCAGCATCTTTCCGGCACTTTCCGCTGCGGGCAGGCAAGCTGGTGGAGCAGAAGTAAAAATAAACAGCCCGCCGGGCGGCGGGCTATGGCGCTAGCGGACGACCAGCACCGAGCACTCGGCGTGGCGGACCACCGCGGCGGCGTTGGAGCCCAGCAGATAGGTGGTGATATCCGGCCGGTGCGAAGCGATGATCACCAGGTCGGCGGGTAGCGACTTGGCGAGGGCCAGGATCTTATCTTTTGGCGATCCTTCGGCAACGTGAAAATGTTTCCGATCTTCCGGGATAGAGAACTGTTTCGCGAGTTCTTTAAGCTGCGTTTCCGTTCCTTCACGCAGCTCATCCATACCAGGCAGTTCGGCGGTATAGGCCATTCCCAGTGAGGCATAATAAGGCAGGGAAGGGATAACGGAGAGGAAATGGACCTCCGCGTCGTCAATCCGCGCTTCCGATTCAACGTGACTGATAATGCGTTCAGTAAATTCTTTATCAGAGATATCGATGGGGACAAGAATCATTCTGCTCATAAAACCTCCTGTTTAAGTATCCCCTCATATTGTATGGCATTATGGCACGTTTTGTATCATGACCGCAGTCACACTTTGACATTAACGTGGCTTGTGTTCGGGAAATTTTCCCTTTATCACGCCGTCATAAAAGCGACCTTTTGACACCACCTGTAAAAAGTCACGAAAAATACGCGGTGGAACGCCGGTATATTGCAACGGCGGCTGGTGATAAAAACAAATTTCCAGCGTGGCGGAGGCGTCATCATAGGCGACAGAGATAATTCGGGAAGATTTTACCGGGTGATGATGCATGATGGACGTCCTCGGGCAGGCACTGACTGAGCACGACTATATCACTAAACGGACGCTTATTTTAAGCGGTGGGATATATTGTTTTGTTTTAGCTGGTGCGATGCAAAGAGAGAGAAAGCCCGCCGGAACCGGCGGGCTGGCGCATCAGAACTGGTAAACCAGGCCCAACGCGACGATGTTGTCGGTAGAGATACCGTTGTCTTTGTAGAAGCTGTCGTTGTCATCCAGCAGATTGATTTTGTAATCAACGTAGGTGGACATATTACGGTTGAAGTAATAGGTGGCGCCGACGTCCATATATTTGACCAGATCTTTATCGGCGTAGCTGCCGGTATTATAGAGATCTTTGCCTTTGGACTGCAGATAGGAGATAGCCGGACGCAGACCAAAGTCGAACTGATACTGAGCGGTGGCTTCGAAGTTTTGCGTTTTGTTGGCCACGCCGTCGTTGCCGTAAGGGGTCATGTTGCGGGTTTCAGAGTACATGGTCGCCAGGTAGATATTGTTGGCGTCGTACTTCAGGCCAGCGGTCCAGGCTTCAGCTTTATCGCCACGGGCGTTGGTCTGGGTCATCTGGTCGTTAGTACGGTCAGATGAGGTGTAGGCCGCTGCCGCGCTGATGCCCATGCCGAAGTTATAGGAGGTAGAGAGACCGAAACCGTCGCCGTTGTCAAAGCGAACATCGCTGTTGCTGCTGCGGTTGTTGGTGCCGACGTTGATGTCCTGGGCGTTCTGGCCTTCGTTTTTACCCTGATACTGCAGGGCGAAGTTCAGACCGTCTACCAGACCGAAGAAGTCGCTGTTACGGTAGGTCGCGACGCCGTTGGCGCGGCCTGCCATAAAGTTATCCGCATAGGTGTAGGAGTCGCCGCCGAACTCCGGCAGCATATCGGTCCAGCCTTCGACGTCGTACAGCACGCCGTAGTTACGACCGTAGTCGAAGGAACCGTAATCGCCCACTTTGATACCGGCGAAGGCCAGACGGGTCCACGCCTGATCGCCGGCGCTTTCGGTATTGTTGGCCTGAACGTTGTATTCCCACTGGCCGTAACCGGTGAGCATATCGTTGATCTGGGTTTCGCCTTTAAAGCCAAAGCGAACGTAAGTTTGGTCGCCGTCTTTTTTCGAGTCGCTGGAGAAATAGTGCAGACCGTCTACCTTGCCATAGACATCTAATTTATTTCCGTCTTTATTATAAATTTCCGCCGCATGTGCGGCGCCAGCGGCTAATAAAGCCGGAATAACGAGGGCCAGTACTTTTCTTTTCATGAAGAAATTCCTTTAACTGTTTTTATGTTTTAGCTTCCGGGAAGGAAGTGAACTCATGCTAAAGGAGCGGTCTGAGATATGGTAAGACTCAATTGTTACGATATAAGTAAATTCTAAATAAAATAATACTGAAGTAATGGTGATAATTATGGTGAATACATCTTCAACTAATATACAAAATAAAAATTATACATGGTTAGTTTGATCGCGTATTATTCGAGCGTTATATGCCTTTATTGTCATGCCAAGCATTTTTATTTGCCGTCGCATTCTGCGGAATGATTTTGTTATCGGTAAAACGACAAGCCCGAACTTCATGTTCGGGCTTTTTTTATGGCTGCGGGATGGAAAATAACCTTAGCTCTCGCTCGGTGATTTCTCCGCTTTGCCAGCCAGCTGGGCGAGGAAGTCGTAGCGTTTCTGCAGGTCGGCGGCAGCATCTTTCCACAGCTGCTCCGCCACTTCCGGCTGCTGCGCATTCAGGCGACGGAAGCGTTGCTCATTGAGCAGCGTCTCAGCCAGGGCGTCTGACGGTGGGCGAGAGTCCAGCGCCAGCGGGATCTTGCCTTCTTCCGCCCGACGTGGGTCGAAGCGGTAGAGCGGCCAGAAGCCGGTGGCGGTCAGCTGACGCATTTGATCGTGGCTGAGCGCCAGATCGTAGCCATGCTCTTCGCAAGGACTGTAGGCGATGATCAGCGACGGCCCCGGATAGGCTTCCGCTTCCTGAATCGCTTTCACCGTCTGGTTCAGCTGCGCGCCCAGCGAAATCTGCGCCACATAGACATGACCGTACATCATCATGCTGACGCCAAGATCTTTGCGCGCCTTGCGTTTACCGTGCTCGCCAAACTTAGTGACCGCCCCCAGCGGGGTGGCTTTTGACGCCTGGCCGCCGGTGTTGGAGTAACACTGGGTATCCAGCACCAGAATGTTGACGTTTTCCGTCAGGCTCAGCACATGATCCAGGCCGCCGAAGCCGATATCGTAGGCCCAGCCGTCGCCGCCGATCAGCCAGACGGATTTCTCCACCAGCGCGTCGGCATCGGTCAGCAGCTCTTCAGCGCCTTGCACGCCGGTCAGCGCCTGGCGCAGGGCCGCCACCTGTTCACGGCGCGCTTCCGGCGTCGCCTCGGCATGCAGCGCCGCGTTCAGCTCTGCCGGCAGCTGGTCGGCGAATTCGCTCAGCAGGCGCATCACGCGCTGGCGATGTTGATCGACGGTTAAGCGGAAGCCGAGCCCGAATTCAGCGTTATCCTCAAACAGCGAGTTGGCCCACGCCGGGCCGCGGCCGTTGGCGTCGGTCGTGTACGGGGTCGAGGGCAGGTTGCCGCCGTAAATGGATGAGCAGCCGGTGGCATTGGCAATCAGCATCCGGTCGCCATACAGCTGGGTCAGCAGTTTGATATACGGCGTTTCGCCACAGCCGGAGCAGGCGCCGGAGTATTCAAACAGCGGGCTGATCAGCTGCGAAGTGCGGATATCAATACGCTCCAGTTTGCTGCGGTCGATTTCCGGCAGGTTGAGGAAGTAATCGTAATTCACTTTCTCCTCTTCCACATGCTCCAGGCGGGACATCATATTGATGGCCTTGATCTCCGGATTCTGGCGATCTTTTGCCGGGCACACTTCCACGCACAGGTTGCAGCCGGTGCAGTCTTCCGGGGCGACCTGCAGTACGTATTTCTGCCCGCGCATATCGCGGGACTTGACGTCCAGCGAGTGCAGACTGGCAGGGGCGTTCTCCATCTCTTCCGGTGCGACCACTTTGGCGCGGATCGCCGAGTGCGGGCAGGCGGCGACGCAGTGGTTGCACTGGGTACATAGCGCTTCCTTCCAGATGGGGATCTCTTCGGCGATGTTGCGTTTCTCCCAGCGCGTGGTGCCCATGGGCCAGGTGCCGTCCGGCGGCAGGGCGGAGACCGGCAGCGCATCGCCGAGACCGGCCAGCATCGCGGCGGTGACCGTTTTGACGAAATCCGGCGCGGCGTCGGAGACCACCGGCGGGCGGTTCGGACTGTTGGCATTCACCGGTTGCAGCGGCACTTCCGCCAGCGACTCGCGGGCCAGGGCCAGCGCCTGCCAGTTGCGTTCCACCAGCTCCTGGCCTTTGCTGCTGTAGCTTTTGGCGATGGCCGCCTGCAGTTCCGCCAGCGCGCTGTCGCCAGGCAGGATGTGAGTCAGATGGAAGAAAGCCATCTGCATCACGGTATTAATGCGCGCCCCGAGGCTACATTCGCGGGCGATCTTCGCCGCGTTGACCACGTAAAAACGCGCTTTTTTCTGATTCAGGGTGGCCTGCACTTCCTGCGGCAGGCGGGACCAGACTTCATCGGCGCTGTACGGCGTGTTGAGCAGGAAAATGCCGCCGTGCTTCAGCCGCTCAGCCATCTGGTATTTATCGATAAACTGCAGCTGGTGGCAGCCAACGAAATCGGCCTGCGAAATCAGATACGAAGAACGAATCGGCTTTTCGCTGACCCGCAGATGGGAGACGGTCAGGCCGCCCGCCTTCTTCGAGTCATAGACAAAGTACCCCTGGGAGAACCACGGGGTGGAATTGCCGATGATTTTGATATTGTTTTTGGTGGCCGACACGCTGCCGTCGCTGCCGAGGCCGTAGAACAGCGCTTCGAGCTTGGCCTCTGCCGGCAGAGTATTTTCGCCCAGCGGCAGCGACAGGTTGGTCACGTCGTCATAGATACCGACGGTAAAGCGCGGCTTCGGCTGGGCGGCCTGCAGCTCATGGAATATCGCCAGCACGCATTCCGGACCGAACTCCTTGGAAGAGAGACCGTAGCGGCCGCCGATGGTCTGCGGCAGCGTCTCGCGCTCGCCGCGGTTAAAGGCTTCCGCCAGGGCGGTCATCACGTCGAGATACAGTGGCTCCGCGTGCGCGCCAGGTTCTTTGGTGCGATCCAGCACCGCCACCGCCCGGGCGCTCTCCGGCAGCGCTGCCAGCAGGTGGGCGGCGGAGAATGGGCGATAGAGGCGCACTTTCAGGACGCCGACTTTCTCGCCGCGGCTCAGCAGTTCATCGACCACCTCTTCGCAGGTGCCGATGGCCGAGCCCATAATGACGATCACGCGTTCCGCCTGCGGATGGCCGTAAAACTCAAACGGTTTGTACTGGCGGCCGGTGGCGGCGGCGAAGTCATCCATCGCTTTCTCGACATGATCATAAACCGCGTCGTACCACGGGTTGGTGGCCTCCCGCGACTGGAAGTAGGTGTCAGGGTTAGCGGAGGTCCCGCGGATCACCGGGTGTTCCGGATTAAGCGCGCGCTGGCGATGCTCAGCGATTTTCTCCTGCGGCAGCAGGGCGCGAATCGTGTCATCCGCCAGCGGGGCGATTTTGTTGATTTCGTGCGAAGTGCGGAAACCATCAAAGAAATGAATAAACGGCACCCGGCTTTGCAGCGTGGCGATATGCGATATCAGCGCGAAATCCTGCGCTTCCTGAACGCTGCTGGCGCACAGCATGGCGCACCCGGTCTGACGCACGGCCATCACATCGGAATGGTCGCCGAAGATCGACAGCGCGTGGGTGGCGACAGTGCGGGCGGCGACGTGCAGGACAAACGGCATCAGCTGGCCGGCCAGTTTGTACAGCGTGGGGATCATCAGCAGCAGGCCCTGCGATGAGGTAAAGGACGTGGAGAGGGCGCCAGTCTGCAGCGCGCCATGTACGGCGCCAATGGCGCCTGCCTCCGACTGCATTTCGACCACGCGTGGCACATCGCCCCAAACGTTTTTCAGCCCATTGCCGGCCCAGGCGTCAGCCTGTTCCGCCATCGTTGAACTGGGCGTGATCGGGTAGATGGCGATAACTTCACTGGTGCGAAACGCGACGGAAGCGACCGCGCCATTACCATCAATCGTAATCATATGAAGACACCCTTACATTGCGCAAAAGAATGGACGCGTGAAACCGCGACGCGCCCTGTAATTATATAAGAGGTAGTTTAGCAAACCGTTGGCGCCGCCATTTTTGCATTTGTGTCCTCAATACGACGGCTACCCGTGACCAGATCAATATTTTGCGCAGTTCGCGGAGAAAATAGCTTTTCTGGACGTGAAGGCGAGCCATCGCCCGGTGACTATCCCGGTGCAGATCAACCTTTACGCAGAAATTTGCTAGAAAATGTTAATGAGACGCATAAATACGTACTTCACCTCTCGACGCCGCGCGCCACGCTGCCTATTATTCTTGGGTTTGCTTTTTAAGACGTTTCTGAGGGGAGAGAAAATGCGAGCTGCGATGTTAGTGGGGTGTGCGGCGCTGTTGCTGTCGGCGTGCAGTAGTGAACCCGTTCAGCAGGCCACGGCGGCGCACGTCACGCCAGGAATGCGGGCGGCGATGAGCGACGCCGGTCAGGCCAACTGCGCCATGATAGGCGGCTCGTTATCGGTGGCTCGTCAGCTCGATGGTTCAGCGATTGGCATGTGCGCGCTGCCGAACGGTAAACGCTGCAGCGAGCAGGCGCTGGCGGGCGGAAGCTGCGGCTATTAATGGCAGCCCCGCAGCGGGCTCAAAACGCCGACTAGTGCATCAGGTCGGCGAGCTTATAGACCAGCGTCTGGTCGGCGGTCGCCAGCGTCAACTGGTTTTCCGTCAGATCGACCTGCGCGCCCTCGCGCAGCATCTTACCAATGGTCGCATCAAGGGTATTAAGCTGGGCATCGTGGCACAGCATCCGGGTCATCGCCAGCGATTTGACCTTCAGCTCGCCGTCCGACACCTTACCTTCCCCGCTGAAGCCGTTGCACATATTGCCCGAAACATACATATTGCCGGTGATAGCCATCTTCTCGCCGAAGCTCAGCTCCAGCGGCCGGTCGCCAGCGTTTACCGCCTGGCCGTTGACGCTGGTCAGCACGAAACGATGATGCTGTAGCTGTTCCGCGCCGGTGGACACCTTACTGTTATAGACACAGCCGGACAGCAGCAACCCTGCCGCCAGTAATGCCGCAAATTTGTTCATTTTCACTCCAAAACATTCACATTACTAATAAAACAAAGCCAGTGTAACGGTATCGCAGCGGGGATCTGTGGGGATTATCTGAATGTGCTCCCCCCGGGGAGAGGAGCACAAAAGGGAAAGGAATCAGACGATAGCGTTCGGGCAGGTTTCACCGTTGGCGACCTGCTGCAGATTGCCCAGGGTGGTCTCCGAAATGCTGATCAGCGCCTCGGCGGTGAGGAACGCCTGATGGCCGGTGAACAGCACGTTGTGGCAGGCGGAGAGGCGACGGAAGACGTCATCCTGGATCACGTCGTTGGATTTGTCTTCGAAGAACAGATCGCGTTCGTTCTCATAAACGTCCAGCCCCAGCGCGCCAATTTTTTGGTGCTTCAGGGCATCGATGGCCGCCTGGGAGTCGATCAGCGCGCCGCGGCTGGTGTTAATCACCATCACTCCGTCCTTCATCTGATCGAATGCCCCGCGATTGAGCAGATGGTAGTTTTCGTCGGTCAGCGGGCAGTGCAGGGAGATCACGTCCGACTCCTTGTACAGCGTGGCGAGGTCGACATATTCCACCCCCAACTCCAGCGCGGCGGCGCTTGGGTACGGGTCGAACGCCAGCAGACGCATGCCAAAACCTTTGAGGATCCGCAGCATCGCCACACCAATTTTCCCGGTGCCGATCACCCCGGCGGTTTTGCCATACATGGTGAAACCGGTGAGGCCTTCCAGGGAGAAATTAGCATCACGGGTACGCTGGTAGGCGCGGTGGATGCGGCGGTTAAGCGACATCATCATGCCGATCGCATGCTCAGCCACCGCTTCCGGCGAGTAGGCCGGGACGCGCACGACGCGCAGGCCAAGCTCTTTCGCCGCCTCGAGGTCGACGTTGTTAAACCCGGCGCAGCGCAGGGCGATATACTTCACGCCGTGGGCCTTCAGCTCCTCCAGCACCGGACGGCTGCCGTCATCATTGACGAAGATGCATACCGCTTCGCAACCGTTGGCGGTTTTGGCGGTTTTCTCTGTCAGCAGGAAGTCGAAGAATTCCAGTTCAAAGCCGTAGGTATCATTCACGTGCTGCAGGTACTTTTTATCGTACTGCTTCGTACTGTAAACCGCGATTTTCATAAGACTTTTCTCCAGTGATTATAACGTCACGGTAGCATATTTAAAATAATCGTACAATTATTAAAAAATAGTTTAAATGGCAGGTGCTTATCCTAATTCTAGAGCATATCGCGGATTTGAGGAATCTCTTTGAAAGACAAAGTTTTTTTTACCACAAACTCAGGCTTAAAGCGCCGGGGGAGAGCAGCAGAAACGGCCACAGCAGACCGGAGCTGACGTTAGCCAGCTGAAACGACCACAGCGGCAGGCCGCTGGCGCCGCTGACCAGGGGCAGGGTGGCGCGCAGGGGAGAGAGAAAGCGGCTGAAAAAGACCGCCCACAGCCCGCGGCGCTGAAAAAAGAGTCGGCTGCGGGCCAGCCGCTCGGCGGTCAGCCAGCGTAACTGCGTAAGGCGGTGACGATAGCGAACGCCCAACCACCACGAGAGCCAGAATCCGCCGATGGCGCCGAGGCTGGCGCTGGACCACATTAGCAGGAAATGACCGAGGCTGGCGGAAGCGAATGTCCCCAGCAGCAGCAGGCCGGAGGTGCCCGGGATGGCCAGCGACACCAGCGCGCAGGATTTAGTGAAAGTGAGCAAGAAAACCATCAGTAATACCAATGGATAGTGGCCCTGTGCGCTCTCAATGAGCGAGATAATTAACGACACCGTCTCTCCCGCAAGCAATACCTATCTTTCTGGAGTGTGGCAGGGGGTGCTTAAACAAAAGTTAAATGGTGACGGCCGATCGCCGCGCCGCGATAGCGCCTGGCAACTATGCTTTAACAGGTCGCAAACTTTCACTCACTGGTCGAACGTGTCACAATGGGCGCCTTTCGGCTTTTACTTATGTTGAATCAGGATATTAACTGCCCATGAAGGGTAAATATAAAGCCGCCATCGCGCTGGTGTTAGCGCTGGTGTTACTGCCGCTAACCCTGCTGTTGACGCTGACCCACTGGGTGCCGACGCTGGCGGGCATCTGGCTGCCCGTGGGCACTCATATCGCTATGCAGGAGAGCCCGCGTCTTACGCGTTCCGCCCTGCTGATCCCCGATCTGCGCTATCTGGTGGGCGAGTGTGAACTCGCCAGGGTGACCGATGCCCGTCTCTCGCGCCCCAGCCGCTGGCGGCTGCATATTGGCCAACTGGACATCAACAGCGCCTGCCTGAGCAAACTCCCGGCCAGCGATCCCACGCCCGGATCGCCGCGCACCCTTGCCGAATGGCAATCGATGCTGCCCTACAGCTGGTTAACTATTGATAACCTGCGGCTGTCGCCGTGGGAAAAATGGCAGGGGCGGCTGGTGATGTCACTGACCCCTGCGCAGCAGGATATCGGCTTTGCCGGTAACGATTTGAGCCTGCAGGCGCGCTTGCGCGGCCAGGCGCTTACCGTCAGCCAGTTCAGCGCCCGGCTGGCTGACGATCAGCCGCCGGTGAAGCTGGTGGGGACCTTCCATCTGCCACTGGTGCCGGATGGCCTGCCGGTCGATGGCCAGATGCAGGGCACCTTCGAATTCCCGCAGACTGCGGAATGGATCGATGCCGAGCTGACGTGGCAGCATAATCGCGGCCAGCTGCTGGTCACCCCGCGCGGCGAGGTGGAGCCCATTCTCGACCTGCCGTGGGAGATCACTCCGGAGCGGATCACCATCAGCGACGGCCGCTGGCGCACCCGCTACGAGGCGTATCCGCTGAGCGGCCGCGTGGCGCTGTCGGTGGGTAACTGGCAGCAGGGTACGGAACAGATGATCGTCAGCGGTCGCTTGAATGTTCTCACCGAGGGGCATGCCGGAAAAGGCAACGCGGTGCTGAATATCGGCCCGGGCAAGCTGAGCATGGATAACAGCGACCTGCCGCTGCGACTCACCGGCGAGGCCAAGCTGGGGGAGATGATCTTTTACGCCGCGCTGCCGGCCCAGCTCAGCGGGTCGCTGGTCAGCCCGCAGCTGGCGTTTCACCCCGGGGCGCTGCTGCGTTCGCGCGGGCGGGTGATCGACGCGCTGAACATTGACGAAATTCGCTGGCCGCTGGCCGGGGTAAAGGTCACGCAGCAGGGCGTCGATGGCCGCCTGCAGGCGATCCTCCGCGCCCATGAGCAGCAGATGGGCGACTTTACGTTGCATCTGGACGGTCTGGCGAACGATTTTCTGCCCGACAGCGGCCGCTGGCAGTGGCGCTACTGGGGCGAGGGGCATTTCACCCCGATGCAGGCGCGCTGGGATGTGAAGGGCAGCGGTGAGTGGCGGGACAATGCCATTACGCTGAGCAGCCTCTCCACTGGCTTCGACAAGCTCGAGTACGGCACGATGCGGGTCAGCACGCCGCGTCTGACCCTCGAGCAGCCGATCCGCTGGCTGCGCGATGCTGAGCATCCTCGGTTGACCGGCGCGCTGTCGCTGGATGCGGCAAAAACTACCTTCACCGGCGGCAGCTATCTTCCGGCATCGACGCTGAAATTCGCCCTCGACGGCCGGGACCCGACGTGGTTCCAGTTCACCGGCGCGCTGCACGCCGATACCATTGGCCCGGTGCGGTTGACCGGGCGCTGGGATGGCGAACGGCTGCGCGGCCAGGCGTGGTGGCCAAAACAGTCGCTGACGGTATTCCAGCCGCTGGTGCCGCCGGACTGGAAGATGAACCTGCGCGAAGGCACACTCTATGCGCAGGTGGCCTTCTCGGCGGCAGCCGGGCAGGGATTTGAGGCAGGCGGCCATGGCGTCCTGAAGGGCGGCAGCGCCTGGATGCCGGATAACCAGATCAACGGCGTCGACTTCGTCCTGCCGTTCCGCTTCAGCGACGGCCACTGGCAGCTGGGCACCCGCCGTCCGGTCTCCTTACGCATTGGCGAAATCGTCAACCAGGTCACCGCGCGCAACCTGACGGCGGACCTGCAGGGCACCTGGCCGTGGAGCGAGGCCAATCCACTGCAGCTTAGCGACGTCAGCGTCGACCTGTTAGGCGGCAAGCTGACCCTGCTGCAGCTGCGCATGCCGCAGCGCGACCCGGCGCTGATCCGTCTGCAGCACATCTCCAGCAGCGAACTGACCAGCGCGGTCAAGGTGAAGCAGTTCGCCATGTCCGGGGCGGTGAGCGGCGCGCTGCCGTTGTGGCTGGAGAACAATCAATGGATTATCCACGACGGCTGGCTGCGCAATGACGGACCGATGACCCTGCGGCTGGATAAAGACACCGCCGATGCGCTGGTGGCGGACAACGTCTCCGCCGGGGCGGCGATCAACTGGCTGCGCTATATGGAGATCTCCCGTTCATCGACGCAGATTAACCTGAACAATCTGGGCGTGCTGACGCTTAAGGCCGCCATCAACGGCACCAGCCGGGTGGACGGGAAAAGCAGTACCGTGCATTTAAACTACGCTCATGAGGAGAATATTTTCGATCTGTGGCGCAGTTTACGCTTTGGCGACAATTTACAGGCGTGGCTTGAGCAGAATGCCACGCTGCCCGTGCGGCACTGTACGGACGGTAAGACATGTAAGGAACTTAAATGAAGAAGCTGTTACTGGCCGTGGTGGCGTCGATGCTGCTCGCCGGCTGTACGCCGCGTATCGAAATTGCGGCGTCGAAAGAGCCCATCACCATCAATATGAATGTCAAAATTGAGCATGAGATCCATATCAAGGTCGATAAGGATGTGGAAAACCTGCTGAAATCCCGCAGCGATTTGTTCTGAGGCGACGATGAGAAAACGACTGTTAACCGCGGCGCTGGCGCTGACTCTGCTCAGCGCGCCCGCGCTGGCGTTAACCCTGAGCGAAGCGCGCCAGCAGGGGCGGGTGGGGGAGACGCTGAACGGCTATCTGGCGCCGCTGCGTCAGGATAAAGAGACGCTGGCGCTGGTGAAACAGATCAACGCCGCGCGCAGTGAAAGCTACCAGCAGCTGGCGGATGACAACAATCTGCCGGTGGATGAGGTAGCGAAAATGGCCGGACAGAAGCTGGTGGCCCGCGCTCAACCCGGCGAGTACGTTCAGGGGCTAAACGGCCAGTGGCTGCGCAAATAATTAGCGGCAGCGCTTGCGGTATTCGCCCGGCGAGACGCCAAAGCGCTGCTTAAAGGCGGTGGAGAAATGGCTATGGTCGCTGAATCCCCAGCGGTAGCCGATCCCCGCCAGCTTTTCGTCATCGTGGACGTTCTGTAACGCCCGGGCGCACAGATCCAGCCGCCGGTTCTTAATATACTGCGCCACCACCAGCCCTTTGTCGGCAAACAGCCGATAGAGGCTGCGCACCGACATTCCCATCTCGCTGGCCAGCCACTCCGGCCGCAGATGCTCCGACTGAATGGATGCGTCGATTAACGCTATTATCTTCTGAAACTGCTTGTCCCGCCGGGACGGGGTCGGCTCACGCTGGCGCAGCACCGGGCGCAACAGGCAGGCGATCGCCTCCAGCGCCGCTTCACTTTCGCTGGCGGAGAGCGCCGTGCCGCCCATACTCTCCAGCAGCAGTCGCTGGCTGAGCTGTACCATCGGCAGAGACTTATCCAGCCGGCAGGCGGTAACTATCTCGCCCGTCGGCGCCACCCGCTGGCGCGGCAGCAGCAGCGAAGCCTGACGCGAGGTCTGCTGCCAGACGATAGAGCACGGGCGGGCGGCATCGATCAACGTGATATCCCCCGCCGCCAGGGTCACCTGGCGATCGTCCTGTTCGATCACCGCTTCGCCTGCGAGCTGAAACACGGTATAGAACCAGGCGTCGTTATCGCGTTTTATCTCATTGCGCGTGCGGTAGAGATTGACGCCGGCGGCGGTGACCGTGCTGACCTTGAGGCTGCCGGCGTAGCGGGCGTCAATCTCGCCGTGAAAGCGGCCCTCCACCGGCCGGGCGGCGAAATGGCCGCAGACCTGATTGATCGTCGCCAGCCAGCGCTGGTACGCCAGCCCCCCCTCAGCCGTGGTCATCATTCGCCCTTCTCCTGTAATAATAATGTTTCTGCATTGTTGCATTTATGCCGCCTCAGGCAAGGGCGCGATGACGGGTATATGAAAGAACTATTACCTGCGGCACATTTCTGTCAGGGCAGGCGACGGAATTGCGGCGACTGTCACAGCGGCGCAAACGAATGTCACAGAGAAAAAAGCGCCAGCCGCCAACCGGACATAGACTGAAAGCACTATCCGCGAAGAATAAGGAAAGGGTATGTCCACCTCTCAGATAGCGCTGCTTGCCAGCGTCCAGCAGTTTTTAGACCGTCAGCATGGCCTGTATATCGACGGCGCCCCCTGCGCCGCGCAGAGCGAAAACCGGTTAACCGTCTGGGATCCGGCCACCGGGCAGGCAATCGCCACCACCGCCGACGCCAGCCCGGCGGATGTTGACCGGGCGGTGATGTCCGCCTGGCGTGCCTTCGTCGACCGCCGCTGGGCCGGGCGCACCCCGGCCGACCGCGAGCGCATCCTGCTGCGCTTTGCCGATCTGGTGGAGCAGCACGGCGAGGAGCTGGCGCAGCTGGAAACCCTTGAACAGGGTAAATCCATCGCCATCTCCCGCGCCTTCGAGGTCGGCTGCACCCTGAACTGGATGCGCTACACCGCCGGGCTGACTACCAAAATCAGCGGCCGGACGCTGGACGTCTCGATCCCGTTCCCGCAAGGGGCGCGTTATCAGGCGTGGACCAAAAAAGAGCCGGTGGGGGTAGTGGCGGGCATCGTTCCGTGGAATTTCCCGCTGATGATCGGTATGTGGAAGGTGATGCCGGCGCTGGCGGCGGGTTGTTCGATCGTCATTAAACCCTCAGAAACCACCCCGCTGACCCTGCTGCGGGTGGCGGAGCTGGCGACCCAGGCGGGCATTCCTGACGGGGTGTTCAACGTGGTCACCGGCAGCGGTGCCGGCTGCGGTGCGGCGCTGACCGCCCATCCGCAGGTGGCGAAGGTGAGCTTTACCGGCTCGACGGCCACCGGGAAACAGATTGCGCGGGTGGCCGCCGACCGCCTGACCCGCGTGACGCTGGAGCTGGGCGGCAAGAACCCGGCGATTGTGCTTAAAGACGCCGATCCCCAGTGGGTCATTGAGGGGCTGATGACCGGCAGCTTCCTTAACCAGGGGCAGGTCTGCGCCGCCAGCTCGCGGATCTACATTGAAGCGCCGCTGTTTGACACCCTGGTCAGCGGCTTCGAGCAGGCGGTGAAATCACTGCAGGTAGGGCCGGGGATGCTGGAGACGGCGCAGATCAACCCGGTGGTCTCCCGGGCCCACTGCGACAAGGTGGCGGCCTACCTTGAAGAGGCCCGACAGCAGAAGGCGGAGCTTATCAGCGGCAGCGCCGGGCCGGATGCCGGGGGGTACTATATTCCGCCGACGCTGGTGGTCAACCCGGACGCCGGGCTGCGCCTTACCCGCGAGGAGGTGTTTGGCCCGGTGGTGAACCTGGTGCGGGTGGCCGACGGCGAGGAGGCGCTGCGCCTGGCCAATGACAGCGATTTTGGCCTGACCGCCAGCGTCTGGACCCGCGACCTGACCCAGGCTCTCAACTATACCGATCGCCTGCAGGCCGGGACGGTATGGGTCAACAGTCATACCCTGATTGACGCCAACCTGCCGTTCGGCGGCATGAAGCAGTCCGGCACCGGTCGCGATTTCGGCCCGGACTGGCTCGACGGCTGGTGCGAAACTAAATCCGTCTGCGTGCGTTACTAGCCCTCCGTCGGGGAAGGCGCATCGCTTTCCCGACGTCCCGCTTGCCGACCTCCGCTCTTTCTCGCTACTGTGAAGGGCAATCTTTGCCCGCGCAGGGCGGAGAATGATGAGGAGGACTTCGGCATGACTGCATTTCCTGAAGTTGCACTAATTGGTCCCGGCGCCATCGGCACCACGATCGCCGCCGCCCTGTTTGCGGTGGGGAGGGCGCCGGTGGTCTGCGGGCGCACTGCCCATTCGTCGCTGGTGCTGCGCACTGATGAGGGTGAGATCGTGGTGCCCGGCCCGGTGCTCACCGACCCGACGGCGATAGCCGCCCCCTTCGACCTGGTGTTTGTCGCGGTGAAGGCCACCCAGACGGAGGCCATCGCCCCGTGGCTGGCGGCCCTGTGTTCGCCAGACACCGTGGTGTGCGTGCTGCAAAACGGCGTCGAGCAGCGCCAGCAGTTTGCCCCTTTGACCGGCGGCGCGACGGTGCTGCCGTCGGTGGTCTGGTTTCCGGCGCAGCGCGACGCCGATGCTTCGGTCTGGCTGCGCGCCGCGCCGCGACTGACGCTGCCGGATCTGCCGGGGGCGGAGCGGGTGCAGCAGGCGCTGGCGGGAACCCACTGCGCGGTGGAGCTGGCGGCGGATTTTACCAGCGTCGCCTGGCGTAAACTGCTGCAGAACGCCGTCGCCGGACTGATGGTGCTGACCGGACGACGCGCCGGGATGTTCGCCCGGGAGGAGATCACCGCCCTCGGACTGGCCTATCTGCGCGAATGCCTGCAGGTGGCGCGGGCGGAAGGGGCCGTCCTGAGCGACAGTGTGCCGGAGGAGATCATCGCCGGCTTTCATCGGGCGCCTGCCGACTTAAGCACCTCTATTCTGATCGATCGCCTGCATGGCCGACCGCTGGAGTGGGATATTCGTAACGGGGTGGTACAGCGTCGCGGGCGTCAACACGGTATACCGACGCCGCTCAGCGATATCATCGTGCCGCTGCTGGCGGCGGCCAGCGACGGCCCGGGCTGACCCCGGGCTGGCGCGGGGTTAATCCACCAGGGAGGGATCGAGGTCGATCATCAACTGCTTCATCTCGGCAAAGTGCTGCCGGGAGAAATCGGCAATTTTCTCCCAGTCCTGGGCGGTTTTTTCCGCCACCGCGTCCGACAGCACCTTCAGCGGCTGGCCGGTTGACCAGGCGGTGATCAGGATCTGACAGGCGCGCTCCAGGGTCCAGATATCGTCGAACGCTTCGCCGATAGTCGGAGCGGTCACCAGCACCCCATGGTTGCCCATCAGCAGACGGCGTTTATCCGTCAGCAGCCCTGCCAGCCGTGCGCCTTCTGCCGCGGTGTCCGCCATCCCGCCGTACAGGGTATCGACGGCGACCCGCTTAAAATAGCGGGCCGTGTTCTGGTCGATGGGTAGGATCTGCGGCGTCGCCAGACAGGCGAGGCTGGTGGTGTACACCGGGTGCAGATGCAGCACCACCCGCACGTCGGGCAGTCGCTGATGGATCTGCCCGTGAATGGCCCACGCGGTGGCATCGACGTCAGGTCGCGCGGCGCAACGTTCATCATCGGCGTGCAGCACCAGCAGATCGCTGGCGCGGATGCGCGAAAAGTGTTTCCACTTCGGGTTGAGTAAAAACGTTTTCCCGTCAGCGGAGAGCGCGGCGCTGAAATGGTTGGCCACCGCCTCATGCATGCCGAGATGGGCAATGATGCGAAAGGTGGCCGCCAGGTCGATGCGGATCTGCTCTTCATCGGAATCGCGCATGGGCATTACTCCGCTTTCGGCATCAGGGTCTGCAGATCCTCTGCCGTCGGCGCCTGGAAGTGATATTTCTTCAGCAAGGCGGCATATTCCGGCGTCGCGCTGTATTTTTTCAGCGCCTGTTCGAGGGCGGTTTTCACCTCCGTGTTGCCTTTTTTAACGCCAAAGCCGTTCAGCACCGGATAGATCAGGGTGTCAGAGGAGATCGCCACCCGGTCGCCCAGCTTTTCCACCACCCCGCGCGCCACGGCGGCGTCGGTGATCTGCGCATCCACTGCGCGGGACAGCAGCGCCTGGGTGGTCTGCGGGTCGGTGGTATAGACGCTCAGCGCAATTGGCTTCAGCCCTTTCTTCACGCAGTAGTCGGCGGAAAGCTTCTGCAACTGCGCCAGCCACGAGGTGGCGCCCATCGAGCCGATTTTATGCCCGCAGAAGTCTTCCGGCGTCTTGGGCTGGTAGTCGCTCCCTTTGCGGGCGAGGATCGCTTCCCCGCTTTTCAGGTACGGCACCATGTCGATCACCTTCAGGCGCTCGGCGGTAATGTACATCGACGAGTTGGTGATATCGAAGCGCCCGCCCTGCAGTCCGGGGATCAGGTTGGGGAAGCGGGTGTCGATATTCACCGCCTCGCGGCCCATGCTCTTCGCCAGACCGTCGAGCAGTTCAATATCAAACCCCGCCGGTTTGTTGTTCTCCATGTACTCGTAAGGGAAAAAGGTCATGTCCGAACCGGCGGTGATCTTGCCGCTTTGCTGGAAGGCCAGCGCGTTCAGGGATGTCAGAGCCCCCGCTGCGCAGAGCAGCAGAGCCAGCGGGCGTGGTGCTAAATAGCGTGTCATAAAACCTCCGGAGTGTGGGCGAATTACATGCTGGCGCGATCGGCACCGGCCTGCTGAACAAAAAACGAAGCGCCGCGCGGCTTCTGCGGCAGGCGAAGCTGGTTATTGGTGCTGCGCACCAGACCGCTCTCTTCCCCGGCCACCAGCTGGCCGGCATGGCGGCTCGGCAGCGGGTTTTCGCCGAAGGGCAGCGCATCCTCGGCGGCGTAGACGCTGATGAACAGGGTGCGCGGCAGGGCGGTTTCGTTGGGGCTGGAGGCGTGCAGCAGGCGGGTATGCATAAAGCAGACTGAGCCCGCCGGGCCAAAACAGGCCTGCGGCTGCTGGCAGTGAGCCGTCACCACCTCGTCATCCACCGCCCCGGTGAAGCGACCCTCCTGCCAGTGGGACCACAGCGGCCCCTGATGGCTGCCCGGCACCACATTGAGCGGGCCATTTTCCGGCGTCACCTCGCTGACCATCAGCAGGGCGGTGATAATGTCGTCATTGCTGTGCGGGGTGAAGAGGAAATCCTGATGCCATTTCACCTCGGTGGCGGTGTGCGGCAGCTTGGAGTTAATTTTGCTGTGGTGAAAACGGGTGCCGTTGCCGCCGATCAGCTGCGCGGCAATGGTCGCCATCCGCGAATTCAGCGCAGTATGGCGATAGGCCTCGGAGATCTCCGTCGGGGAGGCGACCCGGCGCAGCGACGGATGGTCGGGAGCATGGTCGCGTTCGATATCGAAACGCGGCCGCCCGTCGAGGGTTTCTCCCCACGCCGTCGCGTGACGGCGGCTCTCCTCAACCCAGCCGTCGAAATCGCTCTGCAGCGTGGCGATGTCGGCGGCGGAAAGCACCCCTTCGACCACCAGATAACCCTGCTGATGAAACTGCTCAATTTGCCACTGCGCAATCATAGTTTTTCCTCTTCACGTCCCGGTAGTTAAGCCAGAGAAACATCTTTCAGAAAGGCCTCGACCCGCGGGTGTTGCCCGCTGCGCATCGCCTGCGGCGTGTCATCGCACACCACCCGGCCTTTCTCCATAAACACGATCCTGTCAGACACTTTGAAGGCGAAGTTCATCTCGTGGGTGACGATGACCATCGTGATGCCTTCGTGGGCCAGGGATTCGATAACCTGCAGCACCTCATTCACTTTTTCCGGATCCAGCGCCGAGGTGGGCTCATCGAACAGCATGATCTGCGGACGCATCATCAGGGCGCGGGCGATCGCCACCCGCTGCTGCTGACCGCCGGAGAGCTGGTGCGGATACTTCCAGGCGTGTTCCAGCATGCCCACCTTGTGCAGCAGCTCGCAGGCGTGCTGGCGCAGCTCCGCATCGCTTGCCAGATGGTGATAGCGCGGGGCCAGCAGTAGATTGCCGAACACGGTCAGATGCGGGAACAGGTTGAAGCTCTGGAACACCATGCCGATATTCAAACGGTGTTCGGCATTCTCCATAAAGCGCGGCTTCTGCTGCCCCTGACGGTCGAGATGAATAAAGGGCTGGCCGTTAATCTGAATTTCGCCGTTATCGATCTGCTCAAGACCGTTTAGCAGGCGAATGAGGGTGGTTTTCCCCGAGCCCGACGGGCCGATAACCGAGACCACTTCGCCGGGCTGGATCTGCAGGCTCACCGCCCCCAGCACTTCGACATTGTTGTAGGCCTTATGCAGCTTAGAGGCCTGCAGCGCCGGCTCCTGGCCCTGGGAGACGCTGCGCGCCATCGCCGGGCGACGGGCGGTCGCCAACTGCTGCATCTCGGCATCCACCGGCCGGGCGGTGTCGCGTCGGGTGACATCGAGGTAGTTCTCCAGCCGTTTCAGCAGAAAATCGAACACCGTGACGATAAAGATGTAATAAAACGCCACGGCGGTCATGGTCTCCATGACCAGAAAGTTCTGCGAGTAGAGCTGCTGGCCGACCATCAATATTTCGGTCAGGGAGATCACCGACACCAGCGAACTGAGCTTCACGATGGCGATATACTCATTGGCCAGCGCCGGCAGGGCGACGCGCAGCGCCTGGGGAATGATCACCCGCCACTGGATCCCGGCGTAGCGTAAACCCAGGGCCCGCGCGGCTTCACTCTGCCCGCGGGGGATGGAGAGCAGCCCGCCGCGATGGATCTCGGCGATATAGGCCGCTTCGCTGAGGACCATCGCCAGCAGGCCGGCCCAGAAGGGGTCGTTCAGCACCGGCGCGAAGGAGGGCAGCGCCTGCGGCATGTTGTAGACAAAAATCAGCAGGACCAGCAGCGGCATACTGCGAAATAACCAGATATACAGCCGGGCAGGGGTGGATAACCAACCGCGCGGCGACTGTTTAGCCAGCGCCAGAATAAATCCGAGCACAATACTGCAGCCCCAGGTCAGCAGACTTAATTTAATGACGGTCCAGGTGGCCCACCAAAAATCGGCATCGCTGAGCAGGCTTAACATGTAGTTCCAGTTAAACGTCATGGGCTATTTCACTCGTCATAATTAACCTAAATGAAAGCGGCTCGGCTGTGCATTAATGGGGAGCCGCCGGTGTTCATCGTGCGAATACACTATGCTGGCAGGATGCTTTCAGAGGCAATTAGTAAATTTTTGGTCTTTAAGTTTAAAAAAACTATACAGCGTTATTAACGATATGGAATTTAAAGTGATTATCAGGATACTTTGCGTAAACAATTTAAAAACAATAGCTGCAATTGAATAACGATATTTTATGCAGGCAGGTTATTTTGCGCGAAACTGGGGCGACCGCTGCCTGCTCAATGTGCAGCGTGTTGCATGATGGTGCAAAAGCGGAAATAAACCGTGCCGGCGAGGGAGGAGAATAAATAATATCGCCCCCTGGCGGGCAATGCGCCGCCATTTTTCGCGGGTGGCACGCGGATTGCTTGGGACTTAGGGGAAAACTATTTCCTGCGTGCGCCGGACCATATTTTATCAATGGTGATGCTATGAACCGATTTACCCTGAAGCAGCTCAAATATTTCGTCACCGTGGTGGAGACGGAGAGTATCGCCGAGGCCTCCCGCCAGCTGCACATTGCGCAGCCGTCGATTTCCATTGCCATTAAGAATCTGGAGAGCACCTTCGACCAGCAGCTGTTTATTCGCCACCACGCGCAGGGCGTCTCGCTCACCTCCAGCGGTCGGCGGATCTACGATAAAGCGAAGGAGCTGCTGCGCCTGTCGTGGGAATTTGAGCAGAATTCGCGGGCGGATAAAGAGCTGGTTTCTGGCATGATCTCCATCGGTTGCTTTGAATCGGTAGCTCCGCTGTATATGCCGAAGCTGGTGGCTGGATTTAAGAAATGCTATCCGGAAATTACGCTGCATCTGTATGACGGCGAACAGCATGAGCTGATGCATGGCCTGCACCGCGGCCGCTTTGACCTGGCGCTGGTCTACGATCTGGAGCTTGGCCACTCGATCAATAAAGAACGGCTTAACGCCCCGCATAAACCCTACGCGCTGCTGCCCGCCACGCATCCGCTGGCGCAAAAGGCGCAGGTGACGCTGCAGGAGCTGAGCCGCGAGCCGATGATCCTCCTTGATGCGGTCCCGAGCAAAAATTATTTCATCTCCATCTTTAAGGAAAAAGGCTATCACCCGGAAGTAGCTTACAGCTCACCCTCTATCGAAATGGTGCGCTGTATGGTCGGTCAGGGGCTCGGTTTTTCGGTGCTGGTCACCCGGCCTTGTTGCGATATGACCTACGATGGTGAAAGGGTGGTGCAGCGGGATATTGCCGACGATATGCCCGCCTCAACCTTAATTATGGCGCATCTCGCTAATAATGAGCCGACGCGGCCAACGCAACTGTTTATGGATTATTGCCGCAGTATCGAATTAACCCCCTCTCACGGCTGAAATAACGCCTGTCGATCCGGCAGGCGTTATTTTTTTTTGTCGTCACTCAGCCTCGTAAAATTCTATTCAGTCGATCGTTTTATAATATTTTACCAATTCGTCACAGTTAAATAACCTGAAAGCCGTCAATTCCGGCGACCTCGTCGGCAACTGAGCTTGAAGGATAGAGAAATGACTGAACAGATAACCGAGATCGATACCCTGGTGGTCGGCGCGGGGCAGGCGGGCGTCGCCATGAGCGAGCATCTGACCCGGCTGGATATTCCCCACCTGGTGCTGGAGAAACAGGGTATTGCCCAGGCCTGGCGCAGCGGGCGCTGGGATTCGCTGGTGGCCAACGGCCCGGCCTGGCACGATCGGTTTCCGGGGATGGTGTTCCCGGACTGCCCGCCGGATAGCTTTGTCGGCAAAGAGCAGGTTGCGGACTATTTTGCCGCCTATGCCCGCAGCTTCAATGCGCCGATCCGTACCGGGGTGGAGGTGTACAGCGCCGAACGCCTCGCCGGGCGACCGGGCTTTCGTGTCGACACCTCCCAGGGGGTGATTGAGGCGCAGCGGATCGTAGCGGCCACCGGACCCTTTCAGCGCCCGACGATCCCGGCCATCGCCCCGCAGAGTCCGGCTATTCAGCAGCTCCACTCGGCGCACTATTTTAATCCGCAGCAGTTGCCGGAGGGCGGCGTGCTGGTGGTGGGGGCCGGCTCCTCCGGCGTCCAGATTGCCGATGAGCTGCAGCGTGCCGGACGCGCGGTGTGGCTGTCGGTGGGGGCGCACGACCGGCCGCCGCGTCGCTATCGCCAGCGCGATTTTTGCTGGTGGCTCGGGGTGCTGGGAATGTGGGACGCCGCGGCCAATGCGCCGGGGAAAGAGCATGTCACTATCGCGGTGAGCGGCGCGCGCGGCGGCCATACCGTCGATTTTCGCCAACTGGCACATCAGGGGGTCACCCTGGTGGGGCAGACCCGCGGCTTTGACGGCGCCAGGGCGCTGTTCCACACCGACCTGGCGGAGAATATCCGCCGCGGCGATGCCTCTTATCTTGCGCTGCTCGACGCCGCCGACGACTGGGTAGCGCGCAACGGTTCTGATCTGCCTGAAGAGCCCTCCGCCCGTGAGTTTCTGCCCGATCCGGCCTGCGTCAGCGACCCGCTGCTTAGCCTCGACCTGGCCGAGGCCGGGATCGGCGCCATCATCTGGGCGACCGGATATACCACGGACTATCGCTGGCTGAAGGTCAACGCCTTCGATGACGCGCAGCGGCCGCAGCATCACCGCGGCGTGTCGACGGAGCCGGGGGTCTATTTTCTCGGCCTGCCGTGGCTGTCGCGGCGCGGGTCCACCTTTATCTGGGGCGTCTGGCACGATGCCAAATATATTGCCGACCAGATCGCCATTCAGCGCCAGTATCAGCGTTACCAGCCGTCCTGATAACCGTTTCCTGAAGGAGTGCTTTGATGCCAACCCATACCCGTATTCGCATGTTTAACACCAAAGAGACCTACCCGAACCAGGCGCTGAACAACGATCTGTGCCAGGCGGTGCGGGCCGGGAATACCGTCTACGTTCGCGGCCAGGTCGGCACCGATTTCGCCGGCAACCTGATCGGCCTCGGCGACCCGCGAGCCCAGGCGGAACAGGCGATGAAGAATGTCGAGCAGCTGCTGAAAGAGGCCGGCAGCGATCTCTCGCATATCGTCAAGACCACCACTTATCTGATCGACCCCCGCTATCGCGAGCCGGTCTATCAGGAGGTGGGAAAATGGTTGAAAGGGGTCTTTCCCATCTCCACCGGGGTGGTGGTGTCGGCCCTGGCGCAGCCGCAGTGGCTGATGGAGATTGACGTCACGGCGGTGATCCCTGACGACTGGCAGGGGGAGGCAGCAGAATGACCCTTTCCCTTACCGCCCGCTGCCCGGAAACGGGTCAGTTGGGCATTGCCATTAGTTCATCGAGCATGGCCGTCGGGTCGCGCTGTCCGTGGCTGCTGCCCGGCGTGGGGGCGGTTTCCAGCCAGAACATTACCCTGCCGTCGCTGGGGCCGCAGATCCTCAGCGCGCTCGAAGCGGGGGCCAGCGTTGAGCAGGCCCTGAAGCAGGCGCTGGCGGAGGATCGCTTCCGCGAATATCGCCAGGTCGCGGCGATTGACGCCAACGGCGACACGGCGGTGTTCAGCGGGGAGTTCACCCTCGGGATCGGCGGCGCCCTGGCGGGGGATAACTGCGTGGCGGCGGGCAACATGCTGGCCAGTCAGGGGGTGATCGCCGCGATGGTGGGCGCCTTTGAGGCCGCCACCGGTGAGCTGACCAGCCGGCTGCTGGTCGGGCTGCGCGCCGGGATCGTCGCCGGGGGCGAGGCCGGGCCGGTCCACTCGGCGGCGGTGAAGGTGGTGGACGATTACCCGTGGCCGGTGGTCGACCTGCGCATTGACTGGACGGAAGCGGATCCGTTGGCGGCCCTTGAGCAGCTGTGGCTGGCGTGGGAGCCGCAAATGGAGGCCTATATTACCCGGGCGCTCGACCCGCGCGAGGCGCCGGCCTATGGCGTGCCTGGCGATGAATAACACGCCGGGAGCGATCCTTGCCGCGCTGCTGGCCTTTGATACCACCAGCCGCCATTCGAACCTGGCGATGATCGACTGGATCGCCGATTTTCTCGCCGCCCGCGGCGTGGCGTCCCGCCGCTTTTATGACCCGTCGGGGGGAAAGGCCAATCTCTACGCCCGGCTGGGGCCGTCCGGCGGCGGCGGGGTGATGCTCTCGGGCCATACCGACGTGGTCCCGGTGGACGGGCAGGACTGGAGCGTGCCGCCGTTCAGCCTGACCGAGCGCGATGGCCGCTACTACGGCCGCGGCAGCGCCGATATGAAGGGCTTTCTCGCCTGCGTGCTGGCGGCGGTTGATGACTTTCTGGCGGCGCCGCTGCGGATGCCGCTGCATCTGGCCTTCTCCTATGACGAAGAGGTCGGCTGTCTCGGCGTGCGCAGCCTGGTGGAATTTCTGCAGGCCTCGCCGGAGAAACCGGCGCTGTGCCTCATCGGCGAGCCGACGGAGATGCAGCCGGTGTTCGGTCATAAAGGCAAACTGGCCATGCGCTGCTGCATTGAGGGCCAGGCCTGCCATTCGGCCTATGCCCCGCAGGGGGTGAACGCCATCCGCTACGCGGCCAGGCTGATCAACCGCCTGGATCGGCTGGGCGCGCGTCTGGCCCGGCAGCAGGACAGCCGCTTTTCGCCGCCTTTCAGCACCCTGCAGGTGGGCACCATTCAGGGCGGCGCCGCGCTGAACATCGTTCCGCAGTCCTGTCGCTTTGATTTTGAAATCCGCTACCTGCCGGGGATGCGTCCCGAAACGGTTACCGAAGCGCTGGCGGCCTACGCCCGCCGCCGGCTGCTGCCGGAGATGCGCCGGGTCGGCGGCGGAAGCGACATCCAGTTTCAGCTGTTGAGCCACTACCCGCCGCTGCTCAGCGATCCACAGTCCGACTTTGCCCGCTGGCTGGCGCAGTGGTGCGGCAGCCAGCGGTTTTCCACCGTGGCGTTCGGCACCGAAGGGGGGCTGTTCGACGAGATGGGCGTCGCGACCCTGGTCTGCGGGCCGGGCAGCATGGCCCAGGGCCATAAGGCCGATGAGTACATCAGTATCGACCAGACCGAACGCTGCATGGCGATGCTGGGCCAGCTTTGCGCGTGGATGCGCGCCGAGCCCGCAGAACCGCTTACCTGATCCACCCACACAGGAACCCAAGCGATGCACAACCAACACTCTCACCATATCGATCAAGCGACAGTCGACCGCTGGCAGGCGGATGGCGTGGTATTACTGAAGGGCGTTTTTACCCCCTGGGTTGAGCGCCTCGCCGAGGGGGTCACGGCGCTGATGGCCAGCCCCAGCGAATATGGTCATGCGCGCACGGTGATCCCCAAAGATGGTTCGCCGCCTTTTTTTCAGGATTACTGCAACTGGTCGCGGATCCCGGCGTTTAGCGAGTTTGTTTTCCAGTCGGCCGCCGCCGAAATCGCCGCGGCGCTGATGCAGTCGCAGACGGCGAAATTTTTCCATGAGCATACGCTGGTCAAACCCGCTGGGGGCAGCACGGTCACCCCCTGGCATCATGACCAGCCTTACTATTGCGTCTCCGGCCGACAGAACGTCAGCTTCTGGATCCCGCTGGACCCGGTAGCAGAGGCCACCTCGCTGCGCTGCATTCGCGGGTCGCATCGCTGGGAGGCGGAGTACAGTCCCACCCGCTTCAATGGCACCAGGCTCTACGAGCACACCCGGTTCAGCGCGCTGCCAGATATCGACGCCCATGAGGACGAGTACGATATCGTCAGCTGGGCGCTGGAGCCGGGGGATGCGGTGGCCTTTCATTTTCGCACCGTCCATGGCGCCCGCGGCAACCCTGGAGCGCGGGCGCGACGGGTCTTCTCCGCCCGCTGGGTGGGGGATGACGCCGCCTTTGCCGACCGCGGCGGCGTGACGTCGCCGCCGTTCCCCGAGCTGACCCTGCGGGACGGCGACCCGCTGGATTCTCCACTGTTCCCCCAGGTCTGGCCACCAGCGTAAGCGGCTTCGGACGGGATCTGCTATGATCCCGTCTTTCGTTGTCTGGAGCCAGTCGATGTTCAACGACGCCATTGTTTATGACCGCTACGGGCCGCCGGCCGCGGTGCTAACGCTGAAACGCGCCCCGCTGGCGCCGCTGGCCGGTGGACGGGTGCGGGTCAGGATGCGCTATGCCCCGGTGAATCCTTCAGATCTGATCCCCATCACCGGCGCCTATCGCCACCGTACCCGACTGCCGGCCGTCCCCGGCTACGAAGGCCTTGGCGAGGTGGTCGCCGCGCCATTCGGCAGCCGGCTGACCGCGGGCCAGCGGGTGCTGCCCCTGCGCGGGGGCGGCACCTGGCAACGGTTTATCGATCTCGATGAGACCTGGCTGGTGCCGGTTCCCCCGGCGGTGGACGATCTGCTGGCCGCCCGCGGGTATATCAATCCGCTGACTGCGATGCTGATGCTCAGTCGCTGGCCGGTTGCCGGGAAACAGATCGTGCTGACCGCCGCCGCCTCCTCCTGCGCCAGCCTGCTGGGGCAGTGGGCGCTGGCCATGGGCGCCCGTTCGGTAAGCGGGATTATTCGCTCGCCGCAGCATCGGGCGCGTCTGGAGCAGGCCGGGATCTATCCGATCCTCGACGCCGACCGGGCGCTGGTGGAGAAGGTCAGCCAGCACAGCGATCTGGTGTTTGACGCGGTGGGCGGGGAGCTGGGGAACACGCTGTTGTCGGTGCTGCCCGCGTCGTCGACCCTGGTCTCCTACGGCTTATTATCCGGGCGGCCGTTGATCCAGACGCGCGCCAGCGCGGCGGTGCGCAAGTTTCATCTGCGGGAGGCGCTGCCTGGCCTCAGCGTGGCGGCATGGAGCGCGGCGTTCGATGAGATCTGGCAGCGGCTACCGACGACTACGCAACCGCCGGCCCAGCGGGTGGCGTTGAACGACTGGCGCGAGGCGATTGCCGCCGCCGGCCAGCCGGGAAGAGGCGGTAAAATCCTGCTCGATTTCACCGTGGGTTAAGATTACTGTTTCTTCTCGCCGAGGGTCGGCGTTTCGTCAAAGAAGTTCCATGGCTTCAGCAGGGCGTGCGCCCACTCGGTCGGCATGATCGGCCACTCTTCGGCGCGCGCCACGTGGGTGGTGCCGGTGGTGATCCACACGACGTCGTCGTGGTTTGTCAGCGACTCATCGTCCTTCGCGTACTGGCCCAGGCCGGTATCGTGGGCGGAACGGTTAGGGTATTTGCCTTCCGGATAACGCTCTGTCGGGTGGTAACGCGTCACCCACAGCTGTTTATCCATAAAGCTCAGACGATGGTAGATCCACTCGTCGGGGGCGAACTTAGCGCCGGTCGCCGCCGGATGGGTGCCCCCAGCGTAAGGGATGATCTGGTAAGAGACGGGGTTACCCATGCGGTTCTCTTTGCTGGTGTTGCTCAGCAGGCGAATCGTACCCGGGTCGAATTTCTGCGCCGCTTTCTGTTCGCTGTCAATCGTGTACTGATTCACCTGCATGGTGCTGGTGCGCGGGCCGCCGGCGGTGTTGGGCTTCACCTCCGGGTCCATCGCCACCAGGGTGTTGTTTTCGCCGTCCACGTCGAGGTCGAGGCGGAAGTTATAGATATGCTGGTGGGTGGTGCCGACAATATTATGGTCGATCAGCGTTCCGTAGCGGGTATCTTCTTTGGCGCTCGGGTCGTGCATGGTCTTCGCCAGCACGCCTTTCACCGCCTCAATCCCGGTGGCGCCGGCGTCGATGCCGATGGTGCCGTTGTCGTGGAACACCCAGTCAAAGATATAGTCGTAGTTGCCGACGGTGCTGATCCAGCGCACCACCAGCTCCCGGCGCTCGGTACTGACGTTGGGCTTGCCCATCTCCAGGTGCTTATATTCCGGCCCGGCGTAGCGCTCGAATATGGCGACGGCGTGCGGGATGGTGGTCGGCGCGCCGGTGTAGTCGGCGATGGTTTCATCCAGCAGCACCGCATTCGACGGCGCGTCTTTGCCGCGTACAATCGGCGAGGTCAGGGTGCCCATGCCGTAATCGCCGGAGTCCAGATAGGCTTTGAAATACCAGCCGACGTCCGGGTCACCGTAGGGGACGATCATCCCGCCGAGGGAACCTTCATACATTACCTGGCGTTTTTTGCCGTTATCGTTGTAGGTCACCGTCGAGAGGATTGGCCCGACGCGCGAGTTAAGACGCAGATGGAAATCCCAGTTCCGCCAGTGAATGGTATCCCCGGTAATGGTATAGTTTTTGCCTTCCGGTTCAGTAATATCCAGCGGTTTCACCGCCGGGGCGTTGCGGTCGCGGCCATCGTACGGACGCGGTTCCATCGGCACCGGAATCACCGGGCCTTCCTCGATTTTGATGATTTTCTTTGCTTCCAGGTCGACCACCGCCACCAGGTTTTCAATCGGGTGCGCCCAGTAGTTGCCGTCGCCGGTATCGAGATAGCTGACCACCTTCAGCAGACGCGCATCCTGCTGCAGGCCATCTTTGCCATCGAAGTAGCCGACGGTGAGCGGGGTGGTGACCACCTTGCCAGGATCGGTAATACCGTGTTTTTTCAGCACCGCCGCGAATTCGCTGCTGGCGTTGATGATGTTCTGCACGCTGGCGAAATCATCGAGCAGCACCATGCCGTGGGCCCCTTTGATCGGCGTCCATGAGAGGATTTTTTTGTTTTGCAGATCGACCACCGCCTCCATCACCTGTTTGCCATCCAGCATCACCACATCGGCAGTGCGTGGCGCATCCACCGGCGTGCCCTGCAGGGCAAAGGCCCATACCGCGGCTTTATCCGGCTCGTGCAGGGAAATTTCGGTAAAGCGGGTATTGGGCTGGAATTCCGGCGCGGCTTTGACAATGGTCACCGCTTCGCTGATTTCCGCCGCCGAGAGCGAGTTTAACGGGTGAGGGCGCTTTTCCACCTGGAAGGTCTGATCGAGACCCGACTGGAACACGTCGTTGATAAAGGTATCGGAGACCCAGGCTTTACCTTCCTTCATCACCACCGGCACCGGCAGATCAAGGGGTTTACCGTTGACGATCGCGGTTTTGGCGCCCGGCTTCACTTTGACGTAAGCGCCGTCTTTTATCAGGGTAAACATTTGCGCATAGTCATCCCACTGCACGTCAGCGCCGAACGCCTCCAGCGTTTTATCCAGTGGCACCATGTGCGCTTCGCCGCCGTGGGCGAAGACCGGGGATTGCCAGGCGCAAACCACCGCCACGGCCAGCGCCAGCGCGGTTTTACGAGGAGAAAATTTCAAGCCGTATGCCATTGTGACCTCATCTTATTGTTGTGTTGTCTTATGCCGCTGCGAATGTCGGCTTTGTCACCCTTAAGCTACCAGCCCGCAGCGCCGTAGCGTTTGTTTGCTCTTGCCAGGTTATTTGTCAGTTTTGCCAGAGGGACGTAAAAAATGCCTCCGCAGAGGCATTGAACATGTGCGCCGATTTTTTTGCCGGGCGGCGGCTGCGCCTTACCCGGCCTACAGTCCCAAATCACTGCTGGCGCTAGCGCTGGGGCCGCTGAAACTGCCGGTGCTGGCGGCCTCAAAATCGCTGAGACGTTCCCGGCAGGCC
>NZ_JBEAFZ010000010.1:0-61790 GCF_040062415.1 Klebsiella sp. GG_Kp173
GAACCAGGGAATGCCGGTATCAAAAACCGGTGCCTTACCGCTTGGCGATACCCCAATACCGTCGCGGTGACCCGCAAATATCGAAGAAATATGGCTGGGGTACCTGGATTCGAACCAGGGAATGCCGGTATCAAAAACCGGTGCCTTACCGCTTGGCGATACCCCATCCGTACAACGCTGACTGGTGAATGGTGCGGGAGGCGAGACTTGAACTCGCACACCTTGCGGCGCCAGAACCTAAATCTGGTGCGTCTACCAATTTCGCCACTCCCGCAAAAAAAGATGGTGGCTACGACGGGATTCGAACCTGTGACCCCATCATTATGAGTGATGTGCTCTAACCAGCTGAGCTACGTAGCCATCTTTTTTTCGCGTAACCTTATCGGCGTTGCGGGGCGCATTATGCGTATTGGGCCTGCGAGCGTCAACCTCTTTTTCAAGGAAAATCGTTGTAATGTGACTGTTTGGTTAGGTTGCGAACAGCTCGCTGCAATAATCGGCAATTATTGGTTATTTATCGTTTTTCAGCGGCATAATTCCCGCAAAAAGAAAACGGACCCCGGAGGGTCCGTTTCGCGTTTCAACGCCTGTCAGGGCTTATTTATAGGCCGACTGGTGGACGCCTACCGCGCGGCCTGACGGATCGTTCATGGTTTTGAATGCTTCATCCCACTCAATGGCTTTAGCAGAAGAGCAGGCCACCGACGGACCGCCAGGGACACACTCCGCCGCGCTTGGCAGCGGGAACAGCTCTTCGAAGATCTCGCGGTACAGATAGCCTTCTTTGGAGGTCGGCGTGTTGTACGGGAAGCGGAAGCTTGCGGTTTCCAGCTGCTGATCGCTGATCTGTTTCGCGGCCACTTCTTTCAGCGTATCGATCCAGCTGTAGCCGACGCCGTCAGAGAACTGCTCCTTCTGGCGCCAGGCAACGCTGGCCGGCAGATAGGATTCAAAGCATTCGCGCAGCACGTGTTTTTCCATTTTGCCGTTGCCGCACATCTTATCCTGCGGGTTGATGCGCATCGCCACGTCGAGGAACTTCTTGTCAAGGAACGGCACGCGGGCTTCCACGCCCCAGGCGGACATCGCTTTGTTGGCGCGGGCGCAGTCAAACATATGCAGCGCCTGCAGCTTACGTACCGTCTCTTCGTGCAGTTCTTTGGCGTTCGGCGCCTTATGGAAGTAGAGGTAGCCGCCGAACACTTCGTCCGAGCCTTCGCCGGAAAGCACCATTTTGATGCCCATGGCTTTAATTTTCCGCGACATCAGGTACATCGGCGTCGAAGCACGAATAGTGGTCACATCGTAGGTTTCGATGTGATAGATAACGTCGCGGATCGCATCCAGCCCTTCCTGGACGGTAAAGTGAATTTCATGGTGCACGGTGCCAAGGTGGTTAGCCACTTCCTGCGCCGCTTTCAGGTCAGGAGAGCCTTCCAGACCGACCGCGAAGGAGTGCAGCTGCGGCCACCAGGCTTCGCTACGCTCCTGATCTTCAACGCGACGGGCGGCAAATTTCTTGGTGATGGCGGAGATGACCGAAGAATCAAGGCCGCCGGAGAGCAGCACGCCGTAGGGGACGTCGGACATCAGATGGCTTTTCACCGACTCTTCCAGTGCCTGGCGCAGCTCGTTCTTATCGGTAACGTTGTCTTTTACCGCGTCGTAATCGAACCAGTCGCGCTGATAGTACTGGCGAATTTCACCGTCTTTGCTCCACAGGTAGCTCCCCGCCGGGAACTCTTTAATGGTGCGGCACACCGGCACCAGGGCTTTCATTTCAGAGGCGACATAGAAGTTGCCGTGTTCGTCATGGCCCATATACAGCGGGATAATGCCGATATGGTCGCGGCCAATTAAGTACGCGTCTTTTTCGCTGTCGTACAGGGCGAAGGCGAACATCCCCTGCAGGTCGTCGAGGAACGCCGGGCCTTTTTCCTGATACAGCGCGAGGATCACTTCGCAGTCGGAGCCGGTCTGGAACTGATAGCGGTCGCCATATTCCGCGCGCAGCGCCTGATGGTTGTAGATTTCGCCGTTAACGGCCAGCGCATGGGTTTTTTCGGCGTTGTACAGCGGCTGAGCGCCGGCGTTGACATCGACAATCGACAGGCGCTCGTGCGCCAGAATCGCTTTGTCGCTGGCATACACGCCAGACCAGTCCGGACCGCGATGGCGCATCAGGCGGGAAAGCTCCAGCGCCTTTTTACGCAGCTCGCCTGCGTCAGTTTTAATATCCAGTACGCCAAAAATAGAACACATAGCCTTCTCCATTACCCTGTCGTGTTTGATGTTGTGCTGGCTTCGTCTCGTGGCGAAGCCTGAGTGCGTGCTTAAGAAAATGCCGTAAAGGGTGAGCAGGCGCAAGGGTTTTACGGCTGGAAAAAGAAAAAACGCAACTGCGATTGTTGAATAGTAAAAAAAGAGTATCTTTTGAACGGCTTCATTGAAGAATACGCAATTTTAAGCCGTTTTTATTAGATATGGTGATTTTGGCAGGCGTCAAAAATGAACAACCACGTCCTGAGACGTGGCTGACATTAGAAAATATCGATTTCCGCGACAGAGGGGTAGATCCACGACGGGCGGAACGGCATGCTGTCGATGTCGTCGAGGGTTGAGACTCCGGAGAGCACCAGAATGGTCTCCAGCCCCGCCTGGAAGCCAGCCAGAATGTCGGTACGCAGATTGTCGCCGACAATCACCGTCTGTTCGGAGTGGGCCTGCATTTTGTTCAGCGCTGAGCGGATGATCCACGGGCTGGGTTTACCGACGTAAAACGGCTTACGGCCGGAGATCTTCTCGATCCCGGCGCACAGGGCGCCGCAGGCCGGGTAGAAGCCGCGACCGTGAGTATCCGGGTTAGTGGCAATGAAGCGGGCGCCATTGGCGACAAAGAAGGCCGCCTTATGCATCATCTCCCAGTTAAAGGAGCGGGTTTCCCCGACGATGACAAAATCCGGGTTGACGTCGGTAATGGTAAAGCCGGCTTTGTACAGCTCGTGGATCAGCGCCCCTTCACCCACCACATAGGCTTTCTTACCTTCCTGGCGGCGCAGAAAATCGGCCGTCGCCATCGCCGAGGTGTAGAAGGCGCTATCCGGAACCTCAATCCCGGCGGTGGCGAAACGGTTCGCCAGATCCTGGCCGGTTTGTGACGGGTAGTTGGTCAGCATCACCAGCGGCATGCCTTTCTCGAGGATGCGCTTGATAAACTCGGCAGCGCCGGGAACGGCGACGTTATCGTGCATCAGCACACCGTCAATATCACAAATTATGTTTTGAATGGTCATGGTGGGTCCAGAATCATTATCAAAGACGAAACTATACGCGTCATTGATGAGGTTTCACACCTCTGACGGGCGATGCCCGCCAACGACAGAGCGACGCGCTTATCAATAAAGGGGGGCGGTTAGCTCTCAAGCAAGCGCTGCAGCAGCGTGCCATTGAGCATGGCGCGTTTGACCAGCGCGAAGGCGCCAATCGCTGAGCGATGATCGAGGGTGGAGCGCACCACCGGCAGGTTCTTACGAAACGCCTTCAGCGCCTGGGCGTTAATGCAGCCCTCAATAGCCGGGAGCAGCACTTTCTCGGCTTCCACAATTTCGCCGGCGATGACGATTTTTTGTGGATTGAACAGGTTGATGGCGATGGCGATCGTTTTTCCGAGGTGACGCCCTACGTACTCGACCACTTCGCAGGCCAGGGCATCGCCTTTGTTGGCCGCTTTGCAGATGGTTTTGATCGTGCAGTCATCGAGGGTCAGACGGCTCTGATAGCCCTGCTCCAGCAGGTGGCGAACGCGATGTTCGATGGCGGCATTAGCCGCGACGGTCTCCAGACAGCCAAAGTTGCCGCAGTGGCAGCGCTCGCCCAGCGGGTCGACTTGAATATGGCCGATTTCGCCGACGTTGCCGTTACGGCCGATAAAAATGCGTCCGTTGGAGATGATCCCCGCCCCGGTGCCGCGGTGCACGCGCACCAGAATGGAGTCTTCGCAATCCTGGCTTGCGCCAAAATAGTGCTCGGCCAGCGCCAGGCTGCGGATATCGTGTCCGACAAAGCAGGTAACGTTGAAGCGTTTTTCCAGCGCCCCGACCAGGCCCCAGTTTTCCACCGCAATGTGCGGCATATAGCGGATCACCCCGCTTTCCGGATCCACCAGCCCCGGCAGGATCACCGAGATGGCGATCAGCTCGCGAATTTTGCGCTGACAGTTTTCAATAAAAGTGGCGATGATATTCAGCAGGGCGTGTTCCAGCGTTTCCTGGGTGCGCTCGGGCAGCGGGAAATGCTCCTCTTCCAGGGTCTTGCTGCTTAAATCATACAGGGTGAGAGTGGCGTCATAGCGGCCAAGGCGCACGCCAATGGCGTTGAAGTTGCGCGTCTCCGCAATGATGGAGATGGCGCGGCGCCCCCCGGTGGAGGCCTGCTGATCGACTTCTTTGATCAGGCCGCGCTCAATAAGCTGACGCGTGATTTTGGTCACGCTGGCAGGGGCAAGCTGGCTTTGTTCCGCGATCTGAATGCGCGAGATAGGCCCATGCTGGTCAATCAGGCGGTACACGGCCGCGCTGTTCAGTTGTTTTACGAGGTCAACGTTACCAATTTGAGCTTGTCCGCCTGCTGTCATACTTTTACTTACTCAGTGACGACCTCGTTACCATTAACGATGGTCTTGGTGATTTTATAATCGCGTGTAAAGGCGGTCAGGTTAGCGACCATACCCGGCGCAATACTGCCGAGCTGCTTGTCCACACCAATGGCGCGCGCGGGATAGAGCGTCGCCATGCGCAATACTTCGTCCAGCGCCACACCGCAATGCTCAACCAGATTACGCACCCCTTCAATCATGGTCAGGGAAGATCCGCTGAGGGTACCGTTTTCATCTACGCACAGCCCGTTGCGGTAGTATATTGTTTTCCCGGCAAAAATGAACTGGTCAATATTCGCCCCCGCCGGCGCGGTGGCGTCGGTGACCAGGCACAGTTTGTCGCCTTTCAGGCGCTTGGCGTTGCGCACGTTGGCGTAATCGACGTGCATCCCGTCGACAATAATACCGCAGTAGACATCCGGCTCGTCAAAAATCGCCCCGGCCAGACCCGGTTCGCGGCCAGTAATGTACGGCATTGCATTATACAGGTGGGTGGCGAAGGTAATGCCTGCGCGGAAGCCCACCTTCGCCTCTTTCAGCGTGGCGTTGGAGTGGCCCGCGGAGACGACGATCCCGGCGGCGACCAGTTTGCGGATCACTTCCGGCTCAACGCGCTCAGGGGCGAGGGTCACTTTGGTGATCACATCGGCGTTGTCGCACAGGAAATCGACCAGCGCCGCGTCCGGTTTACGCACATAGTCCGGGTTGTGGGTGCCTTTCTTGACGATATTCAGCCACGGTCCTTCAAGATGCAGACCCAGCGCCTGGTTCGGGTGCTTTTGCAGGTATTCGCGCATCACGCGCACGCCTTGCTTCATCAGATCGTCGCTGGAGGTAATCAGCGTCGGCAGGAAGCTGGTGCAGCCTGAGCGTTCGTTGGCCTTCTGCATGATCTCCAGCGTGTCGACAGTGACCGCGTCAGGGCTGTCGTTAAACTGCACGCCGCCGCAGCCGTTGAGCTGGACGTCGATAAAACCGGGGGCGAGGATGGCGCCGTTGACTGAGCGCTGCTCGATGTCAGACGGCAAATCTGCCAGCGGACAAAGACGTTCGATAAGGCCATTAGCGATAACAACCGCATGGTCATCAAGAATTTCATGACCGGTATAAACCCGGCCCTGGGTTAATGCATACATTACGACCCCCGGTATATACGCCTCATCAGGCCCGGGTACGTTCGTTTGCCGCCGGCATGATGATGCATACAAAGAAAAAGATGGTCCCGCGCAAATCGCGGGACACGACTACATTACAGACCTTTAATATTTTCAGCTTCTAATTCGTTGAAATATTTCAGTGTCTTCACTTTCAGCTCCATGGTAGACGGTTCGTCACAGACGATCACCGCCTTCGGATGCAGCTGCAGACAGGTAATGGTCCACATGTGGTTGACGTTACCTTCTACCGCCGCCTGCAGCGCCAGCGCTTTCTGATGGCCCAGCACCAGAATCATTACCTCTTCTGCGTCCAGCAGGGTACCCACGCCGACGGTTAGCGCATATTTCGGCACCAGATCCACGTCGCCGTCGAAGAAGCGGGAGTTCGCCACGCGGGTTTCATGGGTCAGGGTCTTAATACGGGTACGAGACGCCAGAGAGGAGGCCGGTTCGTTAAACGCGATGTGGCCATCGTTGCCCACGCCGCCCATGAACAGGTGGATTTTACCGTAGGAACGAATTTTTTCTTCATAGCGACGGCATTCCGCATCGATGTCCGGCGCGTTACCATTCAGCAAGTTGATATTTTCTGCCGGAATATCAACGTGGTCAAAGAAATTACGGTGCATGAAGCTATGATAGCTTTCTGGATGCTCTTTCGGCAGGCCAACGTATTCATCCATGTTGAAGGTGACGACGTGTTTGAAGCTAACCTGGCCTGCTTTATGCATTTCAACCAGCGCCTTGTAGGCGGTGAGTGGGGTGCCGCCGGTCGGCAGTCCCAGGACGAACGGACGGTCCGCGGTTGGTTTAAATGCATTAATGCGGTTAACGATATGGCGGGCAGCCCATTTACCGACCTGCTCAGCGGTTACCAGGGGGATCAGTCTCATTCTTCACCTCTATAGTTAAAGTAGATTCTGGCGGATTGGCGCCAGCACTCTGAGGAGAGTATTGCAGCAACTGCGCCGACCGGGGTCAATCCGTGTTGATTTTTTGAATGATAAAATAAGTTTTCGATGTTAGCCAGTGTAAGGGAGGGGGGAATACGATATTTGGTGATAATTATCACAAAAAATACCCGTTTAATTTGCGATACGAATTAATTTTTCACACACTTTGCCGGTAAGTGATAAAACCGACCTTGTTACACAATAAAAAAGTGGCTTTGAAAATGAGCCTCATCGGGGTCTCATAGGGGGAATAAGATGAATATTTTAGGTTTCTTTCAGCGGCTGGGTAGGGCGTTACAGCTCCCTATCGCAGTGCTGCCGGTCGCAGCATTGCTGCTGCGTTTCGGGCAACCAGACCTGTTGAATGTACCCTTCATCGCGCAAGCGGGTGGGGCTATCTTCGACAACCTGGCGCTGATCTTTGCTATCGGTGTGGCGTCAAGCTGGTCCAAGGATAACGCCGGTTCTGCGGCGCTGGCTGGGGCAGTAGGTTATTTCGTGATGACCAAAGCGATGGTCACCATCAATCCGGAAATTAACATGGGCGTACTGGCCGGTATCATTACCGGTCTGGTAGCTGGGGCGGTGTACAACCGCTGGGCCGGCATCAAGCTGCCGGACTTCCTGAGCTTCTTCGGCGGCAAACGCTTCGTGCCGATCGCCACCGGCTTCTTCTGTCTGATTCTCGCGGCGATCTTCGGCTACGTCTGGCCGCCGGTGCAGCACGCTATCCATGCGGGCGGCGAGTGGATCGTTTCCGCAGGGGCACTGGGTTCCGGTATCTTCGGTTTTATCAACCGTCTGCTGATCCCGACCGGCCTGCATCAGGTGCTGAACACCATCGCCTGGTTCCAGATTGGTGAGTTTACTAACGCCGCAGGCGCCGTGTTCCACGGCGACATCAACCGCTTCTACGCCGGCGACGGCACCGCGGGGATGTTCATGTCCGGCTTCTTCCCAATCATGATGTTTGGTCTGCCGGGCGCGGCGCTGGCGATGTATCTGGCCGCTCCGAAAGCGCGTCGTCCAATGGTGGGCGGTATGCTGCTGTCTGTTGCCATCACCGCGTTCCTGACCGGGGTAACCGAGCCGCTGGAATTCCTGTTCATGTTCCTGGCTCCGCTGCTGTACCTCCTGCACGCGGTACTGACCGGTATCAGTCTGTTCATCGCAACGGCGCTGGGCATTCATGCGGGCTTCTCCTTCTCCGCCGGCGCCATTGACTACGTGCTGATGTACAGCCTGCCGGCCGCCAGCAAAAACGTCTGGATGCTGCTGGTGATGGGCGTGGTCTTCTTCTTCGTCTACTTCCTGCTGTTCAGCGCGGTGATCCGCATGTTCAACCTGAAAACACCGGGTCGTGAAGACAAAGCCGCTGACGTGGTAACGGAAGAAGCTAACAGCAACACTGAAGAAGGCCTGACCCAGCTGGCGACCAGCTATATCGCCGCGGTGGGCGGAACGGACAACCTGAAAGCGATTGACGCCTGTATCACCCGTCTGCGTCTGACCGTGGGCGATTCGGCGAAAGTGAACGACGCCGCCTGTAAACGTCTCGGCGCATCCGGGGTGGTGAAACTGAATAAGCAAACCATCCAGGTTATCGTCGGCGCGAAGGCAGAGTCTATCGGCGATGAGATGAAAAAAGTGGTTACCCGCGGCCCGGTAGCGGCAGCGGCAACCGCACCGGCTGGCAACGTCGCCACCGCAGCGCCAGCGGCTAAACCGCAGGCGGTAGCGAACGCGAAGACCGTTGAGTCGCTGGTTTCGCCGATTACCGGTGACGTGGTGGCCCTCGAGCAGGTGCCGGACGAAGCCTTCGCCAGCAAAGCCGTCGGCGACGGTATCGCGGTGAAACCGACCAGCAATATCGTGGTGGCCCCGGCCGCCGGTACCGTGGTGAAAATTTTCAACACTAACCATGCGTTCTGCCTCGAAACCAACAACGGTGCGGAAATCGTCGTCCACATGGGTATCGACACCGTGGCGCTGGAAGGCAAGGGCTTCAAACGTCTGGTTGAAGAGGGCACGGACGTGAAGGCGGGCGAGCCGATTCTGGAAATGGATCTGGACTTCCTCAACGCCAATGCGCGCTCGATGATTAGCCCGGTAGTCTGCAGCAATAGCGATGACTACAGCGCGCTGGTGATACTGGCGAGCGGTAAGGTCGTAGCCGGCCAGACGCCGCTGTATGAGATTAAAGGCAAGTAAGGCTCCTGAGTCGAGTTTATGCCTCAGCGGCGAAGGGAAACCTTCGCCGCTTTTTTTTCCAGCAATCGGCCCCATAATCCTCTTCTGATACCTATTTTACGTAACTAATAGTTGTCACTACGCCCTGCTTGTAAGATCATGTGCCGTTATACGTTGTTTACGCTTTGAGGAACCCGTGATGAGTGAGGCAGAAGCCCGCCCGACTAACTTTATCCGTCAGATCATTGATGAAGATCTGGCTACCGGTAAGCACACCACCGTTCACACCCGCTTCCCGCCGGAGCCGAACGGTTATCTGCACATTGGCCATGCGAAATCCATCTGCCTGAACTTCGGCATCGCCCAGGATTATCAGGGCCAATGCAACCTGCGTTTCGATGACACCAACCCGGTGAAAGAAGATATCGAATACGTAGAGTCGATTAAAAACGACGTGCAGTGGTTAGGTTTCCACTGGTCCGGGGACGTTTGCTACTCGTCTGATTACTTTGATCAGCTGCATCAGTATGCGGTTGAGCTGATTAACAAAGGCCTGGCCTACGTTGATGAACTCTCTCCTGATGAGATCCGCGAATACCGCGGCACCCTGAAAGCGCCGGGTAAAAACAGCCCGTATCGCGACCGCAGCGTGGAAGAAAACCTGGCGCTGTTCGAAAAAATGCGCAGCGGCGGCTTCGAAGAGGGCAAGGCCTGCCTGCGCGCGAAGATCGATATGGCGTCGCCGTTCATCGTGATGCGCGATCCGGTGCTGTACCGCATTAAGTTCGCTGAGCATCATCAGACCGGCAACAAGTGGTGCATCTACCCGATGTACGACTTCACCCACTGCATCAGCGATGCGCTGGAAGGCATTACCCACTCGCTGTGTACCCTGGAGTTCCAGGACAACCGTCGTCTGTATGACTGGGTGCTGGACAACATCAGCATCCCGGTTCACCCGCGCCAGTACGAATTCTCGCGCCTGAATCTCGAATACACCGTGATGTCCAAGCGTAAGCTGAACCAGCTGGTGACTGAGAAGCACGTGGAAGGCTGGGACGATCCGCGGATGCCGACCATCTCCGGTCTGCGTCGTCGCGGCTACACCGCCGAATCCATCCGCGAATTCTGCAAGCGTATCGGCGTGACCAAGCAGGACAACACCATTGAGATGGCGTCGCTGGAGTCCTGCATTCGCGAAGATCTCAATGAAAACGCGCCGCGCGCGATGGCGGTGATCGATCCGGTGAAACTGGTTATCGAGAACTACCCGCAGGGCGAAAGCGAAATGGTGGCGATGCCGAACCATCCGAACAAGCCGGAGATGGGCAGCCGCGAAGTGCCGTTCAGCGCGGAAATCTGGATCGACCGCGCGGACTTCCGTGAAGAAGCCAACAAGCAGTACAAGCGTCTGGTGCTGGGCAAAGAAGTGCGTCTGCGCAACGCCTACGTCATCAAAGCGGAACGCGTGGAGAAAGATGCCGAAGGCAATATCACCACTATCTTCTGCACCTACGATGCCGACACCCTGAGCAAAGATCCGGCTGACGGCCGCAAGGTCAAAGGCGTGATCCACTGGGTGAGCGCGGCGCATGCGCTGCCGGTAGAGATCCGTCTCTACGATCGCCTGTTCAGCGTACCAAACCCGGGCGCAGCGGAGGATTTCCTCGCGGTGATCAATCCGGAATCGCTGGTGATCAAACAGGGTTACGCGGAGCCGAGCCTGGCGCAGGCGGAAGCCGGTAAAGCTTACCAGTTTGAGCGTGAAGGTTACTTCTGCCTCGACAGCCGCTATGCAACCGCAACCAGTTTGGTGTTTAACCGCACCGTCGGTCTGCGCGATACCTGGGCGAAAGCGGGCGAATAACATTTTCCCTACCGTCAAAGCGCCGCACTCTGCGGCGCTTTTTTTTGTTTCAGAATCAGCCAATTACTCTTTTTATTTTCGCGAAGCGAATTAATTCTGTTTCGCTCCGGAAATAAATAACGCTTCTGATGTTTCCTGTCTCATATAAAAAACCAATGTAATCGCTTTCAGTCTTCGCATTTTTCCCTGATTTAGCAATGACTTCCATGACAAAATCATCAGAGATAAGACTGTAACAAAACGACATAAATTATGTGCGCTTTGTCATAATCTTAAGCTTTGCCTCACGAAAAACATTGATAATTCGCGTCACGAAAAATAGTCTATCTACAGTGGTTTCGCGGCCTTTTTCGCCGCCCCACATTTTGCAGTTTTATTTATTTTTTAGCGAATGACCTCTGGTCTTCGCCTTTTAAAACGTCAAAGAGGATATGCACATGCGTACGTTTAGTGGCAAACGTAGTACGCTGGCGCTGGCTATTGCCGCCGTCACCGCGATGTCGGGCTGGGTTGTGATTCCGCAGGCCAGCGCAGCAGGCTTTATCGATGATTCTACTTTAACCGGCGGTATCTATTACTGGCAGCGTGAGCGTGACCGTAAAGATGTGACCGACGGCGACAAATACAAAACCAACCTTTCCCACTCCACCTGGAACGCCAACCTGGACTTCCAGTCCGGCTATGCCGCCGATATGTTTGGCCTTGATATTGCGGCGTTTACCGCGATTGAAATGGCGGAGAACGGCGACAGCGGCCACCCGAACGAAATCGCCTTCTCGTCGCGCAACAAAGCCTATGACGAAGACTACTCCGGCGATAAGAGCGGCATCAGCCTGTATAAAGCCGCCGCGAAATTCAAATACGGTCCGGCGTGGGCGCGCGCGGGCTACATTCAGCCGACCGGTCAGACCCTGCTGGCGCCGCACTGGAGCTTCATGCCGGGGACCTATCAGGGGGCGGAAGCCGGGGCCAACTTCGACTATGGCACCGCGGGCGCGTTAAGTTTCTCCTACATGTGGACGAACGAGTATAAAGCGCCATGGCATATCGAAATGGATGATTTCTACCAGAACGATAAGAAGACCAAAGTTGATTATCTTCACTCCATCGGCGCCAAATATGATTTCAAAAACGACCTGGTGCTGGAGGCGGCATTTGGTCAGGCTCAGGGCTATATCGATCAGTACTTTGCTAAAGCCAGCTACAAATTTGACGTCGCCGGCGCGCCGTTGAGCACCAGCTACCAGTTCTACGGCACTCGCGATAAGGTCAGCAACGGCGGGGTCAACGACATCTATGACGGCACCGCATGGCTGCAGGCGTTAACCTTTGGCTATAAAGTAGCGGATGTGCTGGATCTGCGTCTGGAAGGGACCTGGGTGAAGGCCGATGGCCAGCAGGGCTACTTCCTGCAGCGTATGACCCCGACCTACGCCTCCTCCAACGGTCGTCTCGATATCTGGTGGGATAACCGTTCCGACTTCAATGCCAACGGTGAAAAAGCGGTCTTCTTCGGCGCGATGTATGACATGAAAAACTGGGATATGCCGGGCTGGGCGTTTGGCGCGTCTTATGTGTACGCCTGGGATGCGAAGCCTGGCAGAATGGCTTCTCCGGATGCGTACTATGACCCTGACTATCGCCTGAAAGAGTCGGCCTATAGCCTCGATGCCATGTATACCGTGCAGGAAGGCCGGGCGAAGGGCACGCTGTTTAAACTGCACTTTACCCAGTACGACAACCATTCCGATATTCCGAGCTGGAGCGGCGGCTACGGCAACATCTTCCAGGATGAGCGCGACGTGAAGTTCATGGTTATCGCCCCGTTCACCATTTTCTAATGCCTGCGCGGCGGGCATGAGCCTGCCGCACCTCTGGGAGAATGACAATGAAAAAAATGCTGCTTATTGCCATGATGGCATCGGCTCTGGTGGCCTGCACCACGTCCCCGGCTCCGAAAGAAGACACCAAACTGAAAGATGCCTATAGCGCTTGTATTAATACGGCGGAAGGCAATCCGGACAAGATTGAAGCCTGCCAGAGCGTACTGAATGTCCTGAAAGAGGATAAACAGCACCAGCAGTTTGCTAACCAGGAGAGCGTCCGGGTGCTGGATTATCAGCAGTGTATCCAGGCTACCCGCACCGGCAACGATCAGGCGGTAAAAGCGCGCTGCGACCAGATCTGGAAAGAGATCCGCAGCAATAATTCGACCCATTAAGCCAGACGGCAGCGGCAAACGGGCGGAGCATATCTCCGCCCGTTTGCTTTTTTAGCGCTGACTCTCCGCCGGCTGATAGCCGCGACTCAGGCGCACAAACAGCAGCGCGGTGGCAATGAAGCCGCACAGTGCAGCGCACATTAGCCACCATCCCGGCGCGCTTTTATCGCCGGTAAGCTCGACCAGGGCAGTGGAGATAGCCGGCGTCAGGCCGCCGAAAATGGCGGTGGCGAGGCTGAAGGCCAACGAAAAGCCCACGGTGCGGACATAAACCGGCATCACTTCGGTGAGGGCCGCCACCATCGCGCCGTTATACATGCCAAAGAAGAACGAAAACCACAGCAGGACCAGCGTCATACGGGTGAAATCCGGCGCGGCGGTAAGCCAGTGCATCACCGGCCAGGTGGTGAGCAGCGCCAGCACGGTAATTCCCATCAGCACCGGGCGACGACCGATCCGGTCAGAGATGGCTCCGCCAATCGGTAACCAGATGAAGTTGGAGATGCCCACCAGCATGGTTACCAGCAAACTGTCGCGGGCGCTGAGGTGCAGCACCGCTCTGCCGTAGGTTGGCGTATAGACGGTAATAAAGTAAAACGTGGTGGTGGTCATCGCCACCAGCAGGGTCCCCGCGGTAATAATGCGCCAGTTCCTGGCGATGGTGGTCAGGATCTCTTTGGTATCCGGGCGATGTTTACGCTGCAGGAATTCCTCGGTTTCCTGCAGCGAGCGGCGCAGCACGAAAATCAGCGGAATGATCAGGCAGCCAATAAAGAAGGGGATGCGCCAGCCCCAGGCGGCGATCTCCTCATGTTCCAGCGTGGCGTTCAGCGCATAGCCGATCAGCGCCGCCATGATGATAGCCACCTGCTGGCTGGCGGACTGCCAGCTGGTATAGAAGCCTTTATTGCCCGGTGTGGCGATTTCAGAGAGATAGACCGACACTCCGCCAAGCTCGACGCCCGCCGAGAACCCCTGCAGCAGACGGCCCACTAATACGAGGATCGGCGCCAGCACACCGATAGTCTGATAGCCAGGGACCAGGGCGATAAGTAGCGTCCCACAGCCCATGATCGCCAGGGTAACCATCAGCCCTTTGCGGCGACCGATTCTGTCGATATAGGCGCCGAGCACCACCGCGCCGATGGGACGCATCAGGAAGCCCGAACCAAATACCGCAAAGGTGAGCATCAGAGCTGCGAACTCGCTCTCCGCCGGAAAGAAGGTGCGGGCGATATAGGTGGCGTAAAAGCCAAACAGGAAGAAGTCGAACTGTTCGAGAAAATTACCGCTGGTCACGCGGAGGATAGCGCCGACGGTGCCGGCGCGGGTGGGTTGTTGGGTCATAGCGGGTGCTCTCCATTGTCTTTATCTTGTTGTTATCGGGTGCAGAGGGGGTAGGTCAGTCGCCGGCGACGCCCACCTGTTTTCCGCGGCGTTTCTCAATCGCCCACTTGAGTAACGCCGCACAGCGATAAAATCCGTGGGCAAATTTTCCATACGGCAGGGTTAAGAACAGGGCCATCACCACCCCGAGGTGGATGGCGAGCAGGATGCCCATCCACGAGGTATCCCGCCCCGCCAACAGCGCCAGGCCAGTGAAGCTGGTCAGCAGCAGCAGCAGAATAAATCCGCGATCCATCGGCTTCTGCCGCGCGTCGCCGTGCAGCGGCGAGCGGCGCAGGTTCAGCCACAGCAGGCCCGCCGGGCCGACCAGCAGGCCGATGCCGCCGAGGGTGCCGAGCAGCACCGGCAGGCTGAAGAACGGGTAGGGGGCTTCCCGGCCGGCGATATAGTGATAGCCCGTGGCCACCACGGTGGCGGCGAAGCAGAGCATAAAACCGTAGAAGGTGCAGTGGTGGAATCGGCGGCGCAGCAGGGTGAAGGCGTCATCGGCTTCGTTGCAGCCTTTCCCGTGCCCGCCGTCGAGATATTTCAGCGTCAGCGCATCATGGGATGCCTTCGCGATATCAATCGGTTGCGGCTGGCCAGGGGAGATCTCGCGCCAGAAGCGGATCACCCCGGTCATCAGTAAGCCAATCGCCAGCACAAAGACCGAGCCAAACATCCACGCCAGCAGGTTATGGGGGAATATCTGGTAGAAGTCGCCCGCCAGCGGCGGATGAAGCAGCGAGCCTTTGAGCCCCATCGCCAGCAGCAGAAAGACAATCAGGCCGCCGACCAGCGCCAGCACGGTGGTCATGCCGGCCCGGCGGTACAGGCTGCCAAAGGCGGCGGGCTGGGCGTAGTGTTGATAGGTCTCGAGCCGGACTTCGGCCATCGCCTTCGGCACGTTAATGGCGAACTCGTGCGGTGGCGCGTACTGGCAGGCGTGCAGGCAAGCGCCGCAGTTATGGCACAGGTTAGCCAGATAGTTGATATCCGCCTTGCCAAAGGCCAGGCGCTGGGTCATCGCCGGGAACACGGCGCAAAACCCTTCGCAGTAGCGGCAGGCGTTACACACCTGCATCACCCGTTCGACTTCCGCTTCCGGTTCGGTGATGATCTGCGCGTCAATGATCAGCTTTTCAAGCGACTTCATGGTGTTTCTCCTGCTGCGCCGCCCGGGCGGCTTGCTGGCCGGCGATACGGCCGAAGGTGGTGCCGATCGACATCCCAACGCCGGCGGTGTAGCCCTTGCCCAGCACGTTGCCAGCCATCATTTCCCCGGCGACGAACAGATTACGGCTGGGTTGACCGGCGAAATGGACGGCGGCGGTGTCGTCGACGTAGAGCCCGAGGTAGGTGAAGGTGATCCCCGGACGCAGGGCGTAGCCGTAGTAAGGCGGCGTATCGATGGGGCGCGCCCAGTGAGTTTTCGCCGGGGTGAGGCCGGAGGTCGCGCAGTTATCCAGGCGGGTGTGATCGAACTGGCCCGGCGCGCAGGCGGCATTATAGTCGGCGATGGTTTGCGCTAAGCGTTCGCCGTCAAGCCCCAGCTGGCGGGCCAGTTCCGCGATGGTATTGGCCTGAGCGCCGGGAAAGACCGGGGGCATAAAGTGGCCGATGGCTTTGCTGTCGATGATCGAGTAGCCGATCTGGCCGGGCTGGTGGGCGACCAGTCGGCCCCAGATGGCGTAGCGTTTAGGCCAGAAATCTTCCCCTTCATCATAAAAGCGCACGGCATCGCGGTTGACCACCACCCCCAGCGAAACGCAGTCGACGCGGGTGCAGATCCCGCCGTCATAGAGCGGCGCCCGGGCGTCAATGGCGACGCAGTGGGACTGAGAAGGATCGCCGATGATATCGGCCCCGGCGTCGATCATAAACTTGAGCAGCACCCCCTGGTTGAAGCGCGTGCCGCGTATGAGAAAGTTATCGGCGGGCCATTCGCCGCGGTCATTTTGCCCCCAGGCCTCGCGCAGCCACTCGCGGTTGGATTCAAATCCGCCGGCGGCGAGAACGCAGCTTTTCGCGACAATCCGTTCCTCGCCCGCCAGCGCGGCGACAAATTCACCGTTGCGCAGTTCCAGGGCCTGTACCGGCGTGTTGTAGCGGATCTGCACCCCCATTTGCTCTGCGCTGCGGTAATAGGCATTGACCAGCGCTTTACCGCCGCCCATAAAAAAGGCGTTGGTGCGGGCCACGTGCAGGGCGCCGGAGAGCGGCGGCTGAAAGTTAACCCCGTGCTGGCGCATCCAGTCCCGGCACTGGGATGAGGTGCGAATCACCAGCCGGGCCAGCGCTTCGTTGGTGTTCCCTTCGGTGACGCGCAGCAGATCCTGCCAGTACTCCTCTTCCGGGTAGCTGTCGACCAGCACATCCTGTGGCGCATCGTGCATACAGCGCAGGTTACGCGTGTGCTGCGAGTTGCCGCCTCGCCACTCCCGCGGCGCCGCCTCCAGCAGCAGCACCGAGGCGCCGGCTTCCCGGGCGGTTAAGGCGGCGCATAGCGCGGCATTGCCGCCGCCAATGACCAGTACATCCACCATTATCGGTTCCCTTGTAATTTAATTAATTGTTAAATTTGTAATGGGAATGTAGGCGGTAACGGCGGCAGGGCGCTATGGCGTAGCGCTAAAGAGGGGTTTAGTTAACGTAAAGGGTAGCACCTGGCCAGCGATCGGACTCCACCAGCTGGCGCATGACTTTGCTCAGTATTACCCTTGCCGCAAGGCCTGCCGGGGTGAGCTCATCATCCGACAGGCTGACCAGAAAGTTGGGGCGGCTGAGGACCGGATTAGCGATGCCGATCACCCTCAGCGCCTGATGGTCGAGATGGGAAATGGCGGCCCCGGGCTGCAGGGTGGCGCCCAGCCCGCTGCGCACGGCCTGCATCAGCAGGGCCAGACCGTCAATGTCCGCCACCACCTCAACGCTGAGGTTGTGCTGCTGGCAAACCGCCTCCAGCCTGCCGCGCAGGCCGTGGCCCTGGCTTGGCATAATCAGCGGCAGGGTGGTGAGCTGGTCAGGGGAAACAGGGTCATCCGGCAGCGAGGCCAACAGCGCATGGGTGCCAATCAGGAACAGGCGCTCTTCGAGCACCGGTCTGGCGCTCCAGCGCAGGATCTTCTCCTGCTGGAAGACGATGGCTAAATCCAGCTGGCGGGTGTTGATCATCCGCTCCAGATTCCCGGAGAGGCTTTCCACCAGGTGCAGGCGGACGTCGGGGTAGCTCTCGCGCATCGCGTTGATGAACGGAACGCCAAGAACGGAGGCGGTACTGGGGGCCATGCCGACGCTGACGTGGCCCGACAGCCGCGCCTCGCGGGCGGCGAGGATGGCATCATCGGCATGACGCAGCGCCAGCTGCGCCTGTGAGTAGAAAGCGAGGCCCGCGCTGGTGGGCGTCACGCCGCGGGAGGTCCGCTGCAGGAGGCGAATGGCCAGCTCATTTTCCAGACGCGCGATCTGCTGGCTGAGCGCCGAGACGCCGATATTCAGATCGAGCGCGGCGCGGCCCATGCTGCCGGTTTCAACAATGCGCGCAAAATAGCGTAGCTGGCGAAGTTCCATATCAACTCTCCGGACAAAGCGGGGACTCGCGAGGGGCGCCGCCGGGACGTGAGCGGGAAGCGCGGCAGAAGCGCCCATAAAAAAGCCAACCGACTGGTTGGCTTTTCAGAGCAGGCGAAGCGGGGAATTACTTTTCCACCGCGTCGTGGGCGTGTTCGTCCTCGCGGCAATCACCTTCCGCACAGTGGCCGTACAGATACAGACTGTGGTTGGTCAGGCGGATGCCGTGACGGGAAGCGATTTCACGCTGGCGCGCTTCGATAGAGTCATCACTGAATTCGATCACTTTGCCGCAGTCGAGGCAGATCAGGTGATCGTGGTGATGCTGCTGAGTCAGTTCGAAAACGGATTTACCACCTTCAAAATTATGACGAGTCACGATACCGGCGTCATCAAACTGGTTGAGGACGCGGTAAACGGTCGCCAGACCAATCTCTTCGCCCATGTCGATCAGGCGTTTATATAAGTCTTCCGCACTGACATGATGGTTATCCGGTTCCTGCAGCACTTCAAGGATTTTCAGTCGAGGAAGTGTGACTTTCAGGCCAGCCTTCTTTAATGCGGTATTGTTGTCAGTCATGCGGAATCTGTCCTGTTGCTAAACGATCTACTTCCTTCAACGGAAGTCATACAGAAATTAACCCGACGTAATGCGTCTCATTATAGAACTGCCACTGGTAAATGAAAACTGCAAGTATCGGGCCTGGTTTGCTGTCAAAAACGAGGCACCAGCTACAAACTGCGTCACGTGCCTCGTAGAATCAGAGGACATTGTACAGATATGTGATTAAAAGTTAAAAACTTGTAGCTATTAGTTTGATTGCTTTTGTCTATTAATGCGACGCAACTCAATGATTGCGCCGCTTAATCATCAGGCGTTTTTGATTTCTTCGAGGTGCAGCTCTTCGGCCACCTGCTTCACCCACTTCTCAACGCGCTCGTTGGTCAGCTCCGGCTGGCGGTCTTCATCAATGGCGAGGCCGACGAAGTGGTCGTCATCCGCCAGGCCTTTAGAGGCCTCGAAGTGATAGCCGGCAGTCGGCCAGTGGCCAACGATGGTCGCGCCGCGCGGCTCAATGATGTCGCGGATGGTGCCCAGCGCATCGCAGAAGTACTCGGCGTAGTCTTCCTGGTCGCCACAGCCGAACAGCGCCACCAGTTTGCCGTTAAAGTCGATCTCTTCCAGCGTCGGGAAGAAGTCGTCCCAGTCACACTGCGCTTCACCGTAGTACCAGGTCGGGATGCCGAGCAGCAGGATGTCGTGGGCTTCCAGATCTTCTTTGCTGCTTTTGGCAATGTCGTGAACATCAGCAACATCTTTACCAAGCTGCTTTTGAATCATTTTTGCAATATTTTCGGTGTTGCCGGTGTCGCTGCCAAAAAAGATGCCGATGATTGCCATGAGTAAAATAACCTCTTGAAACTTAAATGATGTGGTAGGGACGCGATGCCCACAGATAACGGCAATCATAGCAGAACAGGCAAGGGCGCGGAAACAGCAATCACGCCCGACTGCACACTCTGCTACATGAATGCGGATTTTTCGCGGAAAGTTAGAGTTTTCCCTGGCTGCGCAGGGCGGTTAATTGCGTCATCAGCATCTCTTCAATGAGATCGCTGCGGCTCATATTACGCGCTTCCGCCAGTTCGTTGAGCGCATCGACCGCGTCGGCGTTGAGCTTTAGCTCCACGCGCTTCAGCCCGCGCACTTTATCGCGTTTCAGCTGATTACGTTTGTTGATGCGCAGTTGTTCATCGCGCGACAGCGGATTGGTTTTCGGTCTTCCCGGGCGACGCTCGTTTGCGAACAAATCTAATGTCGTACGGTCCGTTTGTTCTTTTGCCATGATTCTGAGTGACTTCGGGGAAACAAGCTGCCGGGCTCTAGCCGGCGCAGATAGCGCGCCATCATACATCAGGCGAACGGCTGCGCCAACGACCGCGGGCATTCTGCGGCGCGGTCGGGCATATTTTAGCCAATCAGGCGGCTATGCTCGTCAGATAGCGGCGGATCGCGCGCAACACCGCCTCGGGTTTCTCGGCATGGACCCAATGTCCGGCGCCGGCAATGACGTGGGCCCGAGCCTGCGGGAACTGGGCCAGCAGCGCGTCGCGGTAGGCGTCGGTCACATAGGGGGAGTTGCCGCCGGGAATAAACTGCGTTGGGTGCGGCCAGGCCGGGATGGTTTCCCAGCCGACGATATGCGGGTACTGGTCCCACAGCACCGGGACGTTGAAGCGCCAGTCGCCGTCGACGAAAGATTTCAGCAGGAACTGAATCACGCCCTCTTCCTGCAGATGCTCGCGCATCACCTGCGCCGCCTGCTGGCGAGTGCTGGCGGCGGATTCGCTGACGGCGCGGATAGCGGCGAAGATCTCATCATGGCGGCGAACGTGATAATCCACCGGCGCGATATCAATAGCCACCAGACCGCTGATGCGCTCCGGGGCCAGGGCGGTCAACGCCATCACCGCTTTGCCGCCCATCGAATGGCCGATAAAGGTGGCCCGTTCAATCTGATGTGCATCGAGCGTGTCGAGCAGATCCTGCGCCATCGCGGGGTAGGTCATCTCTGGCGACCGCGGCGACAAACCGTGGTTGCGCATATCGACCTGCAGAATATCGTGGTCGGCGATCAGCTCGCGGGCGAGGATGCCCAGGTTGTCCAGGCTGCCAAACAGACCATGGACCAGCACGATCGGGGAGTGGTTGTGCGGATTCTGTGCAGATTGCGCTCGGCTATTTAATTTCATGGCAAAGTTCTTTTTTTCGCTCCGTCGGGTTAGGGTATTATGTTGGACATTCTGCCATCCGGCTGCAAGACCCAGAAGTTTTCTGAGTTTTACCGCCATCCTGGTTTGACGCTATCCGCGGTTGGGATTTGTACTTATAATCCCAACGATTTGTATTCAGAAAAGATATCGCACTGGATTAAGATGAAAACAATTGAAGTTGATGATGAACTCTACCGCTATATTGCCAGCCACACTCTGCATATCGGTGAGAGCGCATCCGACATTTTACGGCGTATGCTGAAATTTTCCGCCGTTTCCCAACCGGCTACACCGGTCAGCAAAGCCGCGCCGACGCTGGCGCCCACGCCTGCCGCTGAGGTGAAACCCGCTAACCCGGTGAAAGATAAAGTCCGCGCCATGCGCGAGATGCTGTTATCTGATGAATACGCCGAGCAGAAGCGCGCGGTGAACCGTTTTATGCTGGTGTTGACCACCCTCTATTCCCTGGACAGTAAAGCATTTGCCGAGGCCACTGAGTCTCTGCACGGCCGCACGCGCGTTTACTTCGCGGAAGATGCGCGTACGCTGCTGAAAAGCGGTAATCAGACCAAACCGAAACAGGTTCCTGGTACACCGTGGTGGGTGATCACCAATACCAATACCGGCCGTAAATGCAGCATGATTGAGCACATCATGCAGTCGATGCAGTTCCCTGCGGAACTGATTGAAAAGGTTTGCGGCACGATCTAGCTTTTTAACATTTGCACCAGAAGGATCAGGCAATGGCAATCGATAAACGTGCGGGGCAGCCTGCGCAACAGAGTGATTTGATTAACGTCGCCCAACTGACTGCTCAGTACTACGTGCTGAAGCCTGAAGTCGGTAATGCGGAGCATGCGGTCAAATTCGGCACCTCCGGCCATCGCGGCAGCGCGGCGCGTCACAACTTCAACGAACCGCATATCCTGGCCATCGCCCAGGCTATTGCGGAAGATCGTGCGAAGAACGGGATCACCGGTCCGTGCTATGTCGGTAAAGATACCCACGCCCTGTCCGAGCCGGCGTTTATTTCGGTGCTGGAAGTGTTAACCGCCAACGGCGTTGACGTTATCGTTCAGGAAAACAACGGCTTCACCCCGACGCCGGCGGTTTCCAACGCGATTCTGGTGCATAACAAAAAAGGCGGTCCGCTGGCGGACGGCATTGTGATCACCCCGTCACACAACCCGCCGGAAGATGGCGGTATCAAGTACAACCCGCCAAACGGCGGTCCGGCTGATACCAACGTCACCAAAGTAGTGGAAAACCGTGCCAACGAACTGCTTGCCGCTGGCCTGCAGGGTGTGAAACGCATTTCTCTGGACGCGGCGCTGGCTTCCGGCCACGTCAAAGAGCAGGATCTGGTGCAGCCGTTCATTGAAGGCCTGGCGGACATCGTCGACATGGCGGCGATCCAGAAAGCGGGCCTGACGCTGGGCGTCGATCCGCTGGGCGGGTCCGGTATCGAATACTGGAAGCGCATTGGCGAGCACTACAAGCTCAATCTGACCATTGTGAACGACCAGGTGGACCAGACCTTCCGCTTTATGCACCTCGATAAAGACGGCGCCATCCGCATGGACTGCTCCTCGGAATGTGCGATGGCGGGCCTGCTGGCGCTGCGCGATAAGTTCGATCTGGCATTTGCCAACGACCCGGATTACGACCGTCACGGGATTGTCACCCCTGCCGGGCTGATGAATCCGAACCACTACCTGGCGGTGGCGATTAACTACCTGTTCCAGCATCGTCCGCAGTGGGGCAAAGAGGTGGCGGTCGGTAAAACCCTGGTCTCCTCGGCGATGATTGACCGCGTGGTGAACGATCTGGGCCGCAAGCTGGTGGAAGTGCCGGTGGGCTTTAAGTGGTTCGTTGACGGCCTGTTCGACGGCAGCTTCGGCTTCGGCGGCGAAGAGAGCGCCGGGGCCTCCTTCCTGCGCTTCGACGGCACGCCGTGGTCCACCGATAAAGACGGCATCATCATGTGCCTGCTGGCGGCGGAAATCACCGCAGTGACCGGGAAAAACCCGCAGGAGCACTATAACGAGCTGGCGGAACGCTTCGGCGCGCCGAGCTACAACCGTCTGCAGGCTTCCGCGACCTCCGCGCAGAAAGCGGCGCTGTCTAAGCTGTCGCCGGAAATGGTCAGTGCTGACACCCTGGCGGGGGATCCAATCACCGCTCGTCTGACCGCGGCGCCGGGCAACGGGGCGGCGATTGGCGGCCTGAAAGTGATGACCGACAACGGCTGGTTTGCGGCACGCCCGTCAGGCACCGAAGACGCCTACAAGATCTACTGCGAAAGCTTCCTCGGCGAAGAACATCGCAAGCTGATTGAAAAAGAAGCGGTAGAGATTGTCAGTGAAGTGCTGAAGAACGCTTAACGGCGCACGATTATCAGGCCCCTTGCGGGCCTGATTTTTTTCGCAAGGATAGCGATGAAAATACAACGGAAGTCCCTGTTTTTGTTCTGGGCGTGGATGGATCTCTTTTTCGTCCTGCAATTCTTATGGTGGAATATTGCCCACCGCCGACTCCCTTTTTACGACGACCTGCTGGCTTATCTCCAGCTGCTGCACACCTGGGGCTCTGCGGCGGTCTGGCTCTATCCGCTAAATGTGCTGCTGATTATCAGCATCCCGTTGTCGATGATCCTCTTTTTCCGTCAGAGCCGCTATGGGCTGTGGCTGGCCTGGGGGCAGGCGCCGCTCAGGCTGGTGTTTATGCAGCCTTCGCTTTCTTTGGGTCTGTGGCTGATTCAGGCCGCCGGCGTCAGGCATTTAGCGATCCTGGCAGGCTTCCTGCTGCTCTCTGAAGGGCTGAAAATCACCAGCCTCTGGTACTGCAGAGGCGGGGCTCAGGGCATAAAGCGATAGCCAATCCCGGTTTCGGTCAGCAGATGCTGCGGGCGCGCCGGATCGGCCTCCAGCTTTTGCCGCAGGTGACCCATATAGATCCGCAGATAATGGCTGTGCTCCACGGCGTTAGGGCCCCACACTTGATTCAGCAGCTGGCGCTGGGTAAGCACTTTGCCGGGATTATTCAATAACGCCGCCAGCAGACGAAACTCGATGGGCGTCAGGTGGATCTCTTCGCTGCCGCGCAGGATGCGGCGGGCAGGGATATTGACCTCCAGGTCGGCGAAGCGCACCACCGGCTCGTCGGCCTGCGCCGCGCCGTGGCGACGTAGCGCGACGCGCAGGCGGGCCTGCAGCTCGCCGATGCCAAAGGGTTTACTTAAGTAGTCATCGGCGCCGGCATCCAGGGCGGCAATTTTGTCATGCTCTTCGCTACGCGCTGACAGGACGATAATCGGCATCTGACTCCACTGGCGCAGGTCGCGAATAAAATCAATGCCGTCACCATCCGGCAGGCCGAGATCGAGGATCGCGAGGTCGGGCTTACGGGTGGCGGCTTCGATCAGCCCGCGCTGCAGGGTTTCCGCTTCAAATACGCGCATGCCGTCGGCTTCCAGCGCGGTGCGCAGAAAGCGACGGATAGCGTGTTCGTCTTCGATAATCAGAACGTTAATCACAATTCCTCAGATAGCTCTTCCAGTTCAGGGGGCGTTTCTCCCGGCAGTGTAACACGGAATGAGGCGCCGCCCTCTGGCCGGTTGCTGGCGGAGATGGTCCCGCCGTGGACGTCGACGATGGCCTGACAGATGGCAAGGCCCAGCCCGACGCCGGGGATCGCCGATTCTTTGTTGCCGCGGGCGAATTTATCAAAGATAGCCTGTTCCTGGCCCGCCGGGATCCCTGGACCATTATCCCATACTTCCAGCGACAGCTGCCGGGCGTCCGCTTCGGCGCGAATACCGATGTCCGCCCGGGCGCCGGCATACTTATGGGCATTCTCCAGCAGATTAATCAGCACCCGCTCGAACAGCGGCCCGTCAACATGCACCAGCTGCAGCGGATCGGGTAAATCCAGTTGAACGTGCTGGCCGCCGAGGCTCGGTTCGAGCATGCGCAGCGCGCTGCCGACCACCTCCTCCAGCGTCAGCCACTCCTTGTGCAGATTAAAACCGCCGGACTGGATCCGCGCCATATCCAGCAGGTTGTTCACCAGCCGGGTGGTGTTGAGCACATGCTGGCGGATTTCGTTGGCCTGCGGGGCATGCTTCGAGCCCTCGCTGGCCAGATCGAGGGTCAGGATTTCCGCCTGGCCAAACAGCACGGTCAGCGGGGTACGCAGATCGTGCGAGAGGGCGGCGAGCAGCGAGTTACGCAGGCTTTCGCGCTCGCTGGTTAGTCGGGCCTGCTCTTCGCTGGCGGTCAAGGTGAGACGCTCCAGGGCGCTGGCCACCAACAGGGTGAAGGTCTCCAGCAGCCGCTGCTGCTCCGGGATCATCAGCTGGCGCAGATTCGCCGGCTCCACCACCAGCAGGCCCCAGGTGCGGGCGGCGCTCTTCAGGGGCAGGATCTGATACGGCACGCCGGGCAGGGTATCGGTGCCGGCGCCGGCGGGTTGACCCTTATCAAAGCTCCAGCGGGCGATGGCATCATCCCACGGCGTCAACCCGGGCTGGTGGGTTAAGGGCAGCAGTTTCCCCTGGGCGTCCGGGAGCAGCAGCTGGCTGCGGGCCTGAAAGGTGGAGGCGATAAACCGCTCGCTGGTGGTGGCGATATCCTGCTGGCTACGACCCACCGCCAGCGCTTTGGACATCTCATACAGATGGCGGGTACGCCGCTCGCGGTAGCGCGCCACCCGCGCCTGGTAGCGCACGCCGGCGGTGAGGTTACCGATAAGCAGGCCCACGGTGAGCATCACGCCGAAGGTGAGCAGATACTGGACATCGGACACCGCCAGCGTGCCGCGCGGGGCGACAAAAAAGAGATCGAAGCTGATAACGTTGATCACCGTCGCCAGGACCGACGGCCAGCGGCCATAGAGCAGGGCGATGATCACCACTCCTAACAGATAGAGCATCACCAGGTTGGCGGCTTCGAAGGCCATCAGCCACTGCATGGCCACCAGGGTAATGATGGCGCATAGCGCCACCGCCACCGCGCAGCCCTGCAGCTGTAGCCGCCATTTCTCCAGCGCCGGACGGCTGTCGCTGGCGCGCGCCTGAAGGGGGAAGGGCTTTTCATCCAGAGCGATGACCACCAGATCGAGGTCCGGCGCGTGGCGAGCCAGACGGTCGGCAAAACCGCTACGATCCCACCAGCGGCGCTTGCTCTGGCGGCCGATGACAATTTTCCCAAGGTTGTGTTCGCGGGCGTAATGGAGAACCGCTTTCTCTTCTGACGGGTCGGAGAGGGTGGCGGTTTCGGCGCCCAGCTCCTGGGCCAGACGCAGCGCGGCGAGGATGGCCCGTCGCCGGGCTTCCGGTAGCTGGTGCAGGGAAGGGGTCTCGACATACACCGCATGCCAGACGCTGCCCAGACGGGCGGCGAGCCGTGCGGCGGCGCGCACCAGCTTTTCGCTGCCGGTGTTGTGCCCGATACAGAGCAGGATCGCGTCTCGGGTGTGCCAGACTTTCTCCTGGCCCTGGCGGTCGCGCCAGGCGCGCATCTGCTCATCGACGCGATCGGCGGTGCGGCGCAGGGCCAGTTCACGCAGCGCAATCAGGTTCCCTTTGCGGAAAAAGTTCTCGATAGCGCGCTCGGCCTGGCCGCCGATATAGACTTTGCCCTCATTGAGCCGCTGGCGCAGATCGTCAGGGGGCAGATCCACCAGCACCACGTCGTCCGCGGCGTCAAAGAAGGGATCGGGGACGGTCTCTCGCACCTGCACGCCGGTGATCCCGCTGACGACGTCATTCAGACTTTCCAGATGCTGGACGTTAACGGTGGTGAAGACGTCAATCCCTGCCTCCAGCAGTTCGTCCACATCCTGCCAGCGCTTTGGATGGCGGGAGCCGGGGGCATTACTGTGCGCCAGCTCATCCACCAGAATCAGCGCCGGACGGCGGGCGAGGGCGGCGTCGAGATCGAACTCATACACGTAGCGCCCGCGGTGGGCGAGCCGCCGCGGCGGCAGGGTGCTCAGGCCCTGCAGCATCGCGGCGGTCTCTTTCCGGCCGTGGGTCTCCGCCACGCCAATCAGAATATCCAACCCCTGCGCCCGGAGCCGCTGCGCTTCCGCCAGCATCGCCCAGGTTTTCCCCACCCCGGCGCAGGCGCCGAAGAACACTTTTAGTTTGCCGCGATGCGGGGCGGCGGTGTGCTGCAGCAGGCGGTCAGGGTCCGGACGCAGCGGCTCGTCACTCATTTACTTATCCTTCAGGGCATCCAGCGCCATATTGAGTTGCAGTATATTGACCACCGGCTGGCCAAGGAAGCTCAGCAGCGGCTTTTGTGTGGCCTGGTTAACCAGCGCGGTCACCTGGTCGACGCTCAGCTGGCGCGCTTTGGCCACCCGCGGCGCCTGCCACAGCGCGGCGGCCGGGGTCAGGTTGTTATCGAGACCGCTCGCCGAGGTGGTGACCAGTTCGACCGGCACACGCGGGTCGGCATCCGGGTTTGCGGCGCGCAGGGCCTGCACCCGCTCGCTCACCGCCTTATCCAGCGCCGGGTTGCTGGCGGCGAGGTTGCTGCCGCCAGAGGCCATCGGGTTATCCGCTGTCTCCGCGGTGGCTGACGGGCGACCCTGGAAATAGCCTGCGGCGGTAAAGTTCTGGCCAATCAGCGCCGAGCCGCGCACCTCGCCGTTCATGCGGATCAGCGAGCCGTTGGCCTGTGAGTTAAACCACCACTGCCCCAGGCTGGTGGTCAGCAGAGGATAAACGCCGCCGGTGAGCAGGGTTAACAGAATAAATAGCACAAGTGCTGGACGAATCAATGACATAGTTTGTTCCTCACACCAGACCGCTCAGGGTTAGCAGCAGGTCGATGGCTTTAATACCGATAAAAGGCACCAGCAGACCGCCGAGGCCGTAGATCCACAGATTGCGGCGCAGCATCGCCGAGGCGGAGAGCGGGCGATAGCTCACCCCTTTCAGGGCCAGCGGGATCAGGAAGACGATGATCAGCGCGTTGAAGATAACGGCGCTGAGGATCGCCGACGATGGCGAATGCAGGCCCATCACGTTCAGCATGGCCAGCTGGGGATAGACCGCGGCAAACGCCGCCGGAATAATGGCGAAATATTTCGCCACGTCGTTGGCAATACTGAAGGTGGTCAGCGAGCCGCGCGTCATTAGCATCTGTTTGCCGATATGGACCACCTCAATCAGCTTGGTGGGGTTGGAATCCAGATCGACCATGTTGCCCGCCTCTTTCGCCGCCTGGGTGCCTGAGTTCATGGCCACCGCCACGTCGGCCTGCGCCAGCGCGGGCGCGTCGTTGGTGCCGTCGCCGGTCATCGCCACCAGCCGACCTTCCGACTGATACTGGCGGATCAGCGCCAGCTTGGCTTCCGGCGTCGCTTCGGCGAGGAAATCGTCGACGCCGGCCTCGGCGGCGATCGCCGCGGCGGTCAGGCGGTTATCGCCGGTGATCATCACCGTTTTAATGCCCATTTTGCGCAGCTGGGCGAAACGTTCTTTGATGCCGCCTTTGACGATATCTTTGAGTGAAATAATCCCCAGCACCTTTTCCCCTTCGGCGACCACCAGCGGCGTGGCCCCCTGGCGGGCGACCTCTTCCACCTGCTTCTCGACATCGGCAGGGAAGTGGCCACCGTTGGCCTCTACGTGGCGGCGAATGGCGTCCACCGACCCTTTGCGGATCATGCGCTGATCGATATTGATGCCGCTCATCCGCGTTTGCGCGGTAAAGGGGACAAAGGTGGCGTGCAGCGACTGCAGATCGCGTTCGCGCAGGTTAAAGCGCTGTTTCGCCAGCACCACGATGCTGCGTCCTTCAGGGGTTTCGTCCGCCAGCGAGGAGAGCTGGGCGGCATCGGCGAGGGTTCGCTCTTCCACACCGCGCGCCGGCAGGAAAGCGGAGGCCTGGCGGTTGCCGAGCGTAATGGTCCCGGTTTTATCCAGCAACAGCACATCAACGTCGCCTGCCGCTTCCACCGCGCGGCCGCTGGTGGCGATCACGTTGGCGCCCAGCATACGGCTCATCCCGGCGACGCCGATGGCCGACAGCAGACCGCCGATGGTGGTCGGGATCAGGCACACCAGCAGCGCCACCAGTACGGTGACGCTGACCGCATTGCCGCTCCACGCCGAGAATGGCCAGATGGTGGCGGTGGCCAGCAGGAACACCAGCGTCAGGGCGATCAGCAGGATCGTCAGGGCGATTTCGTTCGGCGTTTTACGGCGCTGGGCGCCTTCCACCATGGCGATCATCCGGTCGAGGAAGGTTTCTCCCGGGTTAACGCTGCAACGGATCACCAGCCAGTCGGAGAGGATGCGCGTCCCGCCGGTCACCGAGGCGAAATCACCGCCGGATTCGCGGATCACCGGAGCAGACTCGCCGGTAATGGCGCTTTCATCCACCGAGGCGCCGCCTTCGATGACTTCACCATCGCAGGGGATAATATCCCCTGCTTCCACCAGCACCACGTCGCCTTTGCGCAGGTCTTCCGCCGGCACGTGGTCGACCGTCGCGTCATGCTGCGGGGCGCGCAGCTTACGGGCGAAGGCCGTTTTTTTCACCCCTTTCAGGCTATTGGCCTGGGCTTTGCTGCGGCCTTCCGCCATCGCTTCGGCAAAGTTGGCGAACAGCACGGTAAACCATAGCCAGATACTGATGGCGGCGGTAAAAGTGGCGCTGCCGGTCAGGGCGCCGCCAGCCATGGCGATGGCCAGCAGGGTGGTTAACAGGCTGCCCACCCAGACGATAAACATCACCGGATTGCGCCACTGCACCATCGGGCTGAGTTTTTTAACGGCATCCAGCAGCGCCTGGCGCACCAGCGTCGGCTCCAGCAGGGCTAATTGTTTGCGACTCATAACAGGGTGCTCCGCATCGCTCAAAGTAAGGAAAAGTGTTCGGCCAGCGGGCCAAGCGCCAGCGCAGGAATAAAGGTCAGGGCGCCAACCAGCAGCACGGTGCCGATCAGCAGACCGATAAACAGGGCGTCGTGGGTGGCCAGGGTGCCGGGGCTGGCCGGTTGAATTTTCTTCGCCACCAGCGAGCCGGCGATAGCCATCACCGGAATGATGACGGCGAAGCGTCCAGCCAGCATGCAGAACGCCAGCAGCAGGTTCCAGAATGGCGTCGCCGCGCCCAGGCCGGCGAAGGCGCTGCCGTTGTTATTGGCCGCCGAAGTGACGGCGTACAGCACTTCGCTAAAGCCGTGCGGTCCGGGGTTGAACATCCCGGCGCGGCCGGCCTCGGTCATCATCGCCAGCGCCGTGCCGAGCAGCACCAGCGTCGGGGTGACCAGAATGGCCAGGGCGATCATTTTCATTTCCCGGACATCGATTTTCTTTCCGAGGTACTCCGGGGTGCGGCCGACCATCAGGCCGGCGATAAACACCGCCAGCATAACGAACAGCAGCATGCCATAGAGACCCGAGCCGACGCCGCCGAACACCACTTCGCCAATCTGCATCAGCCACATCGGCACCATCCCGCCCAGCGCGGTGAAGGAGTCATGCATGGCGTTGACCGCGCCGCAGGAGGCGGCGGTGGTGATCACCGCGAACAGACTGCTGGCGAGAATACCGAAGCGGCTCTCTTTACCTTCCATATTCAGGCTGCTGTCGGCGCCCAGCGTCATCAGGTGCGGGTTACCGCGGGTTTCCGCCCACATCACCACGGCGACGCAGAGGATAAAGATCAGCGTCATCGCCCACAGGATGGCGCGCCCCTGGCGGCGATCGCTCACCACCTCGCCGAAGGCGAAGCACAGCGCCGCCGGGATCAGGAAGATGGCCAGCATCTGCACGAGATTGGTCAGCGCCGTCGGGTTTTCAAACGGATGGGCGGAGTTGGCGTTAAAGAAACCGCCGCCGTTGGTGCCCAGCAGCTTAATCGCTTCCTGTGAGGCGACGGGCCCCATCGGCAGCAGCTGGTGCGCCCCTTCGAGGGTGGTAAAGGGCTGGTAGGCCTGCAGGTTCTGCGGCACGCCCTGCTGAATAAAGAACAGGGCCACCAGCAGAGAGAGCGGCAGCAGCAGCCACAGGGTAATGCGCGTCAGGTCGACCCAGGCATTGCCGAGGGTGGACATTTTCTGCCGGGCGAAGGCGCGGGTCAGGGCGAAGACCACGGCGATGCCGGTGGCGGCGGAGAGGAAATTCTGCACCGTCAGCCCCACCATCTGGCTGAGATAGCTCATGGTGCTTTCGCCGGCGTAGGCCTGCCAGTTCGTATTGCTGACAAAGCTGACCGCGGTGTTGAGCGCCAGATCCCACGTCAGCCCCGGCAGGTGCTGCGGGTTAAACGGCAGCACGCCCTGCAGCATCAGCAGGGCAAACAGCGCCAGGCCGCCGAGGGCGTTGAACAGCAGGAGCGCCAGCAAATACTGCAGCCAGCCCATCTCTTCGGCGCGGATCCCGGCCACGCTCCACAGGACGCGCTCGATCCCGGCCAGGCCGGGAAGCGGGATGTCATTCACCATTCTTGCCAGACACATCCCCAGCGGGCGCGCCAGCACCAGCAATACCAGCAGATAGCTGGCTAATAATAAAAATCCCTGGGCAGCCATCAGAATGCCTCCGCATGTATCAAGGCATAAACCAGATAAGCCAGTAACAGGAACACCAGCCCAACGCCAGTGAGTACGCCTGCAGTCACAATCCACCTCCGGGTGTGTTTTTGATTTACCAGGAGAATAGAAATTACGGCGCAAAGATTTCGCAAAAATCCGCGGGCGCGGTGTAAAAAAAGTATAAAAATGACAAAGGCACAAATTAACTAATGGTTAGTATTAATTTAACTTTTTTGTAACTAATTTACGTGGCGAATGTAAATTAAGTATAAATACGTGCTTTTTAGTGGTCGGATGAGTAGTAAAATTACAACCAGAGCGGTATTATTTTGCTCAGACAAACATGATTAATTTTCCGGCGCTGCTTGCCGGCCTGACAAAGGGGAGAGAAATGATGGCGTTGTACAAAGCTTATCCTGCTCATATTATTTTGCTGCGTCGTGCTTTCGCCGTCGTGGCTGGCGTCGCGGCGCTGCCGGTGATGCTGTTCTGGAAGGATCGCGCCCGCTATTACAGCTGGCTGCACCGTGTATGGTCGAAAACCAGCGAGCAGCCGGTGTGGATGGCGCAGGCGGAAAAAGCCGCGCACGACTTCTACTAATTCGCCCTGCTGCGAGGAAAACCACTAACCGCCGGTTGCCCCGGCGGTTTTTTTTCGCCGCTTGTCTACACTCGTTTTCAGGCGCCGCAGCGGAATTGGCAGGTGCTTATTTTGCCGGGGCGCGCTATTTTTGCCGGCTTAGATCATAAGATGAGTTTTGCTGACGGAGAGTGAGGAGTGATATGGCCACCCATCTGGTCTGGTTACGCACGGATTTACGCATTCACGATAACCTGGCGCTGGCCGCCGCCTGCCGCGATCCGCAGGCGCAGGTGCTGGCGCTGTATATTGCCACCCCGGGGCAGTGGCGCGAACATCACCTGGCGCCGCGGCAGGCCGCTTTTATCGCCAGCCATTTGCACAGTCTGCACACCGCGCTGGCGGAGCGGGGCATACCGCTGTGGGTAGAAGAGGCGGACGATTTTAGCGCCAGCGTCGAGCGGCTGGCCCATTTCTGCCAGCAGCACCAGGTCAGTCACCTGTTCTACAACTATCAGTACGAATTCAATGAACGCCAGCGCGATGCCGCCGTTGAGAGCTCCTTGAGCGAAGTGATTTGCCAGGGATTTGACGACAGCGTCCTGTTGCCGCCCGGCAGCGTACTGACCGGCGGCGGCGAAATGTATAAAGTCTTCACCCCGTTTAAGAACGCGTTTATTCGCCGGCTGCGGGAAGGATTGCCGGCGTGCGTGGCCGCGCCAAAGCCGCGCCAGGCGCCCGCTCGCCTGGCGCCGCCGGTGCCGGAGCTTAACTATCCGCAAACGCCGTTCGATGGGCTGCTGTTTGCCGCGGATGAAAAAACGGCGCTGGCGCGGCTGCGCGCGTTTTGTCAGCAACCGGCGGCGGATTATGAGGGGCAGCGCGACTTCCCGGCCGTGGAAGGGACCAGTCGCCTGTCGCCCTGCCTGGCCATCGGGGTGCTGTCGCCGCGCCAGTGCCTGCATCGGCTGCTGACGGAACACCACGCCGCACTGGATGGCGGGGCAGGCGCCACCTGGCTTAATGAGCTGATCTGGCGCGAGTTTTATCGCCATCTGATGGTCTACTATCCGAAACTCTGTAAAGGTCGGCCGTTTGTCGCCTGGACCGATAAGGTCGCCTGGCGCGAAGAGGATGGCGCCCTGCAGGCCTGGCAGCGCGGGGAGACCGGCTTTCCGATTGTCGATGCCGCCATGCGCCAGCTTAACGCCACCGGCTGGATGCATAACCGGTTGCGCATGATTGTCGCCAGCTTCCTGACCAAAGATCTGCGCCTCGACTGGCGGGCAGGGGAGCGCTATTTCATGAGCCAGCTGATTGACGGCGACCTGGCGGCGAACAACGGCGGCTGGCAATGGGCGGCTTCGACGGGCACCGACGCCGCGCCCTATTTCCGCATATTTAATCCCACCACCCAGGGCGAGAAGTTTGATAAGCAGGGGGTGTTTATGCGTCGCTGGCTGCCGGAGCTGGCAAAGGTGCCGGAGAAGGCGCTGCATCAGCCGTGGGTGTGGGCGGATAAACAGGGGGTGACGCTGGATTATCCGCGCCCGATAGTCGATCACAAGCAGGCGCGGCAGGAGACGCTGGCGGCCTGGGAGGCCGCCAGAAAGGGGATTATTCCACCGCCAGACGGCGGGTCCTGACCTTCAGCGAGTGATACAGCCAGATAACCAGCACTACGCCGACGCAGGCCAGCGCGCCCCAGGTGATCTGGCTGAAGACGTTGATGTAGGCGTCAATGGAATAGTTCACCGCCCCGGCGACGTCGAATGACGCCTGCGAGGTCTGGTCGGCGATAACGCCGGCCAGATAGTTGGCGATGGCCCCGGAGAGCAGCATATAGATGCCGGTCAGCACCCCGGTCACCCCCGGGATCTCAATGCGGGTGATTTGCGACATCGCGACCGGGTCGATAAACAGTTCGGCAAAACCCATCACCGCCAGTCCCAGCACCATCAGCGGCATGGACGACTGGCCATAGGCCGCCGACCAGCGGGCGCTGAGGGTCAAAATGCAGAACCCGGCGCTCATCAGGCCCAGACCGAGGGCAAATTTCCCCCAGATGCGCACGGTGCGGTTACCGCCGACGCTCTCTTTCACCAGCCACGCCAGCACCATGCCGCAGAGCATCACCGCAAAGGCGTTGATCGACTGGAACATAGCGGTAGGGACTTCGTAGCTCATGATATGGCGGTTAACGAAGCGGTCAATATACAGGCTGATGGAGCTGCCGCCCTGTTGGGCGAAGGCCCAGAACAGCAGGCTGAAGGCGGTCAGGACGACGATCAGGCGCAAATCCTTGCGCTGTTTATCGGTCTCGGCACGCAGGTAGATCCGCGCCAGTACCGCGAGGCCAATGGCCGTGGCCACGATCAGGGCATACACCGACCACTCCTGCCAGAACAGCACGGCAATCAGCAGCGGCGCGATGACCAGCAGTACCAGCAGCCAGCCCCAGTTCGGCAGCAGGAAGCGGCGGGCGCACAGCGCCTGGCGGTTCACGCCGGCGGTATGCTGGAAATGACGGTTGCCGCAGAGGAAAATCACCAGTCCCGCCACCATGCCGATGGCCGCCAGGGCAAAGCCCATCGCCCAGCTATACTCCTCCTGAACGTAGCCGCAGGCGATCGGCGCGATGATCGAGCCGATATTGCCCGCGGCATACATCAGCGAGAAGCCGCCATCGCGACGCGGATCGGCGGGTTCGTACAGTTCGCCCAGCAGACAGCTGACGTTGGATTTAAACAACCCGTAGCCGCAGACGATGATCGCCAGCGACAGGTAGAGGAAGGCCGGGGCGGTTTCGCTGGCCCCGAGCACCAGATGGCCAATGGCCATCAGCAGCGCGCCGAGCATGACTGCCATCCGGTTGCCTAACAGTTTATCGGCCAGATAGCCGCCGAGGATCGGCGTTACATAGACCAGCGAACAGTAGGCACTGAACAGGGCGTAAGCGTGGTTATCGTCATATTTGAGCTGATTGGTGAGATAGAGGATCAGCAGGGCGCGCATGCCGTAGAAGCTAAAATATTCCCAGATTTGCAGCGCCACGACGTAGTAAATCGCCCGCGGTTGCGATGATGTTGTCTTCATGAGAAGTGTGTTTCCTGGCCTAAAGCGAAAGTCGATCGTTCTGCATGAATAGCGTTTAATTAGTCATATTCATGGCTTGAGGGGCTTTCTGATTATTTAATATGCTTTATTAGTGCATAAATATACACGAATGCGCGGCGGGGTGAATAGACAAATTGCGCTATTCGGTAAAAAGTCATAGTCAGTGTCGGAGGCGGACTATCGACGACCCGAATGGATCTGGTTATGTTATGCCTTTGTATACCCTGATTATCTGCTGGAGTGGCGATGAAAAATAGCGAACTGGAACAACTGATAAACGACAAGCTCAATAGTGCAGCCATCAGTGACTTCGCCCCTAACGGTCTGCAGGTGGAAGGGCGCGACACGGTGCACAAGATCGTCACCGGAGTGACGGCCAGCCAGGCGCTGCTGGATGAGGCCGTTCGTCTTCAGGCGGATGCGGTGATTGTCCATCACGGCTATTTCTGGAAAAACGAATCGCCAGTGATCCGCGGTATGAAGCGCCGGCGCCTGAAAACCCTGCTGGCCAATGATATCAATCTCTACGGCTGGCACCTGCCGCTGGATGCCCATCCCGAGCTGGGCAATAACGCGCAACTGGCGCATCTGTTGGGGATTAACGTGCTGGGGGAAATCGAACCGCTGGTGCCCTGGGGCGAACTGTCGATGCCGGTTTCCGGCCTTGAACTGGCCTCATGGATTGAAGCGCGGCTGGGGCGTAAGCCGCTGTGGTGCGGCGATACCGGGCCGGACACCGTCAGCCGCGTCGCCTGGTGTACCGGCGGCGGCCAGAGCTTTATCGACGCCGCGGCGCGCTTTGGCGTGGACGCGTTTATCACCGGCGAGGTGTCGGAACAAACCATCCATTCCGCCCGCGAGCAGGGCCTGCATTTTTATGCCGCCGGCCACCACGCCACCGAGCGGGGCGGTATTCGCGCCCTCAGCGAATGGCTGACGGAAACCACTGACCTGGACGTCACCTTTATTGATATTCCCAACCCTGCCTGACGGGAGAGAGAAAAGTGCAGCGAGCGCGTTGTTATCTGTTAGGAGAAACGGCCGTCGTGCTGGAGCTGGAGCCGCCGGTCACCCTTGAGAGCCAGCAGCGGATCTGGGGCTTAGCCCAGCGTCTGGCGAACCATGAGGAAGTGATTGACGCCATTCCCGGCATGAACAATATCACTGTGGTGCTCCGCCGCCCGCAGGAGGTGGCGTGGGAGGCGATAGACCGTCTGCAGCGCTGGTGGGAGGAGAGCCTCGCGATCGAGCCGGAGTCGCGCTCGCTGACCATTCCGGTCGTCTACGGCGGCGAGGCCGGACCGGATCTCGGGGTGGTGGCGCAGCACAGCGGCCTCAGTGAAAAGCAGGTCGTGGAGCTGCACGCCTCGGTGGAGTATCTGGTCTGGTTTATTGGTTTTCAGCCGGGATTTCCCTACCTGGGCGGGTTGCCAGCGGCGCTGGCGACGCCGCGTCGCGCTGAACCGCGCGTGCACGTCCCGGCCGGGTCGGTGGGTATCGGCGGCGCGCAAACCGGGATCTATCCGCTGGCGACGCCCGGCGGCTGGCAGCTGCTGGGGCGGACCTCGCTAACGCTGTTCGACCCGTCGCGGAAGGAGCCTGCGCTGCTGCGCGTGGGCGATAAACTTCGCTTTGTGCCGCAAAAGGAGGGGGTATGTTGACTCTGATCCGCGCCGGCCTGTACACCTCGGTACAGGACGGTGGACGAGAAGGCCTGCGCCAGTCTGGCATCAGCCGCTGCGGCGCTCTGGATTATCCCTCGCTGGTGATTGCCAATCTGCTGGTTGGCAACGAGGCGAATGCCGCCGGGCTGGAGATTACCCTCGGCCAGGTGGAGATCGAATTTGCCCGCAGCGGCTGGTTTGCGCTGACCGGCGCCGCCTGCGAAGCGACGCTGGACGGTAAAGCGGTCTGGGTGGGCTGGCGCACCGCCTACCGGCCCGGGCAGCGGCTGGTACTGAAAACGCCGCAGCATGGCATTCGCAGCTATCTGGCGGTGGCGGGCGGGATTGCGGTACCCGAGGTCCTTGGCTCGCGCTGCACGGATCTCAAGGCGGGGATTGGCGGTCTGGAAGGACGCCGCCTGCAGGACGGCGACAAGCTGAAGCTCGGGAAAGCCGCCCGCCGCTTCACCACCCCGCGCGGCGTCAAGCAGCTGCCGCTGGGCAACCGCATTCGTGCGCTGCCCGGGCCGGAGTACCACGAATTTGACGCGGCCTCGCAGGCGTCATTCTGGCGCGCCCCCTGGAAGCTCAGTCCGCAGAGTAACCGCATGGGGTACCGCCTGCAGGGGCAGCCGCTGAAACGCACCACCGATCGCGAAATGCTGTCGCACGGCCTGCTGCCGGGCGTGGTGCAGGTGCCGCACAACGGCCAGCCCATTGTGCTGATGAACGACGCGCAAACCACCGGCGGCTATCCGCGGATCGCCTGCATCATCGATGCCGATATGTACCAGCTGGCGCAGATCCCGCTGGGGCAGCCGATCCATTTCGTGGCCTGCTCGCTGGAGGAGGCGCTGAAGGCGCGGGCCGATTGTCAGCGTTATCTTGAACAACTGGCGTGGAGACTCCACGATGATGATTGATCTCAATGCCGATCTCGGGGAAGGCGGGGCGAACGATAGCGCGCTGCTCCAGCTGGTGTCGTCGGCGAATATCGCCTGTGGTTTTCACGCCGGCGACGCCGGGCTGATGGTGCAGAGCGTGCGCGAGGCGCTGAAGTACGGCGTCGCGGTGGGCGCCCATCCGGGATATCCCGACCGGGAAAATTTTGGCCGCACGGCGATGGAGCTGCCGCCGGAAACGGTCTATGCCCAGACGCTGTATCAGATTGGCGCTCTGGCGGCGATCGTTCAGACTCAGGGCGGCGAGTTGCAGCACGTAAAGCCGCACGGCATGCTCTACAACCAGGCGGCCAAATCGCCGCCGCTGGCCGACGCGATCGCCCGCGCGGTCCGCGATGTTAACCCGCAGCTGGTGCTGGTGGGTCTGGCGGGCAGCGAACTGATCCGCGCTGGGCAACGCTATGGCTTGACGACGCGTCAGGAGGTGTTTGCCGATCGCGGTTATCTGGCCGACGGCAGCCTGGTGCCGCGCACCCAGCCCGGCGCGCTGATTGACAGCGAAGAGCAGGCCCTGGCGCAAACCCTCGAAATGGTGCAACACCACCGGGTGCGTAGCGTCAGCGGCGAATGGGCGAACGTGGTGGCGCAGACGGTATGTCTGCATGGCGATGGTCCGCATGCCCTCGAATTTGCCCGCCGTTTGCGGGCGGCGTTCGCCGGGCGCCATATTATGGTCAGCGCTCAGCCAGAGGCTGAGATATGACAATCTGAAGGACCGCGAAGGAGAAGACGATGGCGGGCGTATTACTCACCGGTTTTGAACCCTTTGACGGCGAGACGGTAAACCCTTCCTGGGAAGTGGTGCAGCAGCTTGACGGTACAATGATTGCTGGTCAGCCGGTGATCGCCAGGCAGCTTCCCTGCGTGTTTGGCGAGGCGCTGTCGGCGCTGGACGCGGCGATTGAAGACCTGCAGCCGAAGCTGGTTATCGCGGTGGGACAGGCCGGCGGCCGGGTCGATATCAGCGTCGAACGTGTGGCGATTAACGTCGATGATGCGCGTATCCCTGATAACAAAGGCCAGCAACCCATCGACACGCCGATCGTCGACGGCGGGCCGGCCGCGTGGTTCAGCACCTTGCCGATCAAAGCGATCGTCAGCGCGCTGCGCGATCATGGGATCCCGGCCTCGGTGTCGCAAACTGCCGGCACCTTCGTCTGCAATCACGTCATGTACGGTCTGCTGCACAAGCTGCAGGGACAGAATGAGGTGAGGGGCGGGTTTATCCATATTCCCTGGCTACCGGCGCAGGCGGCGGCCCATCCCGGCGAGCCGAGTATGGCGACCGCCACCGTGCGGGAAGCGCTGGAGACGGCCATAGCCGTAGCCCTGCACCAGCCGGTGGATAGTAAACTGGGCGGCGGCGCCACCCACTAACAAAAGGATGAAAGTATGCCGGAAGGTCCGGAGATCCGCCGCGCGGCGGATACACTGGAGGCAGCAATCAAAGACGAACCCTTAACCGACGTCTGGTTCGCTTTTCCCCGGTTGCAACCCTATCAAACCGAACTGATTGGTCAGCGGGTTACCCATATCGACACCCGGGGCAAAGCCCTGCTGACCCGCTTCTCCGGCGGCCTGACCCTGTACAGCCATAATCAGCTGTACGGCGTCTGGCGCGTGGTTGAGGCCGGCGAACAGCCTGCCTCTAACCGGGTGTTGCGCGTCAGGCTACAGACGGCCAGCAAGGCGATTTTGCTCTACAGCGCGTCGGACATTGAGATGCTCACGGCGGAGCAGGAGGCCAACCATCCGTTCTTGCTGCGCGTCGGTCCGGACGTGCTGGATATGACGTTAACCGCGGAGCAGGTGAAAGCGCGACTGCTGTCGGCCAAATTCCGCAATCGTCAGTTTTCCGGCCTGCTGCTGGCTCAGGCTTTTCTTGCCGGTCTGGGTAACTATCTGCGGGTGGAAATCCTCTGGCAGGTGGGGCTGACCGGGGGGCATAAGGCCTCGGAGCTTAATGAAATACAGCTGGATGCGCTGGCGCACGCGCTACTCGATATCCCACGGCTTTCTTATCGCACTCGCGGCCAGCCCGATAACAACAAGCACCACGGCGCGCTATTCCGCTTTAAGGTCTTCCATCGCGATGGGGAAAAGTGCGAGCGCTGCGGGGGCGTGATTGAGAAGACCATGCTCTCATCGCGGCCGTTTTACTGGTGCCCGCACTGCCAGCATTAAGCCGGCAGCAGGCAGTGTCAGCGCCAGGCTTCATCGTCAGGCATAAAAAACGCGCCAGCAGGCGCGTTTTTATCATCCGGACAGCGAGATTAACGCTTGATGTCGGACTGGAAGTCGCGTTTGGCGTAGCCGGTGTACAGCTGACGCGGACGGGCGATCTTCATGCCGTCGCTGTGCATTTCGTTCCAGTGCGCAATCCAGCCCACGGTACGCGCCATGGCGAAGATAACGGTAAACATGGAGGACGGAATACCCATCGCCTTCAGGATGATACCGGAGTAGAAGTCGACGTTCGGGTAGAGCTTCTTCTCGATGAAGTACGGGTCGTTCAGCGCGATATGCTCCAGCTCCATGGCCACCTGCAGCAGGTCGTCTTTGGTGCCCAGCTCTTTCAGCACTTCATGGCAGGTTTCACGCATCACGGTGGCGCGCGGGTCGTAGTTTTTGTAAACACGATGGCCGAAGCCCATCAGGCGGAAAGAGTCATTCTTGTCTTTCGCACGACGAACAAATTCCGGAATGTGTTCAACGGAGCTGATCTCTTCCAGCATTTTCAGCGCCGCTTCGTTGGCGCCGCCGTGCGCCGGTCCCCACAGAGAGGCGATGCCGGCTGCGATACAGGCGAACGGGTTAGCGCCGGAAGAGCCCGCGGTACGTACCGTCGAGGTCGAGGCGTTCTGCTCGTGATCGGCGTGCAGGATCAGAATACGGTCCATGGCGCGCTCGAGCACCGGATTGACTTCGTACTCTTCGCACGGCGTGGCGAACATCATGCGCAGGAAGTTGCCGGCGTAGGAGAGGTCGTTGCGCGGATAAACAAACGGCTGGCCGATAGAATACTTGTAACACATAGCTGCCATGGTCGGCATTTTGGACAGCAGGCGATAGGCGGCGATTTCACGGTGACGCGGGTTATTCACGTCGAGGGAGTCGTGATAGAACGCCGCCAGGGCGCCGGTGATCCCGCACATAACGGCCATCGGGTGAGAATCGCGACGGAACGCATGGAACAGACGGGTGATCTGCTCATGGATCATGGTGTGACGGGTCACGGTGGTTTTGAATTCGTCATATTCGGCCTGGGTTGGTTTTTCACCGTTTAGCAGAATGTAACAAACTTCAAGATAGTTTGATTCGGTCGCTAACTGGTCGATCGGGAAGCCGCGGTGCAGCAGGATCCCCTCGTCACCATCGATAAACGTAATTTTAGATTCACAGGAAGCGGTAGATGTGAAACCTGGGTCAAAGGTAAATACGCCTTTTGAACCAAGACTACGAATATCAATAACATCCTGACCGAGCGTGCCTTTTAGCACATCCAGTTCAATAGCAGTGTCACCACCCAGGGTGATTTTTGCTTTAGCATCAGACATTTATGGTCTCCTTAGCGCCTTTATTGCTTAAGACTGCCGGGTGGTGGATTTGCTTTCGGCCCGCGCCCGTATACGTTACCAGTTTGTTATGTTGCACACAGCTCTGCGTCAGCGAAAAGGGCAGGGTACAGAGCAACGGCGCTTGATGGCACGTTCTTCAGGGCTGCGGTGAAACAACAGCAAATCAGCGTTTTAGCAGTCCGAATATTAAAACCTGTATACCACTAATAACTGTCCTGATTACATCGGTCAATACTGACACACTGTTACATAACTTATTCTCAGGTGAAAGAGTGACCCCATAACTTTTGAGCATTATTGCATTTAACTGGTAATGGTTGTAACAAGAATGTTTAATATTTGTCAAATCAGGTGATTAAAAATTAAAAAAATGTTGTTATCGTGACCTTGATCACTGTTCCGGAGAAAACCCAACAAACTATATGTAGGTTAATTGTAATGATTTTGTGAACGGCCTATACTGCGGCCAGGTCTCCGGAACACCCTGCAATCCCGAGCCACCCAGCGTTGTTTAGTGATGTTTTAATGCCTGAAAAGACGTTTTAACATGACTTCTGGTTATAGAAAGGACGCTGTCTGACCCGCAAGCAGACCGGAGGAAGGAAACAATAAGAACAGCATGTGGGCGTTATTCATGGTAAGAAATGTGAAAAAACAAAGACCTGTCAATCTGGATCTACAAACGATACGGTTCCCAATCACGGCGATAGCGTCCATTCTCCATCGCGTTTCCGGTGTCATCACCTTCGTGGCGGTCGGAATTCTGCTTTGGCTGCTGGGCACCAGCCTCTCCTCCCCTGAAGGTTTTCTGACGGCGGCCTCGATCATGGATAGCTTCTTTGTGAAGTTCATCATGTGGGGCATTCTCACCGCGCTGGCCTATCACGTCGTTGTCGGTATCCGCCATCTGATGATGGACTTTGGTTACCTGGACGAAACCCTCGAAGCAGGGAAACGTTCCGCCAAGATTTCTTTTGTTATTACTGTCGTGCTTTCACTTCTCGCAGGAGTCCTCGTATGGTAAGCAACGCCTCAGCACTGGGACGCAACGGCGTACATGACTTTATTCTGGTCCGTGCTACCGCCATCGTTCTGACCCTCTACATCATCTACATGGTTGGCTTCTTCGCTACCACCGGTGAGATCTCATGGGAAGTGTGGACCGGATTCTTTGCCTCCGGCTTCACTAAAGTCTTCACTCTGCTGGCTCTCGTTTCCATTCTTATCCATGCCTGGATCGGGATGTGGCAGGTGTTAACGGACTACGTTAAACCACTGGCTCTGCGCCTGGTTCTGCAGCTGGCTATCGTTGTGGCGCTGGTGGCTTACGTTCTTTATGGATTTGTTGTGGTGTGGGGTGTGTAATGAAATTGCCAGTCAGAGAGTTTGATGCTGTTGTCATCGGTGCCGGCGGCGCAGGTATGCGCGCGGCGCTGCAAATTTCCCAGAGCGGACAGACCTGTGCGCTGCTCTCTAAAGTCTTCCCGACCCGTTCCCATACCGTGTCAGCGCAGGGGGGCATCACCGTCGCGCTCGGTAACTCCCATGAAGATAACTGGGAATGGCATATGTACGACACCGTAAAAGGGTCGGACTATATCGGTGACCAGGACGCCATCGAATATATGTGTAAGACCGGCCCGGAAGCGATTCTCGAGCTGGAGCACATGGGCCTGCCGTTCTCCCGTCTTGACGACGGCCGTATTTATCAGCGCCCGTTCGGCGGCCAGTCGAAGAACTTCGGCGGCGAGCAGGCGGCGCGCACCGCGGCGGCTGCTGACCGTACTGGCCACGCCCTGCTGCACACCCTGTACCAGCAGAACCTCAAAAACCACACCACTATTTTCTCCGAATGGTATGCCCTCGATCTGGTGAAAAACCAGGACGGCGCGGTGGTGGGTTGTACCGCCCTGTGCATCGAGACCGGCGAAGTGGTCTACTTTAAAGCCCGCGCCACCGTGCTGGCGACCGGCGGCGCAGGCCGTATCTATCAGTCTACCACCAACGCCCACATCAACACCGGTGACGGCGTCGGGATGGCCATCCGTGCCGGCGTGCCGGTGCAGGATATGGAAATGTGGCAGTTCCACCCGACCGGCATCGCCGGGGCAGGGGTTCTGGTCACCGAAGGTTGCCGCGGCGAAGGCGGTTATCTGCTCAATAAACACGGCGAACGCTTTATGGAGCGTTATGCCCCGAACGCCAAAGACCTGGCGGGTCGTGACGTGGTGGCGCGTTCCATCATGATCGAAATCCGCGAAGGTCGCGGCTGCGATGGCCCGTGGGGCCCGCACGCGAAATTGAAGTTGGATCACCTGGGTAAAGAGGTTCTGGAATCTCGTCTGCCGGGTATCCTCGAGCTGTCCCGTACCTTTGCTCACGTCGATCCGGTGAAAGAGCCGATCCCGGTTATCCCAACCTGCCACTACATGATGGGCGGTATTCCGACCAAAGTGACCGGCCAGGCGCTGACCGTCAATGAGAAGGGCGAAGACGTGGTGATCCCGGGCCTGTTCGCGGTAGGCGAAATCGCCTGCGTATCGGTCCACGGCGCTAACCGTCTTGGCGGCAACTCGCTGCTCGACCTGGTGGTCTTCGGCCGCGCGGCGGGCCTGCATCTGCAGGAATCCATCGCCGAGCAGGGCACGCTGCGCGACGCCAGCGAATCCGATATCGAAGGCTCGCTGGACCGCCTCAACCGCTGGAACAACACCCGTTCCGGTGAAGATCCGGTGGCGATCCGCAAAGCGCTGCAGGAATGTATGCAGCATAACTTCTCGGTGTTCCGCGAAGGCGATGCGATGCACAAAGGTCTGGAACAGCTGAAAGTGATCCGCGAGCGCCTGAAAAACGCCCGTCTCGACGATACCTCCAGCGAGTTCAACACCCAGCGCGTTGAGTGCCTGGAGCTGGATAACCTGATGGAAACCGCGTACGCGACCGCCGTATCCGCTAACTTCCGTACCGAGAGCCGTGGCGCCCACAGCCGCTTCGACTTCCCGGATCGTGATGATGAAAACTGGCTGTGCCATTCCCTGTATCTGCCAGAGTCGGAATCCATGACGCGTCGTAGCGTCAACATGGAACCGAAACTGCGTCCGGCATTCCCGCCGAAGATTCGTACTTACTAATGCGGAGACAGGAAAATGAAACTCGAGTTTTCAATTTATCGCTATAACCCGGATGTTGATGACGCTCCGCACATGCAGGATTACACCCTCGAAGCGGAAGAAGGTCGTGACATGATGCTGCTGGATGCGCTGATCCAGCTGAAAGAAAAAGATCCGTCGCTGTCGTTCCGCCGCTCCTGCCGTGAAGGGGTTTGTGGTTCCGATGGCCTGAATATGAACGGGAAAAACGGTCTGGCGTGCATCACGCCGATCTCCGCGCTGAATCAGCCGGGCAAGAAGATTGTTATCCGTCCGCTGCCAGGATTACCGGTTATCCGTGATTTGGTGGTGGACATGGGGCAATTCTATGCACAATATGAGAAGATTAAGCCTTACTTGTTGAATAATGGGCAAAATCCTCCGGCTCGCGAGCATCTGCAGATGCCTGAGCAGCGTGAGAAACTCGATGGTCTTTACGAGTGTATTCTCTGCGCATGTTGTTCGACCTCGTGCCCGTCGTTCTGGTGGAACCCGGATAAGTTCATTGGCCCGGCTGGCCTGTTGGCTGCGTATCGCTTCCTGATCGACAGTCGCGATACCGAAACCAGCGAGCGTCTGGACGGCCTGAGCGATGCTTTCAGCGTATTCCGCTGTCACAGCATTATGAACTGCGTCAGTGTGTGTCCGAAGGGGCTGAACCCGACGCGCGCCATCGGCCATATTAAGTCGATGCTGCTGCAGCGCAGCGCGTAAGAAACCCGGTGTGTCCCGGATGGCGCTACCGCTTATCCGGGCTACCAAAAGCAGTAACCCCGGTAGCGTTTGTGCTACCGGGAAATGAATACCCTAAATAATTCGAGTTACAGGACAACGTACATGTAACTTGAAGTATGAAGGGATAGCAGGAAATCTTTAAAAACCGCCACAAGATGTACCAGTAATCAAGGCGTTCAGTGCGAGGTAAGGCGGCAACTGAACGCATCCCCGGGAGCATAGCGAACTATGTGACCGGGGTAAGTGAAGGCAGCTAACGCAACCGCAGCCTGAACGCCGAAGATTAATGGCAGTTTTTAAAGGTTCCTTAGCGGATAGAAACCACAACTCGTCCGCAACAAGTGAACCCCGGCACGTGCACTCGGTGTGCGTGGTAGTTTCTACGGCGAAATAAGCATATGAATGCTTAAGGGATCACGATGCAGAACGGCGCAATGAAAGCCTGGCTGGACTCTTCTTACCTCTCTGGTTCGAACCAGAGCTGGATAGAACAGCTCTATGAAGACTTCTTAACCGATCCTGACTCTGTTGACGCCAACTGGCGTTCAATGTTCCAGCAGTTACCTGGCACCGGAGTTAAACCGGATCAATTTCATTCCAAAACGCGTGATTATTTCCGTCGACTGGCGAAGGATGCCTCACGTTACACTTCTTCGATTTCCGACCCAGACACCAATGTGAAGCAGGTTAAAGTCCTGCAGCTCATCAACGCATACCGTTTCCGTGGCCACCAGCATGCGAATCTCGATCCGCTGGGGCTGTGGAAGCAAGAGAGAGTGGCGGATCTCGATCCGGCCTACCACGATCTGACCGAGGCCGATTTCCAGGAAAGCTATAACGTAGGTTCATTTGCCATCGGTAAAGATACGATGAAGCTGGGCGAGCTGATTGCCGCCCTCAAGCAAACCTACTGCGGCTCCATCGGCGCGGAATACATGCATATCACCTCTACCGAAGAAAAACGCTGGATCCAGCAGCGCATTGAATCGGTAGCCGGCAAAGCGAGCTTTACCGCGGAAGAGAAAAAACGCTTCCTCAGCGAACTGACCGCCGCGGAAGGCCTGGAGCGCTACCTCGGCGCCAAATTCCCGGGGGCGAAGCGCTTCTCGCTGGAGGGTGGCGATGCCCTGATCCCGATGCTCAAAGAGATGATCCGCCATGCGGGCAAGAGCGGCACCCGCGAAGTGGTGCTGGGCATGGCGCACCGCGGTCGTCTCAACGTGCTGGTCAACGTGCTGGGTAAAAAACCGCAGGATCTGTTCGACGAGTTCGCCGGCAAACATAAAGAACATCTCGGTACCGGCGATGTGAAGTACCACATGGGCTTCTCATCCGATATGGAAACCGAAGGCGGTCTGGTGCACCTGGCGCTGGCGTTTAACCCGTCGCACCTCGAGATCGTCAGCCCGGTGGTTATCGGTTCCGTACGCGCCCGTCTGGATCGTCTGGACGAGCCGAGCAGCAACAAGGTTCTGCCGATCACTATCCACGGCGACGCCGCCGTCACCGGTCAGGGCGTGGTTCAGGAAACCCTGAACATGTCGAAAGCCCGCGGTTACGAAGTGGGCGGTACCGTGCGCATCGTTATCAACAACCAGGTGGGCTTCACGACCTCTAACCCGCTGGATGCGCGTTCGACCCCGTACTGCACCGACATCGGTAAAATGGTGCAGGCGCCGATTTTCCACGTCAATGCCGACGATCCGGAAGCGGTCGCGTTCGTCACTCGTCTGGCGCTGGATTTCCGCAATACCTTCAAACGCGATGTCTTCATCGATCTGGTGTGCTACCGCCGTCACGGCCATAACGAAGCCGATGAGCCGAGCGCAACTCAGCCGCTGATGTATCAGAAGATCAAAAAGCACCCGACCCCGCGCAAAATCTATGCTGACAAGCTGGAGCAGGAGAAGGTGGCGACTCTGGAAGACGCGACCGAGCAGGTTAACCTCTACCGCGATGCGCTGGATGCCGGCGAATGCGTGGTGCAGGAATGGCGTCCGATGAACATGCACTCCTTTACCTGGTCGCCGTACCTCAATCATGAGTGGGACGAGAGCTATCCGGATAAAGTGGAGCCGAAGCGTCTACAGGAGCTGGCGAAACGCATCAGCACGGTGCCGGAAGGTATCGAAATGCAGTCCCGCGTAGCGAAAATTTACGCCGACCGCCAGGCGATGGCGGCAGGTGAGAAGCTGTTCGACTGGGGCGGCGCCGAAAACCTGGCCTACGCCACGCTGGTTGATGAAGGTATTCCGGTGCGTCTGTCCGGGGAAGACTCCGGTCGCGGCACCTTCTTCCATCGTCATGCGGTGATCCATAACCAGACCAATGGTTCAACTTACACCCCGCTGCAGCATGTCCATAACGGTCAGGGCCAGTTCCGCGTTTGGGACTCGGTGCTGTCTGAAGAAGCCGTACTGGCGTTTGAATATGGTTACGCCACCGCTGAGCCGCGCACCCTGACCATCTGGGAAGCGCAGTTTGGCGACTTCGCCAACGGTGCTCAGGTGGTGATCGACCAGTTCATCTCCTCCGGTGAGCAGAAGTGGGGCCGGATGTGCGGCCTGGTGATGCTCCTGCCGCACGGCTATGAAGGCCAGGGTCCGGAGCACTCCTCCGCGCGTCTGGAGCGTTATCTGCAGCTGTGCGCTGAGCAGAACATGCAGGTCTGCGTACCGTCCACACCGGCGCAGGTGTACCACATGCTGCGTCGTCAGGCGCTGCGCGGTATGCGTCGTCCGCTGGTGGTGATGTCGCCGAAGTCGCTGCTGCGTCATCCGCTGGCAGTCTCCAGCATGGATGAGCTGGCGAACGGCACTTTCCTGCCGGCCATCGGTGAAATCGATCAACTTGATCCGCAGGCTGTGAAGCGCGTTGTGCTGTGCTCTGGTAAGGTTTACTACGACCTGCTGGAACAGCGCCGCAAAAACGAGCAAAAAGATGTCGCTATCGTTCGTATCGAGCAGCTCTATCCGTTCCCGCATCAGGCGGTGCAGGAAGCGCTGAAAGCGTATGCGCACGTGCATGATTTTGTCTGGTGCCAGGAAGAGCCGCTCAACCAGGGCGCATGGTACTGCAGCCAGCATCACTTCCGTGAAGTGATTCCGTTTGGGGCCTCTCTGCGTTATGCAGGCCGCCCGGCCTCCGCCTCTCCGGCGGTAGGGTATATGTCCGTTCACCAGAAACAGCAACAAGATCTGGTCAATGACGCGCTGAACGTCGATTAATTAAAGGATACACAATGAGTAGCGTAGATATTCTGGTTCCCGACCTGCCTGAGTCCGTAGCTGACGCAACCGTCGCCACCTGGCACAAAAAACCGGGCGACGCGGTCGTCCGTGACGAAGTCCTGGTCGAAATCGAAACTGACAAAGTGGTACTGGAAGTACCGGCATCAGCGGACGGCATTCTGGATGCAGTGCTGGAAGACGAGGGCGCTACCGTCCTGTCTCGCCAGATCCTTGGCCGCCTGCGCGAAGGTAACAGCGCAGGTAAAGAAAGCAGCGAAAAAGCCGATGCGAAGGCGTCCACGCCGGCGCAGCGTCAGCAGGCCTCTCTGGAAGAGCAGAACAACGACGCGCTGAGCCCGGCGATCCGTCGTCTGCTGGCTGAACACAACCTCGACGCAGCGGCCATCAAAGGCACTGGCGTCGGCGGCCGTCTGACCCGCGAAGACGTTGAGAAACATCTGGCGAAAGCCCCGGCGCCGGCAGAAGCCAAAGCGCCAGCCTCCGCCGCGGCAGCCGCGCCGGCGCCGCAGCTGGGCAATCGTTCTGAAAAACGCGTCCCGATGACCCGCCTGCGTAAACGCGTGGCCGAGCGTCTGCTGGAAGCGAAAAACTCCACCGCCATGCTGACCACGTTCAACGAAGTCAACATGAAGCCAATCATGGATCTGCGTAAGCAGTACGGTGAGGCGTTCGAAAAACGTCACGGCATCCGTCTGGGCTTTATGTCCTTCTACGTGAAAGCGGTAGTGGAAGCGCTGAAACGCTATCCGGAAGTGAACGCCTCCATCGATGGCGACGACGTGGTGTACCACAACTACTTCGACGTCAGCATGGCCGTATCCACCCCGCGCGGCCTGGTCACCCCGGTTCTGCGTGACGTCGACCTGCTGGGCATGGCGGATATCGAAAAGAATATTAAAGAGCTGGCAGTGAAAGGCCGCGACGGCAAGCTGACCGTAGATGACCTGACCGGCGGTAACTTCACCATTACCAACGGCGGCGTGTTCGGCTCCCTGATGTCCACGCCGATCATCAACCCACCGCAGAGCGCCATCCTGGGTATGCATGCCATTAAAGACCGTCCGATGGCGGTGAATGGCAAGGTAGAGATCCTGCCGATGATGTACCTGGCGCTCTCCTACGACCACCGTCTGATCGACGGACGTGAGTCGGTAGGCTTCCTGGTGGCGATTAAAGAGCTGCTGGAAGATCCGACCCGTCTGCTGCTGGACGTGTAGTCAGCAAGCGTATTACCTACCGTAGGCCGGATAACACGCGTTAGCGCCGTTATCAGGCCTACAGGTTTAAAGATAATTACACCCTGAAGGATGGACTGAACACATGAACTTACATGAATATCAGGCAAAACAACTTTTTGCCCGCTATGGCTTACCGGCGCCGGTGGGTTATGCCTGTACTACTCCGCGTGAAGCAGAAGAAGCCGCTTCAAAAATCGGCGCGGGTCCGTGGGTAGTGAAATGTCAGGTTCACGCTGGTGGCCGCGGCAAAGCGGGCGGTGTGAAAGTGGTAAAGAGCAAAGAAGAGATCCGCGCATTTGCCGAGCACTGGCTGGGCAAACGTCTGGTGACATATCAAACAGATGCGAACGGCCAGCCGGTTAACCAGATCCTGGTTGAAGCGGCGACCGATATTGACAAAGAGCTGTACCTGGGCGCGGTCGTTGACCGTAGTTCCCGTCGCGTGGTGTTCATGGCCTCTACCGAAGGCGGCGTGGAAATCGAAAAAGTGGCGGAAGAGACCCCGCACCTGATCCACAAGATCGCCATCGATCCGCTGGCGGGCCCGATGCCTTACCAGGGCCGTGAACTGGCGTTCAAACTGGGCCTGGAAGGTAAGCAGGTTCAGCAGTTCACTAAGATTTTCATGGGCCTGGCGACCATTTTCCTGGAGCGCGACCTGGCGCTGATCGAAATTAACCCGCTGGTGATCACCAAGCAGGGCGACCTGATCTGTCTGGACGGCAAACTGGGCGCTGACGGCAACGCACTGTTCCGCCAGCCGGATCTGCGCGAAATGCGCGACCAGTCTCAGGAAGATCCGCGTGAAGCGCAGGCTGCGCAGTGGGAACTGAACTACGTCGCGCTGGACGGTAACATTGGTTGCATGGTTAACGGCGCGGGCCTGGCGATGGGTACCATGGACATCGTTAAACTGCACGGCGGCGAACCGGCTAACTTCCTCGACGTGGGCGGCGGCGCCACCAAAGAGCGCGTCACCGAAGCGTTCAAAATCATCCTCTCTGATGACAACGTGAAAGCGGTTCTGGTGAACATCTTCGGCGGTATCGTACGCTGCGACCTGATCGCTGACGGTATCATCGGTGCGGTAGCGGAAGTTGGGGTTAACGTTCCGGTGGTGGTTCGTCTGGAAGGTAACAACGCCGAACTGGGCGCGAAAAAACTGGCTGACAGCGGCCTGAATATTATTGCAGCGAAAAGTCTGACGGACGCAGCACAGCAGGTTGTTGCCGCAGTGGAGGGGAAATAATGTCAGTTTTAATTAATAAAGATACCAAGGTTATCTGCCAGGGCTTCACCGGTAGCCAGGGGACCTTCCACTCTGAACAAGCGATCGCCTACGGTACGCAAATTGTTGGCGGCGTGACGCCAGGCAAAGGCGGCACCACGCACCTGGGCCTGCCGGTGTTCAACACCGTGCGCGAAGCCGTTGAAGCGACCGGCGCTACCGCGACCGTGATCTACGTTCCGGCGCCGTTCTGCAAAGATTCCATTCTGGAAGCGATTGACGCGGGCATTAAGCTTATCATCACCATCACCGAAGGTATCCCGACCCTGGATATGCTGACTGTGAAAGTGAAACTGGACGAAGCGGGCGTGCGCATGATCGGCCCGAACTGCCCAGGCGTGATCACCCCGGGCGAATGCAAAATCGGCATCATGCCGGGTCACATTCACAAACCGGGTAAAGTGGGCATCGTTTCCCGTTCCGGTACCCTGACCTATGAAGCGGTTAAGCAGACTACCGACTACGGTTTCGGCCAGTCTACCTGCGTCGGTATCGGCGGCGACCCGATCCCGGGCTCTAACTTCATCGATATCCTGAAGCTGTTCCAGGAAGACCCGCAGACCGAAGCGATCGTCATGATCGGTGAGATCGGCGGCAGCGCGGAAGAAGAAGCGGCTGCCTACATCAAAGAGCACGTGACCAAGCCGGTTGTCGGCTACATCGCGGGCGTGACCGCGCCGAAAGGCAAGCGTATGGGCCATGCGGGCGCCATCATCGCTGGCGGTAAAGGTACTGCTGATGAGAAATTCGCAGCCCTGGAAGCAGCCGGTGTGAAAACCGTTCGCAGCCTGGCCGATATCGGCGAAGCGCTGAAAGCGATCATCAAGTAAACCCTCTCTGCTTGTCCGCAAGCAGAAATCTGTCCGATTTCGACATGGTTGGCCACCGTCAGGTGGCCTTTTTTTTGGCCGTTATCCGCTTCTCCCGAAAGCCGCTGAGCCAGCAAACCCCGCGTTTGGCGAAAACCTTATCTATCATATTGATTTTAAGAATTATTTCATAAATATTGTCGACGTGCGGTTGTCGGAAATGAAAATATGCCCTGGCCGTACCGGAGGGAAACAAAACAGACACTAAAAAAAGAGTGGGGGAGGGGATAAGAAAACAGGAAAAAATACTGTGAGCGGTCTAGCATTAATCAGATCGGCTCTTTTTTTCTTTTTTTTCCTGTGGCGTTAAATAATATTACCTATGATTCTCATCTCTCCCTTTTTAGTAACCAATCAAAGTATACTTTAAACACAGTATTAACATTAAGTTTACCAATATTCTTTATTGGGCTACATAATTAACACGTAGAGTAAAAATTGATTTATATCAATACTTAATGCTTGGAAAAATCCTTCAAAAAACGTTAAATTGTCTCAAGTCAAATTGGCCTAAACTGGCCATCTTCGCTATATATTGATCACCGTCGAAAAATGTAAAACTGGAACAATAAAAACATATTTATTGTAAGGTTATTGCGGCGTAATATATTGGGGAATCAATTGGGTTTTTCGTTAACGTATTTGTAACCTTGTCCTGGCGTGGTTTCACTTTCGGTTGAAACCCGCTCCGGGCGGGCGACAAATAAAAATTTGTATTGGGGCATGCGTATGAGCCAGAGCTTCTCGGTTCATTTTCGGAGTCTTCATGCGATGAGCAAGGAGTCATGATGTTAGATATAGTCGAACTGTCGCGCTTACAGTTTGCCTTGACCGCGATGTACCACTTCCTGTTTGTGCCACTGACGCTCGGTATGGCGTTCCTGCTGGCCATCATGGAAACGGTCTACGTCCTTTCCGGCAAACAGATTTATAAAGATATGACCAAATTCTGGGGCAAGTTGTTTGGTATCAACTTCGCACTGGGTGTGGCGACCGGTCTGACCATGGAGTTCCAGTTCGGGACTAACTGGTCGTATTACTCACACTACGTGGGGGATATCTTCGGTGCGCCGCTGGCCATTGAAGGTCTGATGGCCTTCTTCCTCGAATCCACCTTTGTAGGTCTGTTCTTCTTCGGTTGGGATCGTCTGGGTAAAGTTCAGCACATGGCCGTCACCTGGCTGGTCGCACTGGGCTCCAACCTCTCCGCGCTGTGGATCCTCGTCGCAAACGGCTGGATGCAGAACCCTATCGCATCGGACTTCAACTTTGAAACCATGCGTATGGAGATGGTTAGCTTCTCCGAACTGGTGCTCAACCCGGTTGCTCAGGTGAAATTTGTTCACACCGTGGCGTCGGGCTATGTCACCGGTGCGATGTTCATCCTGGCTATCAGCTCCTGGTACATGCTGAAAGGCCGTGACTTTGCCTTTGCTAAGCGCTCCTTTGCCATCGCAGCCAGCTTCGGTATGGCAGCGATCCTCTCCGTTATTGTGCTGGGTGACGAATCTGGTTACGAAATGGGCGACGTGCAGAAAACCAAACTGGCGGCTATCGAAGCAGAGTGGGAAACCCAGCCTGCGCCGGCGGCCTTTACCCTGTTTGGTATTCCCGATCAGAATGCGCAAACCAACCACTTCGCCATCCAGATCCCTTACGCGCTGGGCATCATTGCCACCCGCTCGGTGGATAAGCCGGTTATCGGTCTGAAGGATCTGATGGTTCAGCACGAAGAGCGTATCCGTAACGGCATGAAGGCCTATGCGCTGCTGGAGCAACTGCGCGCCGGTTCCACCGACCAGGCCGTTCGCGACCAGTTCAATAACGTGAAGAAAGATCTTGGCTATGGTCTGCTGCTGAAACGCTATACCCCGAACGTCGCTGACGCCACGGAAGAGCAGATCGCCAAAGCGACCAAAGACTCTATTCCAAGCGTCGCACCGCTGTACTTCGCCTTCCGTATCATGGTGGCGTGCGGCATCCTGATGCTGTTGATTATCGGCGCCTCCTTCTGGAGCGTGATCCGTAACCGTATCGGCGAGAAAAAATGGCTGCTGCGCGCCGCGTTCTATGGCTTGCCGCTGCCATGGATTGCCGTGGAGTCGGGCTGGTTTGTTGCCGAATACGGCCGTCAGCCGTGGGCGATTGGTGAAGTCCTGCCGACGGCGGTGGCCAACTCGTCGCTGACCGCGGGCGATCTGATCTTCTCTATGTTGCTGATCTGCGGCCTGTACACGCTGTTCCTGGTGGCTGAACTGTTCCTGATGTTCAAGTTTGCCCGCAAAGGACCTAGCAGCCTGAAAACCGGCCGCTATCACTTTGAACAGTCCTCTGCGGCTATTCAGTCGGCACGCTAAGACAGGAGTCGTCAAATGATCGATTATGAAGTATTGCGTTTTATCTGGTGGCTGCTGATTGGCATCCTGCTGATTGGCTTCGCCGTCGCCGACGGGTTCGACATGGGGGTGGGCATGCTCACCCGCTTCCTCGGCCGTAACGATACCGAGCGTCGGATTATGATCAACGCCATCGCCCCGCACTGGGACGGTAACCAGGTGTGGCTGATCACCGCCGGCGGCGCGCTGTTCGCTGCCTGGCCGATGGTCTACGCCGCGGCGTTCTCCGGTTTCTATGTGGCGATGATTCTGGTGCTGGCCTCGTTGTTCTTCCGTCCGGTCGGTTTCGACTACCGTTCCAAGATCGAGGACACCCGCTGGCGCAACATGTGGGACTGGGGCATCTTCATCGGCAGCTTCGTGCCGCCGCTGGTGATTGGCGTGGCCTTCGGCAACCTGCTGCAGGGTGTGCCGTTCCATGTCGACGAATACCTGCGTCTCTTCTATACCGGTAATTTCTTCCAGCTGCTGAACCCGTTTGGTCTGCTGGCCGGTATCGTCAGCGTGGCGATGATCCTGACCCAGGGCGCGACCTACCTGCAGATGCGTACCGTAGGCGAACTGCACCTGCGCACCCGCACCGTCTCCACGGTGGCGGCGCTGGTGACGCTGGTCTGCTTCGCGCTGGCGGGCGTGTGGGTCTACTACGGTATCGACGGCTATGTGGTGAAATCGGTGATTGACCATACCGGCCCGTCTAATCCGCTGACCAAAGAAGTGGTGCGTGAAGCTGGCGCGTGGATGGTGAACTTTAACAATATGCCAGCGCTGTGGGCGATCCCTGCCCTGGGCGTGGTGCTGCCGCTGCTGACCGTCGTTTCGACCAAAGCGGATAAAGGCGCCTGGGCATTCTTGTTCTCCTCGCTGACCCTGGCCTGCATCATTCTGACTGCCGGTATCGCGATGTTCCCGTTCATCATGCCGTCCAGCACTATGCTGAACGCCAGCCTGACGATGTGGGACGCGACCTCCAGCCAACGGACGCTGAATCTGATGACCTACGTGGCGATTGTCTTCGTGCCGATCATTCTGGGCTACACCAGCTGGTGTTACTGGAAAATGTTTGGCCGCATCACGCGCGAAGACATCGAAAAGAACACCCACTCGCTGTACTAAGGTAAGGAGCTATATATGTGGTACTTCGCATGGATTTTGGGAACGCTTCTTGCCTGTGCCTTTGGGGTGATTACCGCGCTGGCGCTTGAGCACGTGGAAGCCACCAAAGCCGGGAAGAAAGAAGAAATCTGATGAAATTTATCGCTACTCTGTACGCGATAATGGACAAGCGCCCGCTCCGGGCGCTTTCCTTATTGATGGCGCTGCTGCTGGCAGGCTGCATCTTCTGGGATCCGTCGCGCTTTGCCGCGAAGACCAGCGAGCTGGAAATCTGGCATGGTTTCTTGCTGATGTGGGCAGTTTGCAGCGGCGTTATTCACGGCGTAGGCTTCCGCCCGCGTGCCGTTCACTGGCAGGGGATTTTTTGTCCGCTTATCGCTGATATCGTGCTCGCTTTAGGTCTCTTCTTTTTCTTCTTTTGAATAAGAGATCTCTGTTAATGCTATGGGCTTGCATAAGCCCATAAAAATTTACGCCCCGTTTACTTTCCCCCATTCCAAACCATCTTTCCCGCGCGTATAGTAGCGAAGTTTGAAAGCTCTAACCTTTTTTTGCATTACCGGGATGTAAAGTGAATACAACGCTGTTTCGATGGCCGGTTCGGGTCTACTACGAAGATACCGACGCCGGTGGTGTGGTTTACCACGCCAGTTACGTCGCTTTTTATGAAAGAGCACGCACAGAGATGCTGCGCCACCATCACTTTAGTCAACAGGTTCTGTTGGCTGAACGCGTTGCCTTCGTGGTTCGCAAAATGACGCTGGAGTATTTTGCCCCCGCCAGACTCGACGACATGCTCGAAGTCCAGACGGAAATTACCTCGATGCGCGGCACCTCTTTGGTTTTCACGCAGCGAATCGTCAACGTCGAGAATACAGTGTTAAACGAAGCTGAGGTTCTCATTGTGTGCGTTGATCCACTCTTAATGAAGCCACGTGCGCTTCCCAAGTCTATTGTCGCGGAGTTTAAGCAGTGACTGACATGAATATCCTTGATTTGTTCCTGAAGGCGAGCCTTCTGGTTAAACTTATCATGTTGATTTTGATTGGTTTTTCTATCGCTTCCTGGGCTATCATTATTCAGAGAACGCGTATCCTTAACTCGGCCGCGCGCGAAGCTGAAGCGTTCGAGGACAAATTCTGGTCCGGGATTGAACTGTCTCGTTTGTATCAGGAAAGCCAGGGGCGTCGCGATAATCTGACCGGTTCGGAGCAGATCTTCTACAGCGGCTTCAAAGAGTTTGCGCGCTTGCATCGGGCCAACAGCCATGCGCCGGAGGCGATCGTCGAAGGGGCATCGCGCGCGATGCGTATTTCGATGAACCGCGAGCTGGAAACGCTGGAGACCCATATTCCGTTCCTCGGCACCGTAGGCTCCATCAGCCCGTATATCGGTCTGTTCGGTACCGTTTGGGGGATCATGCACGCCTTTATCGCTCTTGGCGCGGTGAAGCAGGCCACCCTGCAGATGGTGGCGCCGGGTATCGCCGAAGCGCTGATCGCCACTGCGATCGGTCTGTTCGCTGCTATCCCGGCGGTCATGGCGTATAACCGCCTGAACCAGCGCGTGAACAAGCTTGAACTGAATTACGACAACTTTATGGAAGAGTTCACCGCCATTCTGCACCGTCAGGCTTTTACCACCAGCGAAAGCAATAAGGGGTAAGCCATGGCCAGAGCACGTGGACGCGGACGTCGCGAACTGAAGTCCGAGATCAACATCGTTCCGCTGCTGGATGTCCTGCTGGTGCTGTTGCTGATCTTTATGGCAACGGCGCCGATCATTACGCAGAGCGTGGAAGTCGATCTGCCGGACGCCACGGAATCGCAAGCGGTGAAAAGCAATGACGATCCGCCGGTGATTGTGGAAGTCTCCGGGGTAGGGCAGTACAGCGTGAAAGTGGGGCAGGAGACGCTGTCCCAGCTGCCGCCGGAGCAGGTGATTGCCGAAGCGAAGCGTCGTCTTGAAGCCAATGAGAAAACGGTATTCCTGATCGGCGGTGCGAAAGACGTCCCTTACGATGAAATTATTAAAGCGCTGAACCTGTTGCATAGTGCAGGGGTTAAATCGGTCGGCTTGATGACCAAACCTATTTAATCGCTTCTGGTAGGTGCGTCCGCGCGGCGTTCGGCGGCGAGTATAGCTCGCCGTCGGTGCGCATCGCGGGTACAGGCGAACAGTTTTTGGGAACCGATAGTGTCAAAGGCAACCGAACAAAACGACAAGCTTAAACGAGCGATCATCATTTCAGTCGCGCTGCACATCATACTGATCGCGCTGCTGATCTGGAGTTCGTTTGACGAGCATCTGGATGCCTCTGCCGGCGGCGGCGGGGGATCGTCGATTGATGCCGTCATGGTCGATCCGGGGGCGGTGGTAAATAACTATAACCGTCAGCAACAGCAGCAGGCCAGCGCACGTCGCGCCGCTGAACAGCGCGAAAAACAGGCGCAGCAGCAGGCGGAAGAGTTACGTGAGAAGCAGGCGGCGGAACAGGAACGGCTGAAACAGCTCGAACAGGAGCGGCTGCAGGCGCAGGAAGCGGCGAAAGAAGCGAAGGAACAACAGAAGCAGGCTGAGGAAGCCGCAGCCAAGGCTGCCGCGGCGGCGAAAGCCAAAGCGGATGCGCAGGCTAAAGAAGCGCAGGAAGCAGCGGCCAAAGCGGCCGCCGAGGCGAAAGCGAAGGCGGATGCCCAGGCGAAAGCGGCTGAACTGGCGGCAGCGAAAGCGGCTGCTGACGCGAAGAAACAGGCCGAAGCCGCCGCCGCGAAAGCAGCGGCCGATGCGAAGAAACAGGCGGAAGCAGAAGCGGCGAAAGCCGCGGCAGAGGCGCAGAAGAAAGCAGAAGCGGCAGCGGCGAAGAAAGCGCAACAGGAAGCGGAGAAGAAGGCCCAGCAGGAAGCGGCTAAACAGGCAGCGGCTGAAAAAGCGGCTGCAGAAAAAGCCGCCGCGCAAAAAGCGGCCGCGGAGAAGGCCGCCGCCGAGAAAGCCGCCGCAGCTGAAAAAGCAGCGGCAGCCAAAGCGGCAGCTGCTGAGAAGGCGGCGGCTGATAAAGCGGCCAAAGCGGCAGCAGCAAAAGCCGCGGCAGCGAAGAAAGCGGCTGCAGCGAAAGAAGCGGACGGCGTTGACGACCTGCTCGGCGATCTGAGCTCTGGTAAGAATGCGCCGAAAGGTAGCACCAGCGGTAGCACAGGTGGCTCTTCACCTGCTAAAGGAAGTAAACCGGGGCAGGGCGGTGCATCTCAGGCGGAGATTGCCAGCTATATTTCGCAGGTGCAGGCCGCGATTAAAGGACATCTCTATGACTGGGATACGTACAAGGGTAAAGTATGTACGTTGCGCGTAAACCTGGCTCAGGATGGAACGTTGTTGAGTGTGAAATCGGAAGGCGGCGATCCGGCTTTCTGCCAGCAAATGCTGGCGGCTACCAGTCGGATGAGCAAATTCCCTAAACCGCCGTCGCAGGCTGTTTATGAAACGTTCAAAAATGCGCCACTGGACTTCAAACCTTAAGCGCTTTTTCTCCCCGCGTTAGCGGGGGGAAAGAAAATAGGGCGGTCATGGGTTTTGGTAGTTTTGTGTATTTGAGTTTGTTAACATTCTGCTAAATTATCGTGGGCTTTCCGCCCGGATAAGGGAGATATGATGAAGCAGGCATTACGAGTAGCATTTGGTTTTTTAATGCTGTGGGCGGCGGTGCTGCACGCAGAAGTACGTATCGAGATCACCCAGGGGGTGGACTCGGCGCGCCCCATCGGCGTGGTACCGTTCCAGTGGGCCGGCCAGGGCGCTGCGCCGGAAGATGTTGGCGGTATCGTGGCAGCTGACCTGCGCAACAGCGGTAAATTCAACCCGCTGGATCGCTCGCGTCTGCCGCAGCAGCCGACCAGTCCCCAGGAAGTGCAGCCTGCAGCCTGGTCTGCGCTGGGTATTGACGCCGTGGTCGTCGGTCAGGTGACGTCAAACCCGGATGGTTCTTATCAGGTCGCGTATCAGCTGGTGGATACCGGCGGTGCGCCGGGCACAACGCTGGCGCAAGGCTCTTTCAAAGTCACTAAGCAGTACCTGCGCTATGCAGCGCACACTGCCAGCGATGCGGTATTTGAAAAGCTGACTGGTATTAAAGGCGCCTTCCGTACCCGTATCGCCTACGTGGTGCAGACCAACGGCGGTCAGTTCCCGTATGAGCTGCGTGTCTCCGATTATGATGGCTACAACCAGTTCGTGGTTCACCGCTCCTCCCAGCCGCTGATGTCCCCGGCCTGGTCTCCGGACGGTTCAAAACTGGCTTACGTAACCTTCGAAAGCGGTCGTTCTGCGCTGGTGGTGCAGACCCTGGCGAACGGCGCAGTGCGTCAGATTGCCTCCTTCCCGCAGCACAACGGCGCGCCGGCGTTCTCGCCGGATGGCTCTAAACTGGCTTTCGCGCTGTCGAAAACCGGTAGCCTGAACCTGTACGTGATGGATCTGGGCTCGGGTCAGATTCGTCAGGTGACCAACGGTCGCAGCAACAACACCGAACCAAGCTGGTTCCCGGACAGCCAGAACCTGGCCTTCACCTCTGACCAGGCCGGTCGTCCGCAGGTGTATAAAGTCAATATTAATGGCGGCACGCCGCAGCGTATCACCTGGGAAGGTTCGCAGAACCAGGACGCTGACGTGAGCGCGGATGGTAAAACGATGGTAATGGTCAGCTCGGCCGGCGGCCAGCAGCACATTGCCAAACAAGATCTGGAAGCGGGTGGTGTACAGGTTCTGTCATCAACGTTTTTAGACGAAACGCCAAGTCTGGCACCTAACGGCACTATGGTAATCTACAGCTCTTCTCAGGGGATGGGATCCGTGCTGAATCTGGTTTCTACAGATGGGCGTTTCAAAGCGCGTCTTCCGGCAACTGATGGACAGGTAAAATCACCTGCCTGGTCGCCGTATCTGTGATAATAAATAATTGATTATTAAAGGAATCAAAGAAATGCAACTGAACAAAGTGCTGAAAGGGCTGATGATCGCTCTGCCGGTTATGGCAATCGCGGCATGTTCTTCTAACAAGAACGCCAGCAACGACCAGAGCGGTGAAGGCATGCTGGGTGCCGGCACTGGTATGGACGCTAACGGTAACGGCGGCAACATGTCTTCTGAAGAGCAAGCTCGTCTGCAGATGCAGCAGCTGCAGCAGAACAACATCGTTTACTTCGATCTGGACAAGTACGATATCCGTTCTGACTTCGCTGCCATGCTGGACGCGCACGCTAACTTCCTGCGCAGCAACCCGTCCTACAAAGTGACTGTAGAAGGTCACGCGGATGAGCGCGGTACGCCGGAATACAACATCGCGCTGGGTGAGCGTCGTGCTAACGCCGTTAAGATGTATCTGCAGGGCAAAGGTGTTTCTGCCGATCAGATCTCCATCGTTTCTTACGGTAAAGAAAAACCAGCAGTACTGGGTCATGACGAAGCGGCATATGCCAAAAACCGTCGCGCCGTACTGGTTTACTAAGAGAATTGCATGAGCAGTAACTTCAGACATCATTTATTGAGTCTGTCGTTACTGGTTGGCATAGCGGCCCCCTGGGCCGCTTTTGCTCAGGCGCCAATCAGTAGTGTCGGCTCAGGCTCGGTCGAAGACCGTGTCACTCAACTCGAGCGTATTTCCAATGCTCACAGCCAGCTTTTAACCCAACTCCAGCAACAACTCTCTGATAACCAGACTGACATTGATTCTCTCCGTGGTCAGATCCAGGAGAACCAGTATCAGCTGAATCAGATCGTTGAGCGTCAAAAGCAGATTCTGCTGCAGATTGACGGGCTGACGAGCGGGGGTGGCGCAGCAGCGGCTGGCGCCCAGACGTCGTCTTCCGGCGATCAGAGCGCGGCTGCTACCAGCGCAGCGCCAGCGGCCTCTTCAGGCGCTCCGGCGATGACCGGCGATGCGAACACCGATTACAATGCGGCCATTGCCCTGGTGAAGGATGCTTCACGCCAGGATGACGCCATGGCGGCGTTCCAGAACTTCGTTAAAAAGTACCCGGATTCGACTTATCAGCCGAACGCCAACTATTGGCTCGGACAGTTGAACTACAATAAGGGGAAAAAAGACGATGCGGCGTTTTACTTCGCCTCGGTGGTGAAGAACTACCCGAAATCGCCAAAAGCGCCAGACGCCATGTTTAAGGTCGGCGTGATCATGCAGGACAAAGGTGATACCGCGAAAGCGAAAGCGGTTTACCAGCAGGTGATCAACAAATTCCCCGGCACCGACGGTGCGAAACAAGCGCAAAAACGACTTAATGCCCTTGGTTGATTACGGCATGACCAGAAATCGCGTCATTTCTGGTCTTGTCGCCTGAATCGCCAGCAGTTAAGTGATCTTTATCGAAATTTTAGTTGCGCTGAATTCTGAAATCAGTAATATATGCCGCCGTTGCCAAGGGATATCAAACAAGCCCAAAGCGACGCCAGAGTGGGTCGTTAGCTCAGTTGGTAGAGCAGTTGACTTTTAATCAATTGGTCGCAGGTT